>NC_015580.1:0-152500 GCF_000253255.1 Novosphingobium sp. PP1Y | reverse complement strand
ACCGTGTGTTCCGCCGCGGTGAGAGGCCCTCTAAGTCCCACCCCCGATTCGGTCAAACCCTTTTTTCAATGTTTTTGAAGAAAGTTGGATCGCCCCCCTCCGGCGGCATTTGGATCAGGCAAAGCGCGAGAATCCAAATGCTTCGCTCGCAAGCCTTGCTGCGCTCCCCTCATTCCACGTGGCGCCCAGTGCCTTCGCGGAGGTTCCGCCTGACGGGCGCAAGGGGCCTGGATGTCGCTGCCCTTCGCCTCGCGCCTTGCCCGCCAATCTGACGAAACCCCCATGACGTCGGGCTGGCATCGCACGCTGCCGCCCGCGCGCTTGCGAATGGAACGGCTCCTGCGTCCACATCGGCGAGCTACAAGTCCGCCGCTGCGAGGGCGGACCGGTCAAAACTTCTCCCAGTACGGTGGATCGCCGAAGCTCCTTCGCAGGCTTTCGCCAAGGGCGCGGATCTTCGCGGCAGCCCCATGATCGCGCGGATAAGTCAGGAACAATTCAGCGCCTTCGGCCGGCCATCCGATGTCGACTTCCTCCAGATGACCCTTGTGCACGTCCTCATTGACGAAGAAGGACGGCAAGAGGGCCAGGCCGAGACCGGCGAGGGCTGCGTCGCGCATGACGAGACCATTGTTGACCCGTAGCACGGCTCTTGGCCGAACGACCGACCATCCCGAACCGACAGCGAAGCGCCAGTCGCCCGTTCGGTTGGCATAGAGAACCCCGCGATGGCGCTCGAGATCAGCGAGCGAATTGGGCGCGCCATGGGTCGCAAGGTATTCGGGCGATGCTACCAGGAGGCGCCGGCTCGTCGCCAGTCGGCGAGCGATCAGGCGCCCGTCCCCGACCGCGCCATGTCTCAGGACAGCATCGAAGCCGCTGGTAGCTGCGTCGACGAAGCTGTCATCGAGTTCGAGAGACATTTCGATGCCGGGATTCTCCTGCAGAAAGCGGGCAATGGCGGGGCCGAGGTGCAGAACGCCAAATCCGACCGGAGCGGAAATGCGCAGTGGCCCGGCGAGTTTGCCACTGCTCGCATCGAGCTCGGCCGCCGCTTCCTCGATCTCTCGCAGGATGCGTCGTGCGCGTTCGAGAAACCCCCGACCGGCACCGGTCAGTGCAAGCCTGCGCGTGGAGCGCTGGAGCAAGGTGACGCCCAGAATTCTTTCCAATTCGGCGAGCCGTTCGCTTACCACCGACTTGGCCAGGCCGAGGCGCCTTGACGCTGCACTGATCGAGCCTTCATCGACGGTGGTGACAAAGGCAGCGATACCATCGAGCTTCATCATTGTTCGGATAATCCGTTATCGAAGTCCGGAATTGGACGCCTAGTTCGAACAATGAATGATCGGCATCTTCAGGTCCAGACAGCGAGAGCGACCTGGCACTCCCGGGATCCTTCCCGCTGGAAATCTGACCAGAGGAGACAGATCATGAATGAGCTTACCGGAAAGAATGTCCTAGTACTTGGCGGCAGCCGCGGAATCGGCGCAGCAATCGTACGTCGTTTCAGCGCGGCGGGTGCCTCCGTCGCCTTCACCTATGCCGGGTCACGCGATGCCGCCAACAGTCTCTCGGACGAGACCGGGGCACAGGCGATCCAGGCGAACAGCGCCGATCGCGACGCCCTGACCGCGACAGTTGCAAGTCGCGGCGCATTGGACGTCATAGTCGTCAACGCCGGCACCCTCGTGCTGGGCGATCCGCTGACCCTCGACGCGGACGAGATCGACCGGATGATCGACGTCAATGTCCGTGCGCCCTATCACGCATCAGTGGAAGCGGCACGGCGCATGAACGATAACGGGCGGATCATCATCATCGGTTCCGTCAACGGCGACCGCATGCCCTTCGCGGGCGGTGCGGCCTATGCCCTGACGAAGTCAGCCGTGCAGGGAATGGTGCGCGGATTGGCGCGTGACCTCGGCGATCGGGGAATTACGGTCAACAGCATTCAGCCGGGACCGACGGATAGCGAGATGAATCCGGCTGAGGGACCGATGGCTTCGACGATGCACAGCTTCATGGCGATCAAGCGTCACGCGAAGCCGGCGGAAATCGCCGAGCTGACAGCCTATATCGCTGGCCCCCACGGCGCGATGATCACCGGGTCGATGCAGACAATCGACGGGGGTTTCGGCGCGTAAAGGCGGATTGCAACCCGAAAGCTGGCGGCCGGTGCATCGCAAAGAGGCATCGGTCGCCTCCTGTCGAAGACTGTGCAGCGGACTTGTTCGCTTGCGATTGAGCCATGCATAGGCGACCCGCGGCGCTCTTGGTAACGAGCCAGATCGCCAAATGGACGAAACGCCAGAGCCTCTGGGGGAATTATCGGCTATCCGGGAAAGTTGTGGGAAGACCGGCTGGAGCGGGTAGCGGGAATCGAACCCGCCTAGCTAGCTTGGAAGGCTAGAGCATTACCACTATGCTATACCCGCTCGTTCCGGCGAATAGTCCGGTCAAAGCAAGCCGCTTCGTGAGGCCGCTTTTCACGAGATTCGTCGTTTCGTCAACGCCTGTCTTGCACCGGGCGGGTTTCCCATTGTGGATGAGACCATGCAGCCGCGGGCCGTGGCAGGTCGGCATGGCTGCTCACAGCAGGCACGCCCCCCCTTGCATTGCTGCCGGGCGCCACGACATCGTGTGTTCGCCAATGCAGCAATGCTATGCTGGAGTGACCGCCACACGAGGAGTCGCGCGACGATGAATTCATTCGGTACGCCCAATCCGAGCGAAGACCAGAACCCGGCCAAGAGGCGCAATGCGCTCGACCTGCTCATGAGTTCGGGCCTTGGTAAGCTTCTTCGCGGCCTTGGCGTGACCTCGCGGCGCAGTGGCGGCGAAAGCCTGTTGGAAATTGCCGACGCCCTGCTCTCACTGCGCGGTCGCGCTTCAGGACCGGCTCTCGCCTCGGCCTTCTTCGACCTCTACGAAGCCAGCGATGCCTCGGCGCGACAGGAGTTCCTGGCCAAGGTACACGAACGGCATCCCGCCGACGGCAAGGCGATCGACAAGGCCATCGCGCGATGGAACGAAAAGCGCGACGAGGCTTCAGCGCTGGCTCTCAATCAGGCCGCGGAATTGCCCAGTCACCGGCTGATCAACCAGCTGAACCTTGCCCCGCAAGGCACGCAGCGCCTGATCGGCCTGCGCGAGGACCTGCTGGCCGTGCCGCGCAACACGCGATCGGCCGGCATGGCCGCGCTGGACCGCGAACTGGAAAGCGCCTTCACCGCCTGGTTCAATGCCGGCTTCCTGGAATTGCGGCGCATTGCCTGGGATTCGCCCGCCTTTCTGCTGGAACGCATCATCCGCTACGAAGCGGTCCACACGATCCATGGCTGGGACGACTTGCGCCGCAGGGTCGAGCCGATGGACCGGCGCTGCTACGGCTTTTTCCATCCCCAGATGCGCGACGATCCGCTTATTTTCGTCGAAGTGGCGCTTACCCCGAAGCTGCCGGGTGCGATCCACGAGGTGATTGCCGAAGAGCGCATCACGACCGATCCGCGTGAAGCCAGTTGCGCCATCTTCTATTCGATCAGCAATTGCCAGGTCGGCCTCAAGGGCGTTCCCTTCGGCAACCACCTGATCAAGCGCGTCGTCGGTCTCCTCAAGGAGGAACTGCCGCACCTCAAGACTTTCGCCACGCTCTCACCGGTCCCGGGCTTCGCCAAGTGGCTCGCCAAGGGACGGGATTCCGATACCCGCCTGTCCGGCTCGGGCGAAATCCGGCAACTCGCCGCGCGCTATCTCGTCGAGGCCAAGGGCGAGGGCGGACAACCCCTCGACCCCGTCGCCCGATTCCACCTGGGCAACGGTGCCAGGCTCGAGGCGATTCATGCCAACGCGGACCTCTCGCCAAACGGCCAGAAGCAGTCGCATGGCGTCATGGTCAATTACCTCTACGATCTCGACGAAATCGAGGCCAACTACTTTGCGCTCACGGAAGCGGGCACCGTGGCCCATTCCAAGGCCGTGCAGGTCCTGATGGACGAGCCCGAAGGCAAGAAAGGCGGCAAGAAGAAGGCCGCCGCCAAGGGCAAGAATTCTGTGGCCGCCTGAAGCGGCAGGGCGGTCGCAGATCAGTGGCCGGGAAAGTCGAGGAGCGCTTCTACCGACACGCCTGCATCGCGCAGTCGTGAGGCACCGCCCAGCTCCGGCAGGTCGACGAGGAACAATGCCTCTTCGACGACGCCGCCTGCGCGCCGGATCAGTTCGAGTGCGGCCATTGCGGTGCCGCCGGTGGCGATGAGATCGTCCAGCAACACGATTCGGCTGCCTTGTGCCACCGCGCCGGGGTCAATCTCGAGCGTGTCGGTTCCGTATTCGAGGGCGTAATCGATCGCGAGCACCGGGACGGGAAGCTTGCCGGGCTTGCGCACCGGAATGAAGCCCACACCGCAGTGCGCCGCGACCGCCGCCCCAAAGATGAAACCGCGCGCCTCGATTCCGGCAATGGCTTGTGCGCCGGCAGCTTCAACGCGCTGCGCCAGCATCGCCACGGCAGCCGCAAAGCCCGGGCCGTCGCTCATGAGGGTCGTGAGGTCGCGAAACAGGATACCCGGCTTCGGGAAATCCGGGATCGAGCGCACGAGCGCCTTGAGGTCATCGGGACTCACGGTTTTTCACTCCTTCAAATGCGAAGCGCCCCTGCCATCCGGAGATGGAGGGGCGCCTGCGTTCCGGTCCGGAAGACCGGGTTATCAGTGCTTCTTGTCGGCCCAGATGTTCCGGTACGACATGTAGCCCAGGATGGTGGCGAAGAGCAGGAAGCCGAGGATCGGCCAGCCGGTCTGCTTGCGCTTTTCCAGCTTGGGCTCTGCAGCCCAGGTCAGGAACGCCGCGACGTCCTTCGACATCTGGTCGACGGTCGACTTGGTGCCGTCACCGTACTCGACCTGGCCATCGGCAGTGAGCGGCGGAGCCATCGCGAGGTTCAGGTTCGGGAAGTACGGGTTGTAGTGCAGGCCCGACGGCGTCTTGGCATCCGGGAACTCCTTCAGGAGTTCGGCGGGCTGGTCCTGGAAGCCGGTCAGCAGCGAGTACACATAGGCCGGGCCTTCGTGGCGCGCCTTGGTGATCAGCGAGAGATCCGGCGGAACCGCGTTGTTGTTCGCAGCGCGAGCCGCCACGTCGTTGGCGAACGGCGACGGGAAGTAATCCGTCGGCGCGCCCGGACGCATGGTGGATTCACCGGTGTTCGGGTCAACGCCCGGAACCGTGAAGCCGGCCGCGATCGCCTTCACTTCAGCTTCGGTGTAACCGAGCGCGGCAAGGTCGCGGAAAGCGACGTGCTTGAGCGCGTGGCAGGCCGAGCAGACTTCCTTGTAGACCTGGAAGCCGCGCTGGAGTTGCTGGTTGTCGAACTTGCCGAAGGGGCCGTCGAACGAGAAGTGCACTTCCTTGGGCAGGAGGTGGAATTCATGCTCGGCCGTGGGCGGCGACGGATCAGTCGCAGCCGTGATGGCGCCGAGCACGAAGGACCAGGCCAGGGCTACCGTGAAGAACAGCCCGACGAGGATCGAGAGAATGCGTGCCATGTCTTTCGTCTTTCGTTCTAGCTGTTGATCACGCCGAGGGAGCGAGCTTGGCAGCCTCATCCTCGCCGAGAACGGACTCGGTGATGGAATAGGGCAGCGGCAGCGGCTTCTCGATGGCCGAGACGATCGGCAGGATGATCAGGAAGTGCGCGAAGTAGTACAGCGCGGCGATCTGGCTGAACATGACGTAGGGTTCTGCCGCCGGCGCACCGCCGCAGTAGAACAGGACCGCCATGGCCGGGATCAGGCCGAACCAGAAGAACTTCTTGTACAGCGGGCGATAGGAGCCCGAACGCACCGGCGACTTGTCGAGCCACGGCAGGAAAAACCAGACCAGGATCGCGCCGAACATCGCCAGCACGCCCATGAGCTTTGCCGGGATGAAGAAGAAGTCCTGGGTGAAAGCGCGCAGGATCGCGTAGAACGGCCAGAAGTACCATTCGGGAACGATGTGCGCGGGCGTGCTCATCGGGTTGGCCGGAATGTAGTTGTCCGGGTGGCCCAGGGCGTTCGGGAAGAAGAACACCATCGCGCAGTACAGGAACGCGAAGACGCCGATCGCCCAGCCGTCCTTGGCAACGTAGTAGGGATAGAACGGAACGGTGTCGCTCTCGCTCTTCACTTCGACGCCGGTCGGGTTCGAGGAACCCGGGATGTGCAGTGCCCAGATGTGCAGGATCACGACGCCCAGGATCACGAACGGCAGCAGGTAGTGCAGCGAGAAGAAGCGGTTCAGCGCGGCATTGTCCGGCGCGAAGCCGCCGAGCAGCCACTGCTGCAGCGGTTCACCGACAAGCGGAATTGCGGAGAACAGGCCGGTGATGACCTTGGCGCCCCAGAAGCTCATCTGGCCCCAGGGAAGCACGTAGCCCATGAAGGCGGTCGCCATCATCAGCAGGAAGATCACGACGCCCAGCAGCCACACCATTTCGCGCGGCGCCTTGTACGAACCGTAGAAGAATCCGCGGAAGATGTGGATGTAGATGACGACGAAGAATGCCGAGGCGCCGTTGGCGTGCGCATAGCGCATCAGCCAGCCCCAGTTCACGTCGCGCACCGTCATCTCGATGGTGTCGAATGCCACCGCGGTGTTCGATGCATAGTGCATCGCCATCACGATACCGGTGACGATCTGCAGCACGAGGCAGAGCCCCGCGAGGAAACCGAAGTTCCAGAAATAGTTGAGGTTGCGCGGAACCTCGTAGCCGCTGCCGACAGCGTTATAGACGAGGCGCGGCAGGGGAAGCCGGTCGTCCATCCACTTCATGAAGGGATGGGAAGGCTTGTATTCCTTGGCCCAGGGAAAGCTCATGATCGTGATCCTCTCTCTTGGCCTTAACCGATCTTGACGACGGTATCGGAGGTGAATTCGTACTCCGGAACCTCGAGGTTCTTGGGCGCGGGGCCCTTACGGATGCGGGCGGCGGTGTCATAGGAAGAACCGTGGCAGGGGCAGAAGTAACCGCCGAACTCGCCGCGGTTCTCACCCTCGCCGGCACCCAGCGGCACACAGCCGAGGTGGGTGCAAACGCCCATGGTGATAAGCCAGTTTTCCTTGCCTTCCTTGGTACGCTCTTCCAGCGTCTGCGGATCGCGCAGGGTCGAGACGTCGACCGCGTTCGCTTCCTTGATCTCCTTGGGAGTCAGGTTGCGCACGAAGACCGGCTGCTTGCGGAAAATCGCCTTGATCGCCTGCCCCGGCTGGATCGCGGAGATATCGACTTCGGTCGACGAAGCCGCAAGAACGTCGGCCGATGCCGACATCTGGCTGACCAGGGGAATCACTACCCCAACGCCAGCGACACCCGCCGCGCTTACTGCGGCGATATTGATGAAGTCGCGCCGCCGCACGCCATCTACTTCTGCCATGTTTGCCCTTGCCTTGCTTTCGACAACCCACTGCCGGGGGACCGACAACGAGCCATCAGCTTACCAATGGTACGCTTGGTATCCCCCTTCGACGGCACGCAGTCCGGACGTGCTCCGGGCCGATACCGACTTGGCGGGCCTGATATACACGAAAGTCCGCCGTGCCAACCGCCTTTTTGGTCTGGCACAAGGCGCAGGAAACCTTGGCGGTTTTGATGCGCCCAGTCCCGCCGCAAGCTGGCTTGCTGCGGCAAGTGCCGCAGGTTCAGCCCAGCCCGATCAGCGAAAGCTCGCGCCCATAGGCGGGTTCGTTGCGGTGCGTGGCCAGGCGGAAGGAAAAGAATCGGTCCGGTTCGGCATAAGTATCGAGACGCAGACGCTCCACCGCGGCAAGCCCTGCAGCCTCGAGACGCGCGGCGACATAACCTTCCAGATCGAAATGATGATGCCTTTTCCGGCCCGCCACGAAGAATCGGACGTTCTCGGAATCGTCCTTGCAGAAGCGGTCGAAGAAGGACTGGTCCACTTCGTAGGACGCCTGGGCGATGCAGGGACCGATCGCAGCGACGATCCGGCCCGCCTTTGCCCCTAGCGTCTCCATGGCCTCCACGGTGCGGTCGGTGACGCCGCCGATGGCACCTTTCCAGCCGGCATGGGCAGCGCCGACGACGCCCGCTTCGCGGTCGGCCAGCAGGACCGGCGCGCAGTCGGCCGTGACGATCCCCAGCAGCAGCCCCGGGCGATCTGTGACAAGGGCATCGGCATGCGGGCGGGCGTCATCCATCCATGGATCCTCGCCCACGACGACGCAGTCGGGCGAGTGGACCTGATAGACCGAGACCAGCCGCGCGCCAGGCTGGACCGCGGCGACGGCGCGCGCGCGATTCTCGGCCACGTCGCCGGGATCGTCGCCCGAGCCGAGCCCTACATTCAGCCCGGCGACCGCGCCCCGGCTCACGCCGCCGCGCCGGCCGAGGAACCCGTGCGGCAGCCCCTCCAGCAGTGCAGCCCGGTTGACTTCGACCGCTGCGGCGCCGGTCATCTCTGGCTCGCTGTCAGCCAAGGCTCTTGGTCACCTGTTCGCGCACGTCGCGCGACAGATCCGGCAGCGATGCAATCTTCTCGAGCTCTGCCTTCATCAGGTGGGAGCGCTCCGCTTCGATTCGCCGCCAGCGCCCCAGGGCCGGGACGAAGCGCGCCGCAGTCTGCGGGTTGATCGGATCGAGCCGGCGAATCAATTCGCCGATGGTGCGATAGCCTTCCCCGCCGGCATCGTGGAATGCCTTGGGATTGACCGCCGCAGACATGTAGAGCGCCCGCACCCGGTTGGGATTGGACATCGTGAAATCCGGGTGCAGCGCAAGGTCGCGGATGTGGTCGAGCACCAGCGGATGGGTGGATCCGGCCTGAAGCGCAAACCACTTGTCGATGACGAGCGCATTGCCTTCATAGCGCTTGTGGAAGTCGTCCAGCGCCTGCTTGCGCTCGGGCACGTCAAGTCCGCACAGCACGCTCAGCGCACTCTGGCGATCGGTCATATTGTCCGCCGCCCAGTACTGCGTATCGGCCCGGCGCGCCCCTTCGGCCGGATCGGCCGCGGCAATGTAGATCAGCGCCTGCGCCTTGCACTTGCGCGCGCCGCGCGCGCCGGCATCACGGCTGTATGGTATCGCGGAAACGCGGTCGTGCAGCGCCCGCAGCGAGGCGGAAAGCTCCCGGCCCAGCCATGCCTTGAGATCCTCGCGCGCCTCGTAAAGTGCGCTCGGGTCGGCGACCAGCAGCTGCTCGGCCAGGTAGGAGACAGGCGGCAGCATCAGCAGCTCACCGCGCATCAGGTCATCGAGGGCGACATCGTCGAGCACGGCGGCGAAGGCGCGCTTCACGGCGTTGCGCTCTGCGGCCTTGGCCGATGCGCTCATGGCGTCCGACACGGCCGCGATCAGGTGGCGAACGACAAGGCTCTGCATCGCCTCGTATCGTGCAAAGGGATCGTCGTCGCTGGCGGCGAGGAACACCAGGTCCTCGACCGGCCGCTCGACATCGAGGGCGATCGGCGCGGAGAAGCCGCGGTTGACCGAAAGCACCGGGGCCTTGGCATATCCCTCGAAGCGGAAAGTGTCGCTGGCCTTGTCGAGGATGATGAGCCGTTCGCCGTCGTGGCTGGCCGTATCGCGGTCGAACAGGGCGATCCGCAGGGGAATCGGCATGGGCTGCTTCATCGCCTGCCCCGGGGTGGAAGGAACGGCCTGGCTGACCGTGAGGGTCACGGCATCGCCTTCATGGGCCATGCGAACCTGCACTTGCGGCGTTCCGGCCTGCGAGTACCAGAGGCGGAACTGCTCGAGGTCCAGTCCGGCGCCTTCCTCGATCGCCTTGATGAAATCCTCGCAGGTCGCCGCTTCGCCGTCATGGCGTTCGAAGTAGAGATCGGTGCCTTTGCGGAAGCGCTCCGGCCCCGCCATGGTCCGCATCATGCGGATGACCTCGGCGCCCTTGTTATAGACCGTCGCGGTATAGAAGTTGGAGATCTCCTGGTAGGAATCGGGCCGGATCGGGTGCGCCAGCGGGCCCGAATCCTCGGGGAACTGGGCCGAGCGAAGGACGCGCACGTCCTCGATCCGCTTGACCGGCTCCGAACCCATGTCGGCACTGAACAGCTGGTCGCGCAGCACCGTGAAGCCTTCCTTGAGCGAAAGCTGGAACCAGTCGCGGCAGGTGATCCGGTTGCCGGACCAGTTGTGGAAGTACTCGTGTCCGATCACGCCTTCGATCGCATCGTAATCGGCATCGGTCGCCGTGTCCGGATCGGCCAGGACATAACGGGTGTTGAAGATATTGAGGCCCTTGTTCTCCATCGCCCCCATGTTGAAGTCGGAAACGGCGACGACATTGAACAGGTCGAGGTCGTATTCGCGCCCGAAGGTTTGCTCGTCCCACTTCATCGAGGCGATCAGCGAATCGAGCGCGTGCTGGGTGCGGCTCTCATCCCCGGGACGCACCCAGATGTTCAGCGCGACCTGGCGGCCGCTGCGGGTCGTGTAAGCGGCACTGTTGGCGACGAGATTCCCGGCGACGAGCGCGAAGAGATAGCTCGGCTTGGGCCAGGGATCGTGCCACTCGGCCCAGTGGGTACCGTTCTCCCCTTCCCCCTGCGCGGTACAGTTGCCGTTCGAGAGCAGGATCGGGAAAGCCGCCTTGTCGCCGGCCATGCGCACCGAATAGACCGAAAGCACGTCAGGCCGGTCGGGAAAGAACGTGATCCGGCGGAAGCCCTCTGCCTCGCACTGCGTGCACAGCATCCCGTGGGAAGCATACAGGCCCATCAGCTGGCTGTTGGCGATCGGCTTGATCAGCGTCTCGATCTCAATTTCGTGGGCCTGGCCGTGCAGTTCGATCAGCAGGTCCGGGCCGTCGAGCCGCCAGTCGTTGATCGCCTCGCCATCGACCCTCACCGAAAGCGGCGCAATCTGATCGCCATTCAGACGGATCAGGTCCGATCCGTTCCCGGCCGGATTGCGCTGCACCGAAAGCTTCGAAGTGACGTGCGTCTCATCGACGCCAAGTGCGAACTCCAGCGCGATCTGCGGCACCAGCCAGGCCGGCGGCAAGTAGTCTTCGCGGTGGATGACCGGCGGCGCCTGTGGCGGCGGCGCGGCGTCGGCAACCTGCATGTTGGCTTCGGAGTCGGCGGGAGTGCTGGCGATGTCCATGGCCTAGATTTAGAGGCTTACCTTGCGATTGCCAGCCGTTGCGGTACGAATTTACCCGGAGTCTGGGGGGATAAGATCGAATGATGCATGGCAAGCGCGCAGTGATGGTGCTGGTCGCGGGGTTGGCGATCCTTTCGGGCCCGGCCATGGCGGCAAGCGCGCCGCAGTCCGGATTCGACGTCGACCAGGCGACCCGACTCTGGCTCGACACGCTGCAAGGCCCCGCCCGCGCCCGGTCCGACGCCTATTTCGAAGGCGGTTACTGGCTACCCCTGTGGGGCACGCTGATCGCGGTGCTGATCGACTGGGCGCTGCTCCACTTGCGCCTGTCCGGCCGGTTCCGGGACTGGGGCAGCCGGATTTCGCAGCGCCCTTCGGCCATTGCGGCGGTAACCGCGCTGCTCTACCTGCTCGCCGGTTCCGTGCTCACGCTGCCCTGGACGATCTACAGCCAGTTCATCCGCGAACGCTCCTACGGACTGATGAACCTGTCATTCGGCGGCTGGCTGGGCGAACAGGCGATCTCCCTTGCCTTCAGCCTGGTAGTGGGAACCGCCGTGCTGGCCGCGCTCTATGCCGCGATACGCCGCTTCCCGCGCCGCTGGTGGGTGCTTGGCACCGGCATCGTCGCCGTCTTTGCGTTTGTCGCGCTGCTGCTGGCGCCGATCTATCTATCGCCGCTGTTCAACACCTACAGGGAAATGCCGCAGGGCCCGCTGCGCGACCGCATCGTCGCCATGGCGAACCGGTTCGATGTCCCGGTAAAGCACATCTACGTCTTCGACGCGAGCAAGCAGAGCGACCGGATTTCCGCCAATGTTTCCGGCATCGGCCCGACGATCCGCATCAGCCTCAACGACAATCTCCTCAACCGCTCGACGCCCGAGGAGATCGAGGCGGTGATGGGCCATGAGCTGGGCCACTACGTGCTCGGCCATGCCTGGCGCAACATCGCCTTCTTCGTTGTCCTTGCCGCCCTGTGCCTGTTCGTCGTGGCGCGCATCGCCCCCTGGCTTATCGCCCGGTATGGCCAGAGTTGGGGTGTTCAGGATCTTTCCGATCCGGCATCGGTTCCGGTGATGATGATCTGCATCTCCATTCTCTCCCTGCTGGCGACACCGCTGACGAACAGCCTGATCCGCATCGACGAAAGCGAGGCCGACGCCTTCGGCCTCGACGCCGCACGCGAACCCGACGCCTTCGCCGCGGTAGCGATGAAGCTGGCCGACTATCGCAAGATCGAGCCGGGCCCCGTCGAGGAAATGCTGTTCTTCGACCATCCCTCCGGAGCGACGCGGGTGCGCATGGCGATGCAGTGGAAGAAAGACCATGTGCCCGATGCCCGGATGGTCCGTCCCACCCCCCTGCCCCAGCACTTCGGAGAACATCGCAAGTGAAGCGCCGCCTGTTCATCTTCGGCCTCGGCTATACCGCCGGCTACATCGCGGACCGGCTCGAAGCAGCAGGATGGGAAATCGTCTCCACCGGCCGCGACGGTACCCTCTCCTTCGAAGACGAGGGCAACGTGCGCATGGCGCTGGCCGATGCCGATCATGTGCTCTCCTCGGTCCCGCCGGGCAGCGAGGGGCTCGACCCGGTGCTGGAGCGCTATGGCGATGCCCTCGGCGCAAAGAGGCTGTCCTACCTGTCCTCGACCGGCGTCTATGGCGATGCCGAAGGCGCGTGGGTCGATGAAGGCGCGCCGACGGGAACCGGCCGCCGCGTCGCCAGGGCCGAAGCCGACGCCGCCTGGCTCAGGCGCGGCGCGCGCGTCTATCGCCTGCCCGGGATCTACGGTCCGGGCCGGTCGATCTTCGAACGGCTCGCCGAAGGGCGTGCCCATCGCATCGATCTGCCTGGGCAGGTATTCAGCCGCGCCCATGTGGAGGATATCGCCGCAGGGGTCATCGCCGGTCTCGATGCGGCCCCGGGGGCCTATAATCTCTCTGATAACGAGCCCTGCAGCCAGAATCGGCTCGTCGAGGAAGCCTGCGCGCTGCTCGGCATCGCACCGCCGCCGATGCAGTCGCTCGAGGAGGCGAACCTGTCGCCGATGGCACGCTCGTTCTATGCGGAGAACCGCCGGGTCGCCAACGGCAAGGCCAAGCGCGTGCTCGGCTGGCAGCCCCGCTATCCCAGCTTTCGCGAAGGCCTACGCGCGCTTCGCCCGCGCTGACAGCGCAAAGAGCAGGCCGACGAGCGCCAGCAGCGCGCCACCGCCGGCAAGGCCGGTCCAGCGATAGTCCTCGAAAAAGGTCGACAGCACCATCGCGACGACCGGAACAGCCACGCCGTTGTAGGCTGCCCGGCCTGCGCCCAGCGTACGGATCAGCACGAAGTAGAGCGGGAAGGATACCACCGACCCGAAAATCGCCAGATAGGCGATCCCGGCAAGATAGCCCCAGCGCATGTCGACCACCGGCGGCCCTGCGGTGACGATGCTGAACAGCGCGTCGGCAAGCGTGCCCCAGACCATTGACCAGGCAAGCAGCGGCACGACGAGCTGGCGTCGCCCGGCGGGCGTGGCCTGCAGCACGTTGGCAGACGATGCGCTGAACAGTCCGGCGCAAGTCAGCGCAATGCCCAGTGCAATGCGGCTGTCGGGCGGCGCATCGCGAAATTCATGGATCAGCAGCAGGGCGATCCCCGCGATGGCGATCAGCGAGCCGAAGACGAAGCGCGGCTTCACCGTCTCCTTCAGGAACAGTCGCCCCAGCAGCGTATTGGGTACCATCAGCAGCGCGTAAAACACGGCGACCAGCCCGGAGGTCAGGTGGATTTCAGCGCGGTACACGAACTGGAAGTTCAGGAAGAACTGCGAGAGACCCACGAAGACCGAGAGGATCATCCCCTCGCGCGAGAGGCGCAGCGGATCGCCGCGCAGCTTCGCGAAGATGAACATGCCGATGCAGGCGATGGCGAAACGGTAGGTGATCGACCAGCTGGCCGGAACGAGGCCGACCTGGTCCTTGATCACCAGCCATGTCGACCCCCAGATCGCGGTCACGATCAGGAAGGCAGCCACGACCTTGGCCTGCGAAGCGGCCGCTTCGGTATTGCTATCGCTCATAGTCCGGCAATCGCCCGGGCCAGCGCGGCAGCCGCTTCGGGCCGGGTGTCCCACGCGGTTACCAGCCGCGCCGCGTCCATGCCCCAATCGTAGAACTCGAAGCCCTGTGCGCGCAGCGCCTCTCGCTCGGCGGCGCTTGTCGCAAGAAACACTTCGTTGGCCTCGACCGGGTGGAGCAGGCGCCCCTCGGCCGCCGCCGCGATCTCGGCCGCAGCGGCATTTGCGGCCCGCGCATTGTCGAGCCACACATCGTTGTCGAGCATGGCAAGGATCTGCGCGGCAAGATAACGGCCCTTGGACTGCAGGTGCCCTGCCCGCTTGCGGCGATAGCGCGCCTGGCGCGCAAGCTCGGGATCGAAGAAGACGATCGCCTCGGCGCCCATGCCCCCGTTCTTGACGAACCCGAAGCTGAGCGCATCGGCGCCCAGCGCCGCCTCTGCCGGACTGCAGCCCAGAAACGCCAGGGCATTGGCGAAGCGTGCGCCGTCGATATGCAGCGCCAGCCCGCGTCCCCTGACATAGTCGGCAATCGCCGAAAGCTCGCCGGGCCGATAGGCACAGCCATATTCGCTCACTTGCGTGACCGAAACCGCATGGGGCTGGACCTGGTGAACATCGTCGCGGATCGGCTCGACGACCGCGGCAATCGCCTCCGGCGTCAGTTTTGCGCTTTCGCCCTCTGCCAGCATGAGCTTCGCACCGTGCATATAGAAGCCGGGCGCACCGCACTCGTCGACCTCGATATGGGCTTCGCGGTGGCAGACCGCGCCGCCGTGCGGGGGCACCATCGCCGAAAGGGCAAGGCAGTTCGCCGCCGTGCCGGTGGCCACCCACAGCGCCGCGCAGTCACGCCCGAACAGCGCGGAGAAGCGCGCGTCGAGCTCGCGGCTCAGCGCATCGTTGTCATAGGGCGCATCGGCCGCGTCCGCAGCCATCATCGCCTTCCAGACCGCGGGATGAACGCTGGCAGCATTGTCGGAGAGGAACTTCATGGCCATATGCCCTGCTTGGGCTCGCGCCCTGCGTCAAGCGCTTGCATGGCGCTGCCATTCACGCACCGGAGAATGCCGCATGGTCGGAGTGACCATAACCAAGCACGAGAAGGATACGCGCGGCGAATATGTCGCCCATGTCGCGGACAGCGATGCCGTCGGCCGCCTGACCTGGGTGGAGCGCGAGGGCGTCCATTTCGCCGATCACACCCTGGTCCCGCCCGAAATCGGCAATCGCGGCGTCGCCATGCGGCTGGTCGAGGCGATGGTGGCCGACGCGCGCGAAAACCAGTTCAAGGTCGCCCCGGTCTGCAGCTATGTCGTGGCCGCGTTCAACCGCCACCCCGACTGGAACGACGTTCGGGCCTAGTCCGGCCTGCCGTAACCGCCGCCGCCGGGTGTCTCGATCACGATGACGTCGCCGGCATCGACATGCGCCGAGCCGGTCGAGCCCAGATCCTCGACGCTTCCGTCAGTACGCTCCACCCGGGTTCGCCCGGGGGCCGCATCTTCACCGCCCGCGAGACCGAAAGGCGCAACCTTGCGCCGCTGGGCAAGGATGCCCGCCTGCATCGGCTCGAGGAAGCGCAAGCGGCGCGTCGCTCCGTCGCCGCCCTTGTGCAGCCCGTTTCCGCCCGACCCGCGCCGGATCGAGAACTCTTCGAGCAGTACCGGAAAACCGGTCTCGAGCACTTCGGGATCGGTCAGGCGGCTGTTGGTCATGTGGGTCTGGACAACGCTGGTGCCGTCGAAATCCGGGCCAGCCCCCGAACCGCCCGCAATCGTCTCGTAGTACTGCCGCCGCGAATCGCCGAAGGTGAAGTTGTTCATCGTCCCTTGAGACGCCGCCATCGCGCCGAGAGCCGCGAACAGCGCATCGGTGATGGCCTGGCTGGTCTCGACATTGCCGGCAACGACCGCAGCTGGCGCGCGCGGGTGCAACATCGATCCTTCGGGCACGATCAGCGTGATCGGGCGCAGGCACCCCTCGTTCATCGGCACCGCATCGTCGATCAGCGTGCGCACGACATAGAGCACCGCTGCGCGCACGACCGGGAGCGGCGCATTGAAGTTGTCGGCAAGCTGGTCGCTGGTGCCGGTGAAGTCGATAGTCGCGCCGCGGGCCTTGCGGTCGATGCGCACAGTCACGCAGATCTGCGCCCCATTGTCCATCGGCACGCGGAACGAACCGTCGGCCAGCCTGTCGATCAGCGAGCGGACCGCAGCTTCGGCATGGGCCTGTGCATGGGCCATGTAGGCGTCGACGATCCCGCGCCCCTGTTCGCGCGCGATGCGGCGCAGTTCCGAAGCGCCGCGCATACAGGCGGCGACCTGCGCGCGCAGGTCGGCGATGTTCTGGTCGATCGCCCGCGAGGGATAGGGTCCCGAGGCCAGCAGGGCGCGCAGAGCCGCTTCCTGCAACTCGCCGCGGTCGACCAGCAGCACGTTGTCGATCAGCACGCCTTCCTCGCCTAGCGAGCGACTGCGCGGCGGCATCGATCCCGGGCTGATCCCGCCGACGTCGGCATGGTGCCCGCGTGCCGCGACGAACCAGGCCGGGGCGCTCTCGTCATCATGGGCAAAGACCGGCATGACCACAGTGATGTCGGGCAGGTGCGTGCCGCCATCGTAGGGCGCATTGAGCACGTAGGCATCGCCCGGCAGCAGACCGCGCCCGTCCTTCGCATCGCCGCGCCGCGCCAGGATCGTGCGCACGCTCTCGCCCATCGAGCCCAGGTGCACCGGCATGTGCGGCGCATTGGCGACGAGGCTACCCTCCCGGTCGAACACGGCGCAGGAGAAATCGAGACGCTCGCGGATATTGACCGAGCTGGCGCTGAACTGCAGCGCTGCGCCCATCTCTTCGGCAATCGCCATGAACAGCGCGCCCATGATCTCAAGGCGCACCGGATCGCAGGCGGTGGTCCGCGCCTGCGCCACCTGCAGCGCGTTGACCCGGGTGAGCAGCAGATTGCCGAACCGGTCGACACGCACCTGCCAGCCGGGTTCGACGACCGTGGTCGAAACGTCATCGACCACGAGCAACGGACCATCGGCCTCGAAACCCTCGGCCAGATCGGCGCGCAAGTAGAGCGGCACACGGTGCTGCGATCCACCGGTGAAGATATCGACATGATCGGCAGGTGGGCCGGAGTTGCCGGGAAGAGCCAGCGTCGCGCCGCCTGCATCCTGCGCGGCGGAGACCGCCTCGATCCGCAAGGTCTCCGCGATCAGGTCGCTGCCCGCGCCGAAGCCGAAGCGGTTCAGCCAGCCTTCGCGGAAGGCTTCGCGCATGAAGGCAAGGCTGCCCAGGCGCACCTCGATGGCATTCTCGCTGCCCTTGGGGCGCACCGCCAGGGTAGCCTCCAGAGTAATGGTGTCGAGCGCGACACCCTGCGCGACCAGATCGCCGCGTGCCTGCGCGCCAAGCGCCTCAACCGCGCGCCCGATATCGTCCATGCTGCGCGCCTCGAGCGGCAGCGCCAGCGTCCGCTCGTGCAGCACGCGCCGGTCGGCAAGGCCCATTCCATAGGCGGACAGCACACTTGCCAGCGGATGGCACAGCACCGTGCCGACCCCGAGCGCATCCGCCACCTTGCAGGCATGTTGCCCGCCGGCTCCGCCGAAGGTGACGAGCGCAGCGCGCGTCATGTCGTGCCCGCGGCGCAGGGAAACGGTCTTGATCGCATTGGCCATGTTGGCGACCGCAATCTCGAGGAAGCCTTCCGCCGCCTCTTCGCGCGACAGGGCCCTGCCGGTTGCTGCACGCACCTGCTGCAGCACTTCGTCCATCTTATGCTGCGCAGCATGGAGCGATAGCGGCTCATTCGCGTGAGGGCCGAAGACCCGGGGAAAATGCTGCGGCCGAAGCTTGCCGAGCAGGAGGTTGCAATCGGTCACCGCCAACGGGCCGTCCCGCCGGTAGCAGGCCGGACCGGGCACGGCACCTGCGCTTTCCGGCCCGACGAGGAAGCGCGCCCCGTCGAAATGGCAGATCGACCCGCCGCCCGCGGCAACGGTCTCGATCAGCATCATGGGCGTGCGAACGCGGACACCGGCGACGCGCGTCTCGCTGTCGCGCTCATATTGTCCGGCATAGTGCGAGACGTCGGTGGAGGTCCCGCCCATGTCGAAACCGATGACATGATCGAAACCGGCCTCGCGCGCGATTGCCGCCATGCCGACGATACCGCCCGCAGGCCCGGACAGGATCGCGTCCTTGCCGCGAAATGCTGCGCCGGTCGCCAGCCCTCCGCTCGACTGCATGTAGAGCGCCGTCACCTGCGGCCCGAGCCCCGCTTCGAGCCCCGCGACATAGCGGTCGAGCACCGGCGAAAGATAGGCATCGACGACCGAGGTATCCCCGCGCGCGATGAGCTTGATGAGCGGTGCGACCTCGTGACTGACCGAGACCTGCGTGAAGCCGACCTCGCGCGCGATCCGCGCCAGCACCGCCTCGTGGGCGACATGGCGATAGCCGTGCATGAGGACGATGGCGATGGCGCGCAGGCCACGATCGAAGAAATGCTGCAACCCTTGAAGCGCAGCATTTTCATCGAGCGGCCGGTACACCGTTCCGTCCGCACCGACGCGCTCGTCGACCTCGATCACCGCGCCGTGCAGCGGTTCGGGCCTTACTATGTGCCGTGCGAAAATGTCCGGGCGCTCCTGCGTGCCGATGCGCAGGGCATCGCCGAAGCCGCGTGTGATGGCGAGCAGAACCGGCTCGCCCTTGCGTTCGAGCAGGGCGTTCGTCGCCACCGTGGTGCCAAGCCGAAGCTGCGCCGGCGGCAGCTCACCGTCTCGCACACCGGTCAGGCGGCGCATCGCCTCGACCGCAGCATCGTCGTAGGCGCCCGGACTTTCGGAAAGCAGTTTCAGGCGCTCGAACCGGCCGCCGGGCGCCCGGGCCACGACATCGGTAAAGGTGCCGCCCCGGTCTACCCAGAACTGCCAGAGACCGGCTTCCCGATTGCGATTGCTCATGACGTGGCGTCCGCAGCCCTGCTGCCTCAGGCGAAACCGCGATCGAGGAAACCCTCGGCGAGCCCGGCAAGGTAGGCCGCGCCCTGCGGCATGACGGTTTCGTCGACGATCATCCTGGTCGAGTGGATGCCGCAGCAATGCTGCCAATCCGCCCCTTCGTGCGCCACGCCGAGGAAGAACATCGCGCCGGGCACCTTTTCCAGCACATAGGCGAAATCCTCAGCCCCCATGATCGGATCGGGCAGGCGCAGGAACGCCTGCTCGCCGAACATCCGGCGCGCGACGCCTTCGCCGAAGCCGACCGCCTCTTCATGGCAGACCGTGACCGGGAAGCCCTCGACCGTGTTCAGTTGCGCCGTCATGCCGTGCGCCCCGGCGATACCGGACGCCAGCACGGCAAGGTCCTTCTTGAGGCGCGCCCGGTTCTCTGCCGAAAGGCTGCGCATCGTCCCTATCATGCGGGCCTCGTCGGCGATGACGTTGTGCGCGGTGCCGGCCTCGATCTTCGCGATCGTGACCACTACCGGGTCGAACACGCTGAACTTGCGCGCGACCATCGCCTGGATGGCGGTGACGATCTCGCAGGCGACCGGCACCGGATCGAGCGTCTGGTGCGGCATCGAGGCATGGCCGCCACGCCCGGTCACCACGATCTCGATCTGGTCCGCCGCGGCCAGCAGGGGCCCGCTACGACCGCCGATCAGGCCGTGGGGGGCATTGGGCATCACATGCAGGGCAAAGGCGGCGTCGGGCAGCGGCCGGTCGAAACCCTCGCCGCCCAGCAGTCCGTCCTGCAGCATGAAGCGCGCGCCGTGATAGCCTTCCTCGCCGGGCTGGAACATGAAGCGGACCTCGCCTGCGAGGCTATCGGACTGGGCGCAGAGGATCTCGGCCGCGCCGGCCAGCATCGCGACATGGGCATCGTGCCCGCAGGCATGCATCGCGCCCGGCACTTTCGAGGCGAAATCGAGGCCGGTTTCCTCGGGCATCGGCAGGGCGTCCATGTCGCCGCGCAGCAGCACCGAGCGGCCCGCCCCCGCCCCGCCCTTCAGCGTGGCGACAAGGCCCGTCGTCGATGGGCCCTCCTTCCAGTCGAGCGGCAGGTGCGCCAGCGCTTCGCGGATCTTGTCGCGCGTCAGGGGCGTGTGCAACCCGATTTCCGGCTCGGCATGGATCGAGCGGCGCAGCGAAACGATGCGGTCGGAAATGCGGGCGGCTTCGGCAATCAGGGAACTGGGAGGCATGATGCCATGATAGACATGGTCACCCGCCTGTCGAGCCGCCTTCGCTCATGTTTCCGGCTTGTCGACCAGTTCGATTTCGTGGCGCCTGAGCTTCTGCAGGGTACGCCAGGACATAAGGCCCATGGCGAGATAGGAGATCGCCCCGCCCAGCGCCACGGCCCACGCCGCGCCCGCAGGCCCGATGGAGATGAACAGGTAGAACCCCACGGCCAGACCGGCGACCGCAAAGAGCCGTGCCACCAGCGAAAGGCGTGCCCGCCCGGTCGAATGGAGAACCGGTTCGAAGGCGACGCTGGCAAGATCGAAGCTGGCCGCGATCGCCAGCGGCACGAGGATCGCCGCGCCCTGCTCGAAGTCGGGCCCGGCGATCAGCTCCAGCAGCTGGCGTCCGATCAGCAGAGCGATCACGACCACCACGAGGCCCGCAGCACCCGCGATCAGACTGGTCTGCAGCGCCAGCTTGCGGAATTCGGCGAATTCGGTCGAGACGCGGGCACGGGCGACTTCGGCATAGACCGAGCGCGTGAGCAGCGTCGAAAGCTTGCTCAGGGCCTGAGATAGCTGCGAGGCCAGACGATAGAGACCGGCCGCGCGCGTACCGACGAAGGCACCGACGGCAAGCAGCGGCCCGTTCTTCATGGTCGCCTCGATCGTCGCCCCGGCGTAAGTTACCATGAAGAAATGCCCGACGCCCTCGTTCTCGGCGAAGGCCTGGCGCCACTTGGCAAGGTTCGAAAGGCGCACGGCCTGCGGACACAGGCGGCGGGCCATGGCCCAGTACAGGATCGCCTCGAGGACATCGATAGCGGCCCAGGCGAAGAGGAATCTTCCCACGCTCGGCCCGGTGGCCCAGATCGTGAGCGCCGCAATCAGGCGCCCGGTCGGCACGACCGCCTCGACGTAGACCGCCATGTCGAAACGGTGCAACGCGCGCACGATACCGGTCGGCGCCGATACCAGCGCCCACAGCGATCCGCAGGCAAAATAGAATGCGATGTCGATATAGGCCGGGTTGAGTTCGAGAACGCCGGAAAAGCCGTAGATCAGGATTGCCGCAAGGCCACAGCCGATGACCGCGCCCACCGCGTCCAGCATCCCGCACAGCATGCCCAGGCGGCCGAACTTGCCCCAGTCCTCGGCATGCACATGTTCGCTGCCGTAGCGCACGACGACGCGCCAGGTCTGGAAGCCCGCAATCGCAATCAGCGCCTGCGCCGTTCCGAAGATCAGCGAGAAGTGGCCGAAGTCTTTCAGTCCGAGCGTGCGCGTCAGGATCGCAAGGTAAGCGAGGCCGCAGACGGCTCCGAATCCCTTGCCGCCGAGCAGCCAGGCCGTGTTCTGAAGTATCCGCCGGAGGGGAGAAGCATTCTCGAGGCGGTCGCGTTTGGCGGACATCACGGGTGCATTTGGACGAGCACCGTTTCACTTGCAAGGTTTCACGAGATGCAAATAAGGCAAAGCGTGCCGCGACAAACCGGCACCTTTCTATTTTGCCCCTTTGAGGCTAGAGGCCGCAGCTTGCCCCAACCAGTCAAGTTGAATCCATGATCGAACACGCCATCCTCCTCAGCGCCGGCCAGGGCTCACGCCTGCTTCCGCTCACCGCCGAGCGACCGAAGTGCCTGATCGACTTCTCCGGCAAGTCGCTGATCGAATGGCAGATCGAAATGCTCGCCCGCGGCGGCGTGAAGCGGATCGACGTCGTTACCGGCTTCATGACCGACATGCTCGAAGAGCACCTCATGGCGATCCGCGATCCCCGCGTCGAAATCTCGATCCGCTTCAACCCGTTCTACAAGGTCGCGGACAACCTCGGCTCCTGCTGGATTGCGCGCGAGGCAATGCGCGGCGACTTCCTGATCCTCAACGGCGACACGCTGATCTCCGAGGAGATCGTCCAGCGCGTGCAGCAGGGCGCGACGGACAAGGACGGCAAGACCTGGCCCGTGGCCGTAACCGTCGACGTCAAGCCGGAAGGCTACGACAGCGACGACATGAAAGTCGAACGCGAAGCCGACGGCCGCCTCGTCCATATCGGCAAGACGCTGACCGCCGAGCAGTCCAATTCCGAATCCATCGGCTTTCTCGCCTTCCGCGGCGAAGGCGCCGAACTGTTCCGCGAAACCGTGCGCCAGGCGATGCGCACCCCCGAAGGCGTGCAGCACTGGTACCTCAAGGTCATCGATTCGATTGCGCCGACCGGCAAGGTCGGCACGGTTTCGATCGAGGGCCTCGACTGGGCCGAGGTGGACTTCCTCAACGACATCGAGATCGCGACCAAGCTGACCGACACCTGGGCCTGATCGACTGGGCACTGATCCATCGGAGGCCTGATCCATCGGGGGCCTGAACTGAGGAGGGCCCCGTCCTCCGGAGCAGGTCCGGAGCCTAGAAGAAGCCCTTGAGCCAGCTTACCAGAGCGGCCAGATCCTCGCCTTCGAGCGCTACCGCGTGCCCGAGGTCGGGCACTTTCGGCCAGCCGCAGTCGACGAATTCACGGCCCTGCCATTCGCGCGATCCCTCGTAACGGGGGATCACGTGGAAATGGACGTTAGGGTCCACCATCATCAGCATCAGGTAGTTGAGCCTGGCATAGCCCACCGCCTTGCCCAGCGCCGCCTCGATGGCGCTTGTCGCCTGCTTGAGCTCGGCGTGGGCCTCGGGCGGCAGTTCGCCAAAAGCGGTAACCTCGGACTTGGCGGCCAGCACCAGCGAACCGAGCGTCGGCTGCGCCGCGCGGGCAAGGACGACCCAGTGGTCGAACTCGGCGACCAGCGTTGCCGGGTAGCCGAATTTTTCCATCGTCACGTTCATCGTCAGTCCTCCGAAAGCCACGAAGTGATCGTACCGCCCCTGGACCGCACATTCCATGCCTGCACCAAGCGGATCGCATGGACCAGGCAGGACAGCGCCGTCCACCACGCCACGGCGATCAGGCCGATGTCGGGACGCGCAAAGAGCATGGCGACGAAGAGAATCACCATGTTGGGATTGCGGCGCGCGGTGATCAGGCGGAACCGGCTGTCGAAGCGGCGCCACACGTGGATGTGCATCATGCCGTTCTGGCGCATGAACACGCCTTCGATCAGGCGCTGGACGACATAACCGCCCTGGATGGCGCCCTGCACCCACCAGAAGGTCGCGGTGTCGTAGGCAAGGCCCCAGCTGGCTAGACCAGTGGCCCAGAACCACCACCAGAACGGCGGATGGACGAGGTCCATGCCGTGGTCGAAGATATTGCCCCAGTAGGAAGAGGTGATCGTACACCGGGCGAGCTTGCCGTCCACGGTATCCAGCACCATGAACACCAGGCCGGCCGCCATGCCCGACCAGTAATGGCCCTGTGCGAACAGGACCGTCGCGACCACGCAGAACACCGCGCCGACGAACGTCACCATGTTCGGGGTGATGTGCAGCCTGGCGCAGATGCGGGTCAGCACCAGTGCCCATTCCGGCCAGAGGTACTTGGTGAGCAGGTCGGTCACGCCCTTGTAGGCGCCGAAATAGCTGGCACGCTCCAGCTGGCGGACGGTATCCTTGCGCAGCGGGAGCAAGAACGGCGTTTCGCGCTTGCGAAGCTGTTTGTTCTCGATCGTCGGCCCGGTCTCGAAAGCGACCACCGTCATCCCTGCGGCGTCGGCCAGCGGCACTCCCGCCGCCATGGCCTCGGCGATTCGGCGCGTCTGGTTCGCATCTGCAGCATGCGCGAGCGCCGGAACGCCCCCGAGGGTAAGCACCATGCCCGGCTGGGTGACGATGTGCCGGATCCATGCCGGGTCCCAGGCGAAGGCGGCCGCCGACAGGATCGCCGCCTCTTCGGGCACCGTGTCGGCAGGTGTGAGCCGGGAAGCCCGTGCAATCCGGGCCACGCGTTCGGAAACGTCCAGTCCCCACAGCTTTACGGGGTTTTCGCCGATCGAGACGACAGGCAGCACTTGCGAATTTTCGACCATGGGATGTCGCCGTAGTCGAGGCCGCCGGGGCTGGCAATCGCCGTCGTCGCCAGCCCAACACACGCTCACGCGGCGGTGCACCTGCGCCACAGAAGTGTAACTTTCCTGTGTCAAACCATGTTTCGTAGTGATTTTCGGCGCGGGTGGCACTACATAAGCCCCCGTGTACGGATCGATTTACGAGTTTGAATCGCTGCCGAGCTTCGGCAAGCAGGGAAGCGAGGGTCACTCTCGCTCCTCTTCGCGCGTCCGCCGTGGACGTGCCGTCCCGCTTGTCGGGATCGTCCGGAATCCCCGCAGCCACCGCAACAAGGGCATCGCGCCCGAGATGGCCGATTGCTCCAACATCCTGACCGAGACGCCCCGCACCCGCGAGGATCTCCACCACACGCTCGCGGAATTTGCGCGGCGCGGCATAGACTACCTCGTGGTCGATGGCGGCGACGGTACCGTGCGTGACGTACTGACCTGCGGCGCCGACATTTTCGGCAACGACTGGCCGACGCTGATGATCCTGCCGAAAGGCAAGACCAACGCGCTGACCGTCGATCTCGGCCTGCCCAACCACTGGTCGCTCGCCGAAGCGCTTGCTGCAGCGCAGAACGGCAATACCGTGACCCGTCGGCCGCTGCGCGTCTCCCCGGCCGATGGCTCGGGCGGCTGCATCCAGGGTTTCATCTTCGGCACCGGCACTTTCTCGCTGGCGACCGAGGCCGGCCAGGAAGCGCATCGCCGCGGCGCCTTCAACAGCTTCGCCGTGGGCATCTCGATCCTCTGGGCCGTCATCCAGGCGCTGTTCGGCGGCGCCGGCAACCCGTGGCGCGCATGCACCCCGACCCGCCTCGTCGACCGTTTCACCGGCCGCGCCCTGCCGCGCACAGGCCCGGGCAGGGACGACGAGCGGCTCATGACCTTTGCCACGACTTTCGAGAAGTTTCCTCTCGGCGCGCGGCCCTTCGGCAGCAATGTGCCTCCAGGGATGAAGCTGGCCGTGGTCGACTGGCCGGTACGCTGGGTGATCATGCTGGTCCCGGCCATGCTCTTCGGCTTCTACGGACGTTTTCTCAAGCGCGCGGGCGTGCATCGTTTCTGCGCCAGCGACGTCGACATCGACCTCGGCGGAACGTTCATCCTCGACGGCGAGGCCTTCCCGGCCGGCCGCTATATCCTCGACGAAGGCCCGCAGCTCACCTTCGTCGTCCCGTGAGCCGCTGAGCAATGAGCGAGGATCTCGCTGGACGCGTGACGGCCGCCCTCAACCGGCCCGTCGAACCCGAAGTGCGCGCCTTCGCCGAACGCCTTGGAAAAGAGGCCGGCGCACTGGCCGTCCTGTTCTACGGCTCCAACCTCAGGACCGGCTCGCTGGAAGGCGTGCTCGATTTCTACGTCCTGACGGCAGGAGCGCAGTTGGAGAAGATCTGGCCGCGCGTCAGCTATCACGAATGGGACCATGCCGGCGTCACGCTACGCGCCAAGGTCGCGACAATGGCGCTCGAGACGTTTCGCGCCGCGGCTTCGGGCGAATTGCTCGATACGACGATCTGGGCCCGCTTCGTCCAGCCCAGCGCCCTGGCATGGCAACGCGATGAAGCTGCCGGCGCGGCCATGGCCGAGGCCATCGCCCTGGCGGCACGGACCGCCGCCCGGCTGGCGGTTGCCCTGGGTCCAGAGACCGGCACTCCCGAGGACTATTGGCGCGCCCTGTTCCGCGCGACTTATGCCGCCGAATTCCGGGTCGAGAAAGCCGGTCGCGAGGATTCCATCCTCTCTGCCAACCGCACCCATTTCGATGGCCTCCTGCCGCTGGCACTCGTGGCCGAACGGATCGACTTCGCCCGCGCTGCCGATAGCGTCATCCGCCCCGAACTGAGCGCCGCCCGCCGGGCTCGCCTGCTTGGCTGGTGGAAGAAACGGCGGCGCATGGGCAAGCCCTACAACTTCATGCGCCTGCTCAAGGCCTCGACCACTTTCGACGGCGCAGCGCGCTATGCCGCCTGGAAGATCGAGAGGCACACCGGCATTCATGTCGCCCTTACGCCCTGGCGCGAGCGTCATCCGGTGCTTGCAGCACCCGGCGTGCTCTGGCAGGTCTGGCGTGCGAAAAAAGCCGCCAACGCCAAAGAAGCCGCGTGAGCATCACCCAAGCCCCTGTATCAGCCCTCATTCTTGCCGGATCGCGCCCCGGAGTGCCCGACCCGGTAGCCGGCGCCGAAGGCGTCAGCCACAAGGCCCTTGTCGAGATCGACGGCAGGCCGATGCTCGCCCATGTCGTCTCCGCGCTGCGGGATGCAGGCATCGCGCGCCTGGCCGTGGCGACGAACGATGCTCAGGTAATCGCCCTGGCGTCCGAGCTGGGCTGTGAGGCCGTCCCAGCCGCCGCCGGACCGAGCGCCAGCGTCGAAGCCGGTTTTGCGCAGCTGGGCGCGCCGATGCTGGTCACGACTTCAGACCATGCGCTGCTGCGTGCGGAATGGGTTTCCGATTTTCTCGCCGATACGCCCGGCAATGCCGACGTCGCCATCCTGCTGGCCCGGCGCGAGGCGATCGAGCGCGCCATGCCCGGGAGCAAGCGTACCTACTTGCGCTTCGCCGATGGCTGGTGGTCGGGCTGCAACCTGTTCTTGCTCGCCCGCGACAACGCCAATGCCGCGATCCGAACCTGGAAAATGGTCGAAGCGGATCGCAAGCGTCCCTGGCGGATCGCCGCGAAACTGGGGATCGGCATGCTGGTGAACTATGCGCTGGGGCGCCTGACGCTGGCGGCGGCCATCGCCCGAATGGGCCGCCGGGTCGGCATCGAGGCCCGGCTAGTCGCCGCGCGCGACGGCCTGGCCGCGGTCGACGTCGACAAGCCTGCCGACCTCGCCGATGCCCGGGAAATCATGGCATCGCGAAAGATCACGCAGTAAGCCGGGAAAAGCGCCCGGTCGCACCATGCGCGGCAGGAAGTCCTTGAAAGGTTTCTATCCGCGCAGGCACGCCGATCACATGTACTTCATCTCGATCCGGATCGACTTCACGGTGTCGCCGACGGGAACGCCGACCTTGGTGTAGCTCGGCTTGCCGAGGTTGAAGATGTTGATCGACGGGTTGTTCGACATGCCGCCGCCGTCGCTCATGATGTCGGTCTTGCCGTTGCCGTTGAGGTCGTGGCGCACGGCAATGCCGTAGGTGCCCGCGTCAGGCACGGGCAGGCAGAAGGTCATCGTGCCGGCCTTGGCCGGAACCTCGATGCGGGAGAGCCACTTGCCCTTTGCCAGCCACTCCGACGAATTGGCCCGGTAGCTCTGGATGCGCAGCTTGCCCTGCGACGCCTTGACGCCATCGACGGTTACCATGACCGCCGGGCCGGAGCCCGCAGTACAATGGCTCATGTCGTTGCGAATTTCATTGCGGTACTGCGCAAGGGCCGGCGAAGCCGTCGCCAGGCCGATCGCGGCGAGAGCGCCGAATACTGCAGTCAGTCGTTTCTTCATTCCGATCGATCCCTTCGGGAAGGTCGTGTTCATTTCCGCTTCCATGTAATGGACTGATTTCGCTCCATTCGCGGCGGTATTGCCGCAAGAGCAAGGCAATGTCATCTCCACCTTATTCTTGGCGCCAATCTGGCCTGACCGCCGTGAATGCGAACTGAATTGTCGCGCAAGCTGCCAGACAGGCGGCAGTTTTGCGCAAGGACGCATAGCGAAGAAAAATCCGACCCGGCCAGCGAAGTTCCCATTTCGCATCGCGGCAACTGTCCCTATTCGGGCCTTGACCCAATATCGCGTGTGGAAAACGGGCTTCCTCGTCCTTGTCCGCACAATATCTGGTGCTTTATTCATCGTTAGCCAAGGAGCCTCGATTTCCCCATGACTGCCCCCCTGATCTCGCCCTCGATCCTGTCCGCAGACTATTCGCGCCTGGGCGAGGAAGTGCGCGCCATTGACGAAGCGGGTGCCGACTGGATCCACGTCGACGTGATGGACGGCCACTTCGTGCCCAACATCACCATCGGCCCGGCCGTGGTGAAGGCGCTGCGTCCGCACACCGCCAAGACCTTCGACGTCCACCTGATGATCTCGCCGGTGGACAGCTACCTCGAGGCTTTCGCGGATGCCGGCGCGGACATCATCACCGTCCATCCCGAGGCAGGCCCGCACGTGCACCGCACGGTGCAGACGATCAGGAACCTCGGCAAGAAGGCCGGAATCTCGCTCAACCCGGCAACGCCGGCCAAGATGCTCGACTATCTGATCGACGAGATCGACCTCGTCCTGGTGATGAGCGTCAATCCCGGCTTCGGCGGCCAGAGCTTCATCTCCAGCCAGCTTCGCAAGATCGAGGCGGTGCGCAAGATGATCGACAAGTCGGGTCGCGACATCCGCCTCGAAGTCGATGGCGGGGTCGATGCGAAAACGGCGCCGCTGTGCGTCTCCGCAGGCGCCGATGTGCTGGTGGCTGGCTCCGCCACCTTCCGCGGCGGCCCCACGAAATATGCGTCCAACATCCGGACGCTGAAGGGCCTCGCCCCGGACAATACGGACTGACACGGTGACACTGGACACGCACAACGGTTCGCAGACCTGGAACCCGGATGAAGACCGGGCCATTCCACTGGCTGAAGCAACCGAAGTGGGTGTCGTGAACAAGACGGTGGACGAAACGCCTGCCCCTCAGCTGCGCGAGGACGCGCCCGTGGCGACCGGCGAGCAGATCGAGCCGGGGCGCGCCCTGGCGCTCGTCGACTTCTCGCCGCCGGCCGTGGGGGCAGGCGAACGCCTGATCCGGTTCGCCTATCGCCTTGGCGTGCCGGGCACGATGCTGACCGCACCGATGGGCAAGAAATCGAAGACGCGGTTGCTGGCCACGGTGAACAACACCGTACCGGGCAACCGCATCGCCGGAACGGCCCTGCGCGCGGGGCATTTCCTGGTCCACGGTGCCAAGACGCCGATCGCGCAGGTCGATTTCCATGGTGCCGCGCGGGTCACGCCGCCTCTGGAATCGGTGGTCCACAGCTTCTCGTGGCTGACCGATCTCGAAGCCTGCGCCCCGCGCGAACAGGGCGTTCCGGTAGCCGAGCGGATCCTGACGTCATGGCTCCAGGCCAACCCCAAACCGCCGGCCAAGCCCGGCAAGGGGCCTGCATGGAATGTCGGCCACACCGGCATGCGGTTGATGAACTGGCTGGTCCATGCGCCGCTGATCCTTTCCGGCGAGAAGGCCCTGCGCCTGCGCACCCTGCGCCACATCAACGAAACCGCGCGCTGGCTCGACCGGCAGGTCCACCACGCCGAGGACGGCCTTGCCGAAGTGGCCGGCTGGTGCGCGGTGATCGCCGCCGGTCTGCTCCTTCCCGACGGTCGTCCGCGGCGCCTCTACGGCGAAGCCGGCCTGATCCGTGCGCTGGGCGAACTGATGGGCGACGACGGCGGCGTGCTGTCGCGCAGTCCGCTGGCACAGATGGAATCGATCGCGCTGCTGGTGCGCCTGCGCAACTGCTACCAGGCCACCCGGCGTGATCCGCCAGACGCGATCGAGCGGGTGATCGAAATGCTCGTGCCGCCGCTCCTTGCCTTGACCCATGGCGACGGTTCGCTGGGAAGCTGGCAGGGCGCCTGGGCGATCAACGGCGATGACGTCAGCGCTCTGGTTGCCGCCAGCGGCGTGAGGACCCGTCCTTTGCGCGACGTGCGCCAGTGGGGCTACCAGCGCGCCGTCGCCCAGAAGACCATCCTGCTGTTCGACACCGCGCCTCCGCCGATGCCGAGCCATGCCCGCTACGGCTGCGCCTCGACCCTCGCCTTCGAGATGTCGCACGGCGGCCACCGCCTGATCGTCAATTGCGGCGGCGCTGCCAGCGGCGGCGGGCTGGTACCGGTCCGCCTCGAACAGGGCCTGCGCGCGACGGCGGCGCATTCGACCCTGACCATCGACGATGCCAATTCCACCGCGATCCTGATCAACGGCATGATCGGATCGGGTGTCAGCCAGGTCGATATCGACCGCAAGACGCTGCAGAACGAAAACGGCTCGAACGCCACCCGGCTCGAAGCCAGCCACAACGGCTATGCCGCGCGTTATGGCCTGACTCACCGCCGCATCCTCATCCTGCGCGACGACGGGACGGAACTGCGCGGCGAAGACCTGCTCCTGCCCTCGGGTCGCAAGGGGAAGCGGGGCAAGGTCGGCTATGCGCTGCGCTTCCACCTCGGCCCCGAAATCGACGTCGCCCTCACCGACGATGGCCAGGGCGCGGGCCTTGCACTGCCCGATGGCAGCTACTGGCAATTCCGCAGCGGCGGCGGCGATGTCTCGATCGAGGATTCGCTGTGGGTCGACGGCCATGGCCGTCCCCAGGCGACGCAGCAACTCGTCGTCCAGGGCCTCGTATCGCGGGGCGGCGGCAATTTCGGGTGGCTGCTCAAGAAGATGGGCTGACGCTGCGCCCAGCAGGGCAAGGCACTATTCTTCCAGTTCGATATCCCAGTAAAGCCAGTCCCGCCAGGTCTCGTGCAGGTAGTTGGGCGGGAATCCCTTGCCCCGTTCCTGCAACTGCCAGCTCGTCGGCCGGATCGGCGGCACCAGCGGCGGCATGTTCGCCTGCTTGGGCGTGCGCCCGCCTTTCTTGAGATTGCACGGGGCGCAGGCAGTGAGGATGTTTTCCCAGCTCGTCCGGCCGCCCAGGCGGCGCGGGATCACATGGTCGAAGGTCAGGTTATGCGGGCTGCCGCAGTACTGGCAGCTGAAGCGATCGCGCAGGAACAGGTTGAAGCGGGTGAAGGCCGGAAATTCCGAAGGCTTCACATATTGCCGCAGCGCGATCACCGAGGGGATCTGCATCGTCCAGCTCGGGCTGTGCACCGCGCGGTCGTAACTGCTGACGATATCGACCCTTTCCAGCACGACCGCCTTGATCGCGGTCTGCCAGGGCCAGAGGCTTAAGGGGTAGTAGGAGAGCGGTGTGTAATCCGCATTGAGAACCAGCGCAGGGCAGTCCGAAAGACTTCGGGAGGGATCTTCCTCCGCGCTGCGGAAACGGGCCGCGCGCTCGATCAGCTCCGACTTGAGCATGGCCTCCTGTCGCAGGCCGTCATTACGGTTTGATGGCAGCGCATGCCGGTAATCCAGCATTTGCGCGAGTCGCCGTCAAGCCTGCGTGCGATGCAGTATAATCGACAATCCACAGCTTGCGAACGCACCTTGTCGCACGCGCCAATGCGGTTAGGACATTCCCCGCAATGTTCCGCACACGCTTTGCCCCCAGCCCCAACGGCCCGCTGCACCTTGGTCACGCCTTTGCCGCCGTGGTCGCCCATGACCTTGCGCGCGAAAGGGGCGGGCAATTCCTGCTGCGCATCGAGGACATCGACGGCGCGCGCAGCCGCCCCGAATTCGTCGACGAGTTCTTCCGCGACCTCGAGTGGCTCGGCCTGCCGTGGGACGGCGAGGTCGTGTACCAGTCCCGCCGCCTCGACCGCTACATAGAGGCCGGGGAAGCGCTCAAGCGCATGGGCCTGCTCTATCCGTGCCGCTGCACCCGCGCCGAGATTGCAGCCGCCGCAACCGGCAGCGGACCTGACGGTCCCATTTATCCCGGCACCTGCCGCGACCGCGCGGTGGATCCCGAGGGCGCAGCCTGGCGGCTCGACGTAGCCCGGGCCACCGCACTGGCAGGCCCGCTCACCTGGGTCGACGAACTGGCAGGCGCGCAGATTGCCCAGCCCGAGCGGTTCGGTGATGTCGTCCTGCTGCGCAAGGACCTGCCCGCCAGCTATCACCTCGCCGCCACGCTCGACGATGCTGCGGACGGCATCACCCTCGTCACCCGCGGCGCGGACCTTTTCGCGGCAAGCCACGTTCACCGAATGTTGCAGGCGCTGCTGGAACTGCCGGTTCCGACCTGGCACCACCATGCCCTGCTGGTCGAACCCGGCGGCAGGAAGCTGGCCAAGCGCCGCGGATCACCCTCGCTGGGCGATCGCAGGCGGGCGGGCGAAGATGGCCGCGCCCTGGCGGATGCCTTGCGCGCCCACCGGTTCCCGACTGGTATTTCGCTCTGCGGAGGCCTAGATAGCGAGTCATGAGCTATATTCTTGTCCCCATTATCATCGTGCTGATGATCATGGTCGTCGTCAGCCTGGTGCGCGGCATCGTCGCGTTCATCAACAGCACGAAGGAAGACCTCAACCGCGATCCGGACGCGGTCGGAGCGACGCCCAACCAGCTGTTGCAGAACAAGATGATGTTCAATCGCATCAAGTACCAGGCAGCCGCAGTCCTCGTCTGCGCCCTGCTGCTGGCGATGGCGCGCTAAGAACCGTTCGACGACCTTGGTCAGGCTCAACAGGATCTATACCCGCACCGGCGATGACGGCACGACGGGCCTTGTCGACGGCTCGCGGCTACCCAAGCATGCTGCCCGCATGGAAGCCATCGGCGCGGTGGACGAAGCCAATTGCGCCATCGGCCTTGCCCTGTGCGCCCTGGGCGATACGCCGCATGCCGGGGCTCTCACCCGAATCCAGAACGACCTGTTCGACCTGGGAGCCGACCTTGCCACGCCCGGTGACGACTTCACCCCCGGCGAGATGACGCTGCGCATCGTGCCTTCGCAGGTCGAATGGCTCGAAAGGCAGATCGACTCCATCAACGAACACATCGCCCCGCTGAAAAGCTTCATCCTGCCCGGCGGCAGCGAAGCCGCAGCGCGGGTCCACATCGCCCGTGCCTCCGCCCGGTCAGCAGAACGCCGGGCCGCCGCGCTCGCTGCAGCGGAACCCGCCAACCCCGCGGCTCTGGCCTACATCAACCGGTTGAGCGACTATCTCTTCGTCCTCGCCCGGGCAGTGAACGCCAACGGCGCCGACGACGTGCTCTGGGTGCCCGGCCAGAACCGCTAGGCGCGGCTAATCCCAAGACTAGGTTCCTTCTGAGCGACAATCCCGCTAGGCAACCGCCGAATTGGGATCATCAGAGGAGACTTTCGGTGCAGTCAGTCGGTATCATCGGTGCAGGTATCATGGGTTCGGGCATCGCCCAGACCGTCGCGAGCAAGGGCATGGACGTCATCCTGACCGACATCTCGCTCGAGAATGCCGAGAAGGGCAAGGCAGGCATTGCCAAGGGCCTGTCCCGGCTCGTCGCCAAGGAGAAGATGACGCAGGCGGATGCCGACGCCCTGCTGGCGCGCATCACCCCGGTTGCCGACTATGCCGCGATGTCGGGCTGCGACCTCATCATCGAGGCCGCAACCGAGCGCGAGGACATCAAGGCCAGGATCTTCGAAGCCGCCGGCAAGGTGCTGAAGGACGGCGCGATCATGGCCTCCAACACCAGTTCCATTCCGATCACCCGCATGGCTGCCCAGTCGCCCGATCCGACGCGCTTCTGCGGCCTGCACTTCTTCAACCCGGTCCCGGTCATGGGCCTCGTCGAAGTGATCCCCGGCCTTGCCACCTCACAGGACACCACCGAGCGCATGAAGGCCTTCGGCGAGAACTTGGGCAAGACGGTCGTACTGGCCGGGGACGCTCCCGGCTTCGTCGTCAACCGCATCCTGTGCCCGATGCTCAACGAGGCGATCTTCGTTCTGGGCGAGGGACTGGGCTCGGTCGAGGACATCGATGCAGGCTGCAAGATCGGCCTCAATCACCCGATGGGCCCGCTTACCCTTTCCGACTTCGTCGGGCTCGACACTCTCTACGAGATCATGAAGGTATTCCACGCGACCACCGGCGACCCCAAGTACCGTCCCGCCCCGCTGCTGCAGAAGTACGTCGAGGCAGGCTGGTACGGTCGCAAGTCCGGCAAGGGCTTCTATGACTACTCGGGCGAGAAGCCGGTACCCTCGCGCTGACCGCACGCCAGCGACGCATTGGCAAAGCGCCCCTGCCTCACCCGAGGCGGGGGCGTTTTTCTTGGAACGCTCCGCGCGCCCCGGCCGTTACCCAAGCGAAGGAGATTTCACGATGACCCAACGCCCTGACGATCTCGCCCCCGAAACTATCAATGCCGAACAGGACGACGCCGAAGCCCAGGCGCAGTCGGTGGCCGCAGAGGCAATGAACGGTTCGCTGTCGGTGCTCGGTCTCGACCAGAGCGAAAAGCTGTCCAACAGCCTCAACCCGGCCGATACCCCCGACCTCGTCGATCACATGAAGCAGATGGACACCAGCGGAACCATCGACATGTCCGCCTATCGCGGCGAGGAGACGATGGACGATCTGGAAAACCGCTATGGCCGTGCAGGCGTGGCCGATGCCGAATTCGGCAGCGACGACAGCTAGAGCCCCTTCACCCGTTCACTGCGCCGCAGTGGTGTCCTTGGCCCAGGGATTGCGGTGTTCGGCCTTGCTGGCAGCGACCTTGGCCTTTTCGCTTTTCGCCGCCTGATCCGCCGCCGGAACCGTGCAATAAGCGGTCGCCAGGATTCCAGCTGCCCAGAACAATGCGTTCCAGCGGCTCTTGAAGACGGTGGAGATTTTCGGCCCGAGCATCATGGCGCCAGCATAGGCCGCCCGGGTTAAGTTTCGGTACCCGCCTCGCGCTTCAGGTCATAGAGCACCTCCAGCGCATCGCGCGGGCTCATGGCATCCACGTCCATGTCGCGCAGTTTGTCCCGCAGGGCGTCGCACTGCTCCTCGCGGTGGTCCTGCGCTGCGGCGAAAAGCGGCAGTTCGCCAAGGCCCGCCGCCAGCCCGCCGGTCTCGGCCCGCCCCTTTTCCAGCTTCTCGAGAACCGACTTGGCACGGCTGATGACCTTGGGCGGCACCCCGGCCAGGCGCGCCACGGCAAGGCCATAGCTGCGGTCGGCAGGGCCGTCGGCCAGTTCATGGAGCAGCACGAGGTCGCCCTTCCATTCGCGCGCCCGGACATGGTGCAGCGAAAGCGCCTCGCAGGTCTCCGCCAGCCGCGCGAGTTCGTGATAGTGCGTCGCGAACAGGCAGCGGCAGCGGTTGGTTTCGTGCACCGCTTCGGCCACGGCCCAGGCCAGCGCGAGACCGTCGTACGTGGACGTCCCGCGCCCGACCTCATCGAGGATCACGAAGCTGCGGTCGGTTGCCTGCGCGAGGATCGCGGCGGTCTCGACCATCTCGACCATGAAGGTCGAACGCCCGCGCGCGAGGTTGTCCGAGGCGCCGACACGGCTGAACAGGCGATCGACCATGCCGATCCGGGCCGCTGCGGCGGGGACGAAGCCGCCCGCCTGCGCCAGCAGGACGATCAGCGCGTTTTGCCGCAGGAACGTCGACTTACCGCCCATGTTGGGGCCGCCGATCAGCCAGAGACGGTCGTGCGTGCCCAGCCGACAGTCGTTCGCCACGAAGCGTTCGCCCTGCACCGCCAGCGCCGCCTCCACCACCGGATGGCGGCCGCCCTCGATCTCGAGGCAGGTCGCGTCGACCACTTCCGGGCGGGTCCAGCCGCCCTCCGCGGCGCGTTCGGCCTGCCCCGCCGCAACGTCGATGCGGGCAAGCGCAGCCGCTGTCTTCGCGATCCGGTGGCGGGAAGTGACGGCCCCAGCGACCAGTTCCTCGAAATGCGCTTCCTCGGCGGCAAGCGCGTGGGCGCCTGCCTCGGTGATGCGGCTCGCCTCCTCGTGCAGCGCCAGCGCATTGAAGCGCATTGCCCCGGCCATTGTCTGGCGGTGCGAGAAGCCGCTGTCCGCCTCCATCAGCTTGTCGGCATGGCGCGAGGGCACTTCGATGAAGTAGCCCAGCACGTTGTTGTGCTTGATCTTGAGCGCGGCGACGCCGGTTTCGTCCCGGTACTTCGCTTCGAGCGCGGCGATCGCTCGCCGGGCATTGCCCGATGTGACACGCAGTTCGTCGAGCGCGGCATCATACCCTTCGGCGATGTAGCCGCCCTGCCCGCGTTCGGTCGGCGGCGAGGCGACGAGCGCACGGGCGAAATGGTCGACCAGTTCCCCGTGGCCGCCAAGGTCGGGCAGCAGGCGCTCAAGCAGCCCGGGAAGCGCATCGCGCTCACCAAGCCTTGCGCCGATCTCGCGGGCGCCGGACAGACCGTCGCGCAGCTGGCCGAGGTCGCGCGGGCTGCCGCGCCCGGCGACAACCCGCCCGAGCGCGCGGCCGACATCGGGCAGCGCTCGCAAGGCGGAGCGCAGGTCTTCGCGCAGCAAGGCATCGACATGCAGCCATTCGACCAGTTCGAGCCGCTCGGCGATGGCAAGGCGGTCGGTCAGCGGAGCGGACAGGTCATCGGCAAGCTGGCGCGCGCCGGCACCGGTAACGCAGCGGTCGACGGCATCGATCAGGCTGCCCTTGCGCCCGCCTTGCGAGGACTCGAGGATCTCCAGGCTCGCCCGCGTTGCCTCGTCCATCGCCAGCGCGGCTTCGCCCGAGCGCGCCTCGGGCGGCAGCAGAAGCGGCAACGCACCGCGCCCGACATGATCCAGGTAGGCGATGAGCCCGCCTGCCGCTGCCAGCATGGGCCGCGTGAAGCTGCCGAAGCCGTCGAGCGTGGCAACGCCGTGGATGACCTTGAGCCGCTCTTCCCCGCCTTCCGAGGAGAACTCATGCCCCGAGCGAGCGATAGCCTCGTCGGGCGCCAGTTCCCAACCCTCGGGCACTACCAGTTCGCTCGCGCCCAGCCGCGCCAGTGCGGCGCCAAGGCGCTCGGGCGCGCATTCTTCCAGTTCCACCCGTCCGGTGGAAATGTCGCAGGCGGCAATGCCCACCGTGCCGCGCACGTCGCAGGCTGCTGCCAGCACGTTTGCGCGGCGCGGTTCGAGCAGGGCTTCCTCGGTCAGGGTTCCGGCGGTGACGAAGCGGACGATATCGCGGGCCACCAGCGCCTTGGACCCGCCGCGCTTCTTGGCTTGGGCGGGAGTCTCGGTCTGCTCGGCGATGGCGACGCGGCAACCGGCCTTGATCAGGCGGGCAAGGTAGCTCTCGGCCGAATGGACCGGCACGCCGCACATCGGGATCGGCGCGCCCTGATGCTCACCGCGCGTGGTCAGCGCGATGTCGAGTATCTGCGATGCCCTCTTGGCATCTTCGAAGAAGAGTTCGAAGAAGTCTCCCATGCGGTAGAAAAGCAGGCAGTCGCCCGCTTCTTCCCGCAGGGCGAGGTACTGGGCCATCATCGGGGTTGCGCCGGAAGTCATGCGCGTCAGCGTTAGCGCCACGCTTCGGTGCTTGTGAAGCTTAGGTATCGATGCTTTCCCCTATCGCGTGACGGGAACATCCGTTAGGGGTCCGGGTGAAAGCTGGAGGTGCGCTTTGTCGGATAAAAGCAGGGTTCAATTCACCGAGCGCGAGGCGCTCTTCTATCACCAGACGATCCGCCCGGGTAAGATCGAGATCATCGCCTCGAAACCGATGGCGACACAGCGCGACCTGAGCCTCGCCTATTCTCCCGGTGTTGCCGTACCGGTGCAGGCCATCGCCGACGACCCGGCAACCGCCTACGACTATACCGCGAAGGGCAACCTGGTTGCCGTCATCTCCAACGGCACCGCGATCCTGGGCATGGGCAACCTGGGCGCACTGGCATCGAAGCCGGTGATGGAAGGCAAGGCTGTTCTTTTCAAGCGCTTCGCCGACGTCGACTCCATCGACATCGAGCTGAACAGCGAAGATCCCGAAGCGCTTATCGAAGCCATCGCGATGATGGAGCCGAGCTTCGGCGGCATCAACCTGGAAGACATCAAGGCGCCCGAGTGCTTCGTGATCGAGCAAGCGCTGCGCGAGCGCATGAACATCCCGGTCATGCACGACGACCAGCACGGCACCGCGATCATCGCCGCTGCCGGCCTGATCAACGCCTGCCACCTGACCGGGCGCAAGCTCGATGAAATCAAGGTCGTGGTGAACGGCGCCGGCGCTTCGGCGCTGGCCTGCACTTCGCTGATCAAGTCGATGGGCGTACGCCACGAGAACGTGCTTGTCTGCGATACGCGCGGCGTGATCTATCCCGGCCGCGAGCGGGTGGACCAGTTCAAGTCAGCCCATGCCGTCATGACCGATAAGCGCACCCTGGCCGAAGCCATCGTCGGCGCCGACGTGTTCCTTGGCCTGTCGGCCAAGGGCGCGGTCACGCAGGACATGATCAAGACCATGGCCGATCAGCCGATCATCTTCGCCATGGCCAACCCGGACCCGGAAATCACCCCGCCCGAAGTCAAGGCGGTACGTCCCGACGCGATCGTCGCGACCGGCCGTTCGGACTATCCGAACCAGGTCAACAACGTGCTGGGCTTCCCGTTCATCTTCCGCGGCGCGCTCGACGTCCACGCGACGGCGATCAACGAGGAAATGAAGATCGCGGCCGCCCGCGCCATCGCCGAACTGGCCCGCGAGCAGGTGCCCGAGGAAGTCGCGGCAGCCTATGGCGAATCGCAGCAGTTCGGCCTCGAGTACATCATCCCCGCGCCGTTCGACCCGCGCCTGATGGAAGTCGTGCCCTCGGCGGTCGCGAAGGCAGCAATGGAATCGGGCGTTGCGCGCCGCCACATCGCCGATTTCGACGCCTATCGCCAGGAACTGAAGGGCCGTCTAAACCCGACCACTTCGGTCCTCAGCCAGGTCTATGCCCAGGTCAAGGCGAACCCCAAGCGCATGATCTTCGCCGAGGGCGAGAACGAGGTCGTGCTGCGCGCCGCGATCCAGTATCGCGATTTCGGCTATGGCGAACCGATCCTGGTCGGCCGCACCCAGCACGTTCTCGACAAGATGGCCGAACTCGGCGTCTCCGATCCGGAAAGCTACCAGATCGAAAATTCGATGGTCTCGCAGCATGTCGCGCCGATGGTCGAGATGCTTTACGAGCGCCTCAAGCGCCGCGGCTTCCTGCAGCGCGACGTGCAGCGCATGGTCAATACCGACCGCAACATCTTCTCGGCCTGCCTGCTCAAGCTGGGCATCGGCGATGCGATGATCACCGGCATGACCCGGCCCTTCGCCCAGTCGATGAAGGACGTGCGCCGCGTGCTCGACACAGCCGAGGACAAGCTGCCCTTCGGCATCCACATGATGGTCGGCAAGAACCAGACGCTGTTCCTGGCCGACACGACCATCAACGAGCGCCCGAACGCCGAAGAACTGGCCGTCATCGCCAAGGAAACCGCGGCGGTCGCCCGGCGCCTGGGCCACGAGCCGCGCGTCGCCTTCCTCAGCTACTCGACCTTCGGCAATCCCGCGGGCCGCTGGCTCGACACGATCCGCGACGCGGTGCACATCCTCGACCAGGAACAGCCCGGCTTCGAGTACGACGGCGACATGGCGCCCGATGCCGCGCTCAATCCGAAGATCATGGCCCTCTATCCGTTCTGCCGCCTCACCGCGCCGGCGAACGTGCTGGTCATGCCGGGCCTGCAGTCGGCCAACATCTCGGCCAAGCTGCTGCGCGAGATCGGCGGGGCGACCGCAGTGGGCCCGATGCTGCTGGGCATGGAACTGCCAGTCCAGATCGTGCCGATGACCGCCATCGCTCCGGACGTCCTGACTTCGGCCGTGCTGGCGGCGGCCGGCATCGTCGGCTGACGCTGTCGGCTTCGGCCGAACGGAAAAAAGACCCCGATGGCGATTGCCTTCGGGGCCTTTTTCGTGCGGTGCCTTGCCGTGAGGTGGCCGGACTGCCTACTTGCGGCGGTAGCGGAAGTACCAGACTTCGTGACCGTAAACGTTGCGGGCCTTGGTCTCGTAGCGGGTTTCGGGCCACCCGCCGGGGCGCTTCTGGAAATCGCCGGGCTTGTCGCAAAGCCATTCGAATTGCCCGGTATGGCGCTGCATGACCATCAGGGCATGGCGCAGGTAAACGGCATGATCGGTGCCGAAGCGGAACTCGCCGCCCGGCTTGAGCTTGGCCGCGAACATATCGACCGGGCCGTCATTCATCATCCGGCGCTTTGCGTGGCGGGCCTTGGGCCAGGGATCGGGATGCAGCAGGTAAAGGAAGGACAGCGTCCCGTCGGGAATGCGCGAGAGTACCTCCAGTGCATCGCCATGATGGATACGCACGTTCGCGATCGGCGGGTGCGCACCGTTGTCGCCGCTGACGTGCAGAAGCGCCTGGGCGACGCCGTTCAGAAACGGTTCGGCACCGATGAAACCGTGGTTCGGCAGCATCTCGGCGCGATTCGCCATGTGCTCGCCGCCACCGAAGCCGATCTCGAAATGGAGCGGGCAGTCTTCCCCGAACAGGCTCTGGGCGGTGACCGGCCCTTCGTCGGGAACTGCAATCTGCGGCAGCAGGTTATCGACCAGGGCCTGTTGACCGGCGCGCAGGGGCTTGCCCTTGGCGCGGCCATAGAGGCGGTTGAGAGTCGTGGGATCGCCGGATTTGTAAGCCGTCATGGCGCGCGCCACTGGCAGGCAAGAGCGCCGCGGTCAATGGAGGCGATCATCGCGCCATTTGCACATGCGACTTCGGCAGTATCCAAAAAGGCCATTGCAACGCGGCGCAATGCGCTGTTCTAGGTCGAAAACCGCGAAGGACTGCCGCCAGCCATGTTGCGCACGATATTCCTGCTGATCGCCTGCCAGCTTCTTGGCGAGATCGTCCACCGCCTGACCGGACTCGCCCTGCCCGGCTCGGTAATGGGCATGATCCTGCTCTTCGCATGGCTCGCCCTCGTCCCGCGCGAGCGTCCGACGCTGGCGGTGGTGACGGGCTGGCTCACCGCGCACCTTGCCGTCATGTTCGTTCCCGCCGCGGTCGGGCTGATCGACGAAGGCGATGTGCTGAAGGCGGACGGGGTCGGCCTTGTCGTGGCGACGGCTATCTCGACTTTCCTGACCATGGCGGTCACGGCGCTTGTTTTTCGCTGGGCCCTGCGCCGTTTCGGGCCGGTCGACACCGAAGCGGACACCGCCGCATGACCGACTTGATGACGACGTCGCTGTTCTGGCTCGCCGTGACGCTCGGCGTGTTCGAAGTGGCAGACACGGTCTCGAAGCGGTCCGACCGGCACCCGCTGCTGCATCCGGTGCTGTGGTCGACACCGGTGCTGATCGGACTGCTGACGTGGACCGGGACACCATACGAGACCTACCAGCAGGCGACTTTCCCGATCAGCTTCCTGCTCGGTCCCGCGGTCGTCGGCCTCGCAGTTCCGATTTGGACGCAGCGCGCGCGCATCCGCCGGCTGGCCGTGCCGATCGCCCTTGCCCTCGGCGCGGGCGCGATCACTTCCATCGTCAGCGCCGTGGGGGTCCTCTCCCTTTTCGGCGCGCCGAACGAGATCCTGGCCTCGATCGCCCCGCGCGCGACGACCACGCCGGTTGCGATGGCGATAGCCGGGCAACTGGGTGGCGTTCCGGCGCTGGCCGCCGTGATCGTGCTGTTCGCGGGCGTGATCGGCGCGATGTTCGCCACGCCGCTGCTCAACCTGCTCAATGTCCGCGATTACCGCGCGCGCGGATTTGCCGTCGGCGTTGCAGCCCATGGCATCGGCGCGGCGCGGGCCTTCCAGGTCGATTCGACCGCAGGCGCGATGGCCAGCCTCGGCATGGCCCTCAACGCGGCAACGACGGCGGCGCTGCTCTCGATCCTAGCGCTGCTGGTCTGAGCGGAATCGCCCCGAGTCAGCCGCGGCGCAGGGCCGCAGCCCGCCGGGCAGCGACACGCGACTTGCGCTTCTTCCACCAGACATAGACCCCGGTCACGCAAAGCCCGGCTGTCGCCAGTCCGGAAAGGAAGATCAGCAGGATCGTGACATTGCCGCCCACCCGGCCGCTGTGCAGCGGGTAGAGCAGGCGATAGCCCGCGAGCGAACGGTTGCCGTGATAGGGGTCGTAAGTCTCGACCACGGCATGGCTGGCGCGGTCGAAGTAATAGTAGATCGGGCCGAGGCGATGGTAATTGACGGTGCCGTCGTCGGTCATCGTCACGCCGATCGTGCCCTCGTCCGGATTTGCGAGGACACTGGCGGGCTGCCAGTCGATCCCTTCGCGCACTGCATGGGCGCGCGCGGCAGCAACGGCCCCGGCAAAGTCGAGCGGCGCGTCTTTCGCCTCACCTGCGGGGGCGACATGATCGTCGTCGCCGAAAGCTGCCTCGATCATCGGCGCATAGGCTTCTTCGAAGAAATTGAGCGCGACCGAGGTCAGCGCGAGAGCGGTCAACGGGACGAAGAGCCAGAGTGCGCTGGCCTTGTGCCAATCGAGCATGAACTTGGCGAACATCGAACGGAAGCTGACTTTCCAGCTACGCTTCCAGCCCTTCCAGAACGGGCGCTTGAGCGGGAAAGTCAGGTAGAAGCCGATGCCGTGCCCGATCAGCCAGAGTACCGCAACCGTTCCCATTATCCAGCGCCCCCAGGTGCCGGCCAGGAGATGGGCGTGCAGTTCCAGGACCAGTTCCATCGCCCCGCGCTTGTTCCAAGCGGCTTTCGAGAACCGGGTCCCAGCGGGCTCTGCGCTGAAGCGATCTAGGAAGACCTGATCCACCGGCGGTCCGGAGAGGCCCGCGGCGCGATCGACATCGACCACGATCCGCCGCGTCTCCGCTACTGCGAGGGGAAAGCCGCGCACGACCCATTCCGGGTGGCGGGCTGCGAAGCGATCGACCAGTGGAGCCACGTCCGGCGCGGGCTTCCCCGCGGCGGCGGCGAGCGGCTGCGCGAAAAGGTCTGCGTTGATCCAGGCGTCGATGGGCCTCATGAAGCTGAGCACGCAGCCGGTCACCGCAGCAAGCAGCAGGAGCGGAATGGCCACAAGGCCAAGGTAGCGATGCAGCGTGATCCAGGGCGAACGCGGAACGGGTTTCAAGACGATCGGCTCTCGACTGCGGCGGGTTGCGATGGTCCCTTCATTGCCCACAATCTTACAATGCCAAAGGTCCAATTCGCACGCCCGGACCGGGCCATCCTTACCCGGCGCATACGCAAACGGCCCACCCCGGGGGGCAGGCCGCTCGATTCATCATGAAGCGAAACGCTGGGATCAGGCCGCTGCAGCCTGCTCGTCCGGGTCGCGCAGCACGTAGCCGCGGCCCCAAACCGTCTCGATGTAATTGGCACCGCCGCAGGCGTGGCTGAGCTTCTTGCGCAGCTTGCAGATGAAGACGTCGATGATCTTCAGCTCGGGCTCGTCCATGCCGCCATAAAGGTGGTTGAGGAACATTTCCTTGGTCAGCGTCGTGCCCTTGCGCAGCGAAAGCAGCTCGAGCATCGCGTATTCCTTGCCGGTCAGGTGCACGCGGGCGCCATCGACCTCGACCGTCTTGGCGTCGAGATTGACGATCAGCTTGCCGGTACGGATGACCGACTGCGAATGGCCCTTAGAGCGGCGCACGACCGCGTGGATGCGGGCGATCAGCTCTTCGCGGTGGAACGGCTTGGTCACATAGTCGTCCGCGCCGAAGCCGAACGAGCGGACCTTGGAGTCCATCTCGGAAATGCCGGAAAGGATCAGGACCGGCGTCTGCACCTTGGCGACGCGCAGCTTCTTGAGGACGTCGTAGCCGTGCATGTCAGGCAGGTTCAGGTCCAGAAGAATGATGTCGTAATCGTAGAGCTTGCCCAGATCGAGGCCTTCTTCGCCGAGATCCGTCGAGTAAACATTGAAACCTTCCGCCGACAGCATGAGCTCGATGGCCCGGGCCGTGGTCGGTTCGTCCTCGATCAACAGCACTCGCATGAGGTAACCCCCTTTTTCCCCATAGTCCGCTTACGCTAACCCTGCATAAACGGACATTGCCGTGAATTAACCATATGAGCAATGAAGGTTAAAGGTAAATTTGCCGTTAATGCAAAATCGGGATTCCTTCTGAAATCACGCGATTTGTCGCAAACGCTCCCCATTACCCCCTTTGGAATTCCTCAAAAGGGTTAGGAATCGCTCAGGCCGGTTGCATCCTGCGCGGGACCTTGCGGCGCGATTCGCCCTGCCCGGCCTTCGCCGGATGGCCAATGCGCCTGAGGTAACTCCAGAAACCGCATTGCAGCCCGACCAGCATGAGGATGAAGGGCTGGAAGGCGATGCCCACGAACAGCGATCCAATCATGTAGACCACATGCGCGAGCTGCAAAGCGTTGGCGAGCGGCGCCACCCAGGCCTCGTCCGGCCCGGTACGTCCTTTCCAGCGCCGCCGGATCATTTCCATCTGGAGAATGCCCAGGCCCTGGATCAGCAGCCACAGGAACAGACCCGGGAAGCCCTGCTCGCCCAGCATCTCGAAATAGCTGGAATGGAAGGCGCGGCCCTTCTCGACCACCTTCTGCCGCTCGACCACGACATTGCTGCCGTCCGATTCGCGGACGACGGTGTCGTATTCGACCTCGCTCGACAGGTAGACCTCGAAGCCGCCGCCCAAGGGGTGCTCCCTGGCATAGCCCCAGGTCCACTTCCACACGCCGAGGCGAGTGCTGGCAGACTGGTCGGACTGGTGGTTCTCGATCGTGCTCATGCGCGCGAGGAAGGATTGCGGCAGGAACGGCACGGCGGCGAACAGCGCGAAGGCCATGCCGCCTGCGATCAGCACCCGGTGCTTCGCAGTGCGCAAGGAGAGCGCGCAGAGCACGCCAAGGCACATCAGGCCGGTGCGCGCCTGGGTGCCGACCGGGATCAGCGCGCAGGCGAAGATAAGGGCGCAAGTGAAGGTCCAGACCCGCCAGTCCGAAGGGAAGATCGTGCCGTGGCGGGCCAGCCAGATGATCACGGGGATGATCGAGATCGCCACGCAGGACAGGATCGAGCCTTCGAACAGGCCCGAATTGTTGTCGACGAAGATCCGCAGCGTGCCGTAACCGCCGCCGCCCATCACCGTCTTGATGCCGCCGTCGATGATCAGGGCACTGGCCGCCAGGACCATGACCAGTGCGACCGCCTCGATCCGCAAACGGGTGCGCAAGGTAAGCGGCAGGAAGATCGCAAAGACCAGCGCCTTCCACACCCAGGCCCATTTCTCCAGCGCTTCTGCCGGATAGTCGGCAGTCAGCGTTGTCATCGCACAGTATGCCAGCAGCATGGCCAGCAGCGCCTGGCGGAAGGTGAAGCGCGAATCGCGCTTGTCGTCGAGCAGCAACCATCCGCCGAAAGCCGCAGCGAAGGTAATCAGCGAGACCGGGACGCTTGAGAGGATGCCCCAGGAAATGACCTGCGGCGAAACGATGTCGACGTAGAGATAGCAAAGCACCCACAGGAACGGACGCTTGAAGCCCATGACCAGGAAGCAGGCGAGGAATGCCGTCAGGCCAAGGTCAAGCATCCGGCTGTGCGCCTTCGCCCTGCGTCGGCACACGCATCTTGCGCCTTTGCGCGGGCCGGGCCTTGCGCCCGCCCCCTGCATCCCCGCGCCCCTCTTCGTCGAGATCGACGCGTGCCAGCAGGCGCAGCGCGGCAAGCGCGAGCAGTCCGTGAGACAGGGCAAGGGCGAAGATATCGACCATGCCATGGGCGATACCAGCCGCGGGTTGACGGCGCGTTAAGCCTTACAAGCTAGGGATTTGCAGGTCATGACACGCATCCTCCACGTCCTCGACCATTCGCTGCCCATGCAAAGCGGCTACACCTTCCGCACCCGGGCGATCCTCAAGGCGCAGGCCGCGATGGGCTACGAAGTGCGCGGCGTGACCGGACTGCGGCACACGGCCGAAGGGCCCATCGCCGAAGAAGCCGACGGCCTGCTCTTCCATCGCACGGCCGGTGCGGCAAGCGGCCCTGCCGGCCTGCGCGAATGGCGCGAGATTGCGCTCTTCGCGAAAGGCATCGAAAAGGTCGTGCGCGAATGGCGGCCCGACGTCATCCATGCCCATTCCCCGGCGCTGTGCGGCCAGGCAGCCCTGCGCGTCGCCCGCCGCCACGGCATTCCGCTGGTCTACGAAATTCGCGCGTTCTGGGAAGACGCCGCGGTCGGCAACGGCACCGGCAGCGAAGGCTCGCTCAAGTACCGGCTGACCCGCAAGCTAGAGAGCCACGTCGTCTCGCGCGCCGATGCCGTGGTGACGATCTGCGAAGGCCTCAAGGCCGATCTTGTCGGGCGCGGCACCGCGCCGGAGCGAATCACCGTCATGCCCAATGGCGTCGATCTCACCCTCTTCGGCGAGCCCGCAAGCCGCGACCCCGAACTGGCCCGCAGCCTGGGTTTCGAGGTCGGCGGCGCGCCCTGCCCGGTGATCGGGTTCATCGGCAGCTTCTATTACTACGAGGGCATCGACGTGCTGATCGAGGCCATGGCCCATCTCGCCCAGCGGCGAAGCGACGCGCGCCTGCTGCTGGTCGGCGGCGGCCCCTGCGAGGCAGCCTTGCGCGCGCAGGCCGCAGCATCGCCCGCCGCAGAGGCAATTCGCTTCGTCGGCCGGGTCCCGCACCACGAGGTCGAACGCTATTACGCTCTTGCCGACATCATGGCTTACCCGCGCAAGCGCAGTCGGCTGACCGATCTCGTCACCCCGCTCAAGCCGCTCGAAGCGATGGCGCAGGGCAAGCTGGTCGCCGCCAGCGATGTCGGCGGGCACCGCGAACTGGTCACGCATGGCCGCACGGGAACCCTGTTCACGCCGGACGATCCGTTGGCATGCGCGAACGCGCTTGCCGGATTGCTGGAGGATCGCGCGCACTGGCCTGCCTACCGTAAGGCCGGCCGCGACCATGTCGAATCCCGGCACGATTGGGCCGTGAACGCGGCTCGTTATCAAGACGTTTACCAAATGCTGGCACTCCTGAAGCCTGAAAACAGGGGCACTGTCGCTGCATGACACTGCCTCGCGCAATTTGAGAACGGGATGGAAAACGTGGCCCAAGACACACGCAGGAAAGCCGGAGGAAAGCAGCCGATCAGCCGCCACCCGCTGTTTCCGGCCATCGTGGCCCTCTGGTTCGGCGCCCTCTTCGGTCTGGCCGGCATCGCCATCAAGCCGGCCATTGTCGAACAACTGGTCACGGCCACGCACATCGATTCGCTGGTCCCCATGGCGGCCCCGCCGCTCGGCGCAACCGCGCGCATCCTGATCGCGCTGGCCATGACCGGGCTTGGCGGCATCGTCGGTGCCATGGTCGCCCGCCGTATCGCCCGTCCCGCTGCAGGCGCAGTCACTTCGCGCCGCCGCATGAATCCGGCGGCAGAGCTTACCACCCCCGCATTCGTCGCCAACGAGATGCCTGCGCAGGCTGAAGCTGCACCCGCACCGGTCGAGGCCGGGGAAGTGCGCGATACGGCCCATGCGGATATCGCCGAAGCCGCCGACCTCGAGCTGGAAGAATTCCAGGACGAGGTCGAAGCCGGAACTCAGGCCGCTTCCTTCGCGCCGACCGCATTCGAATCGGATGAAACCGAGGTCGAAGACGCCGAACTCGTAGGTTCCGAGGAGGTCGACGCGTTCGACGTCGAAGCCCATGAGGCCGACGCCCTTGAGGCCGAAGCAGCAGATATCGAGACCGCCGAATTCGAGGTCATCGAGGACGAAGAAGCGCCGTTCGCGGCCAAGGCCTCCGTCAGCAACCACCTGTTCGAGAGCTATTCGCGCGATCTTTCCGGCAGGCCGGCTGCACCGGTCGAACAGCAAGTGCGCCGCGAAGACCGCGCGATCCTCTCGATCGCCGATCTCGATGCCGAACCGGGCATCGACGCGGATCAGGCACCCGGCGCCCAGGCTCCGTTTTATCAGGCGCCCTACGACCGCTCGACGCCTTTTGCAGTGCTGACCAAGGCGATCATCGATTCCCTCGAAAAGCAGCCCGAAGCGCACGAAGAAGACGAGCGGGTCGAAGTGTCCGAGGCTCCGACCGACCGCGCGCCGTCCCCGGGCGGACACAGCGCAGCGGACCGAATCGCCTCCGCCGATCTCGATTCGCTTTCGCACGTCGAACTGCTGGAACGCCTGGCCCTTGCCATGGCCAAGCGCCGCGAGGAGATCGCAGCGCAAAACGCGGCCGACCTCGTCGAAGCGCGAGAGACTTTTGCACCTGCCGCAACGCAAGCGGCTACCGTAACCCCACTGGCCTTCAAGCCGCTCCAGTTCGAGCGCCCGCAAATCCAGCCGGCTCCGGTCGAGACCGTCACGTTCAGCGAGACCCTGCCCGCCGAGCATGAAGAACCCGAAGCCGCACCGCTAGAACTGGCAGACGACTGCGTCGTCGAGGCCGGGATCGAGACGGCAGGATCCGAAGCGAGCGAATCCGAAGACGTCGATTTCGACGAAGCTGAATTCGACGTCGCTGCAGAGGCGAGCGAGGAAGCTGCCGATCTCGTCGACTGGGAGCAGGTCGATCACACAGGCTTCGAAGTCCCGGAAGCCGAGATCGAAACATCCCTTGCCGAGCTGGCGCAACCCCTCGAGGACGCCGAACCGGCCGCTGAACTCGAAGAAGAACTCGAAGCTCTCGCCCGGACCTGGGACGAAGAGCCTGTTGCAGCGCAGCAGGTCCCGGCAGCACTCCGCCCCGTGGGGATGGACTCCTTCGACGAGGACGAGGCCCTTCCCGGATACATTCCGCCGCGCCACATCGGCGAACTGCTCAAGACCAAGCCCGCCGCGCCTTCCGCGCCGGTCATGCACTACGACGATGAGGCCGACGGCGAGTTCGCCGAGGATCATGCGGAAGCACAATACGCTGATTACGCCGGGGCCGAGGATGAGCCGGAGGACGAGGAAGATGCGATCGAGGAGGGCTATTCGTCGCTTCTCAACATCTCTCGCGCAGCACCGCGCCAGCCTTTCGTGCGCATCGACGAGCCGGAAACCGACGACGGCATCCAGCCGATGGTCGTCTTCCCCGGTGACGAACCCGCACAGGCACAGGCGGCACGGCGCTTCGATGGCACGCAGGCTCCCGAAGCAGAGGAGCAGCCGCCCATGCCCAGCGAGTTCCAGGCCCGTCGCCCGTTCGACGCCCCCGGACGGCAGGACACGGACCAGACCGAACGCGCCCTGCGCGAGGCCCTGGCCACCCTGCAGCGCATGAGCGGCGCCGCCTGACCGGGCGCAGACACTCTATCGCCAGCGCGATCTGACGGGAATCGGGCCCTGCAGACCCGCGCTGCAACGGCGAATCACTGAAACCCCGAGCCCCGTTCCGGTCCTGCCGGAGCGGGGTTTCGATAATAAAATGCCCCTTTTTCCAGCATAGTCGGCACCATTACTGCGCCGAAATGTGCCTTCGCGGTTGCAAAACCGGCGTTCAATCGTCATGGGGATCGTGGGGTCACTATGCCGCGTGCTGGATAGTGCGCGATTCGCGTGCGCTGGTCGTGCGCGGCTGTGCAGGCCCCGGCAAAATGACAGGATGGATTAATATCGATGGGATTTCCTAAGCCCCAGGGCCTTTACGATGCGCGCAACGAACACGACTCCTGCGGTGTGGGCTTCGTCGCCCATATTAAAGGACAGAAAAGCCACGCAATCATTACCCAGGCGCTTGAAATCCTGAAAAACATCGACCACCGCGGCGCGGTGGGCGCGGATCCGCTCCTGGGCGACGGCGCGGGCATTCTGACCCAGCTGCCCGACCAGATGTTCCGCAAGTGGGCCACGGGTGCGGGCGTCGAACTGCCCGGAGCCGGCGACTATGCCGTTGCCATGTGCTTCCTCCCGCAGGACGAGGCCTCGCGCGATTTCGTCGTCTCCACCTTCGAGAAGTTCATCAAGAAGGAAGGCCAGACCCTCATCGGCTGGCGCGACGTTCCGGTCGCTCTGGACGGCCTCGGCAAGACGGTCATCGAATCGATGCCGGTGATCCGCCAGTGCTTTGTCGGCCGCGGCGAGAACTGCGCCGACCAGGACGCCTTCGAACGCAAGCTCCTCGCGATCCGCAAGCAGACCCAGAACCCGCTCGCGGCCCTCGCCGAAAAGCATGACCTGCCCGGCCTGACCGAGCTCTACATGCCGAGCTTCTCGAGCCGCACGATCGTCTACAAGGGCCTGCTGCTCGCCACCCAGGTCGGCTCGTTCTACGACGACCTGCGCGATCCGGACTTCGTCTCCGCGCTCGGCCTCGTGCACCAGCGCTTCTCGACCAACACCTTCCCGAGCTGGAAGCTGGCACACCCGTTCCGCTTCATGGCGCACAACGGCGAGATCAACACGGTTCGCGGCAACGTGAACTGGATGAACGCGCGCCGCCGCACCATGGAATCCGAGCTGCTCGGCGCCGACCTCGACAAGATGTGGCCGCTGATCCCGCACGGCCAGTCGGACACCGCCTGCCTCGACAACGCCTTCGAACTGCTGCTCGCCGGCGGTTACTCGCTCAGCCACGCGATGATGATGCTCATCCCCGAGGCATGGGCCGGCAACCCGCTGATGGACGGCGAACGCCGCGCGTTCTACGAATATCACGCCGCGCTGATGGAGCCCTGGGACGGCCCCGCCGCCGTCGCTTTCACCGATGGCCGCCAGATCGGCGCCACGCTCGACCGTAACGGCCTGCGCCCGGCGCGCTTCCTGGTCACCGACGACGACCTGTGCGTCATGGCCTCGGAAAGCGGCGTTCTTCCGATCAAGGAAGACAACATCGTGCGCAAGTGGCGTCTCCAGCCCGGCAAGATGCTCCTCATCGACTTCGAAGAGGGCCGCATCATCGAGGACGAGGAGATCAAGACCCAGCTGGCCAACGAAGAGCCTTACCAGAAGTGGCTCGACCAGGCGCAGTACATGCTCAAGGACCTCGACGTGATCGAGGAAGAGCTGGACCCGCTGCCGGCCCCGAACACCACGCTGCTCGATCGCCAGCAGTCCTTCGGCTACACCCAGGAAGACACCAGCCGCTTCCTCGAGCCGATGGCCATCAATGCCGACGATCCGATCGGTTCGATGGGCACCGACACGCCGATTCCGGTGCTGTCGAACAAGTCGCGCCTGCTCTACGACTACTTCAAGCAGAACTTCGCGCAGGTCACCAACCCGCCGATCGACCCGATCCGCGAGGAACTGGTGATGAGCCTGGTCTCCATGATCGGCCCGCGCCCGAACCTGCTTGGTCATGACGCCGGCACGCACAAGCGCCTGGAAGTCAGCCAGCCGATCCTCACCGACGTGGACATCGCCAAGATCCGCTCGGTCGAGGCCGCGCTGGACGGCGCCTTCCGCACCGCCACCATCGACATGACCTGGGATGCCGAAACCGGCGCCGAAGGTCTCGAAATGGCGATCAAGGAAATGTGCTGGGCCGCCACCGAAGCCGTGCTGGCGGACAAGAACATCCTGATCCTGTCCGACCGCGCCCAGGGCCCCGATCGCATTCCGATGCCGGCCCTGCTGGCGACGGCTGCCGTGCACCATCACCTCGTCCGCCAGGGCCTGCGCATGCAGACCGGCCTGGTCGTCGAGACCGGTGAAGCGCGCGAAGTGCACCACTTCTGCGTCCTGGCCGGCTACGGTGCCGAGGCGATCAACCCCTACGTCGCGTTCGAGACGATCGAGGACATCCGCGTTCGCAAGAACCTGCCGGTTTCCGCCGAGGACGCACGCAAGAACTACATCAAGGCCATCGGCAAGGGCATCCGCAAGGTCATGTCCAAGATGGGCATTTCGACCTACCAGTCGTACTGCGGCGCGCAGATCTTCGACGCCGTCGGCCTGTCGACCGAATTCGTCGAGAAGTACTTCACCGGCACTGCCACCACCATCGAGGGCGCGGGCCTGCTCGAAATCGCGGAAGAGGCGGTGCGCCGTCACGCCGCGGCCTTCGGCGAAAACCCGATCTACGCCAACATGCTCGACGTCGGCGGCATCTACGGTTCGCGCATCCGCGGCGAGGAACACGCCTGGACCTCGACCAACATCGGCTCGCTCCAGCATGCCGTGCGCGGCAACGTGCCCGAAAAGTACAAGGAATTCGCGCAGAGCATCAACGACCAGTCGACCCGGATGCTCACCATCCGCGGCCTGATGGAGTTCGTGCCCGCCGAAACCCCGATCTCGATCGACGAGGTCGAACCGGCCAGCGAGATCGTCAAGCGTTTCGCCACCGGCGCGATGAGCTACGGCTCGATCTCGTGGGAGGCGCACACCACGCTGGCGCTCGCCATGAACCGCATCGGCGCCAAGTCGAACACCGGTGAAGGCGGCGAAGATCCCAAGCGCTTCAAGCCCCTGCCCAACGGCGACACCATGCGTTCGTCGATCAAGCAGGTCGCATCGGGCCGCTTCGGCGTCACCACCGAGTATCTCGTCAACGCCGACGACATCCAGATCAAGATGGCCCAGGGCGCCAAGCCCGGCGAGGGTGGCCAGCTGCCCGGCCACAAGGTCGACAAGGTCATCGGCAAGACCCGTCACTCGACCCCGGGCGTCGGCCTCATCTCGCCGCCGCCGCACCACGACATCTACTCGATCGAAGACCTCGCGCAGCTCATTCACGATCTCAAGAACGTGAACCCGACCTCGCGCGTTTCGGTCAAGCTGGTGTCCGAAGTGGGCGTCGGCACGGTCGCCGCGGGCGTGTCCAAGGCGCGCGCGGACCACGTGACGATCTCGGGCTACGAGGGCGGCACCGGCGCTTCGCCGCTGACGTCTCTCACCCATGCGGGTTCGCCTTGGGAAATCGGCCTTGCCGAAACCCAGCAGACCCTGCTGCTCAACAACCTGCGCAGCCGCATTGCGGTGCAGGCCGACGGCGGCCTGCGCACCGGCCGTGACGTAGCCGTCGCCGCCCTGCTCGGCGCCGACGAGTTCGGCTTCGCCACCGCGCCGCTGATCGCGGCCGGCTGCATCATGATGCGCAAGTGCCACCTCAACACCTGCCCGGTCGGCGTCGCCACCCAGGACCCCGTCCTGCGCGCCCGCTTCACCGGTCAGCCCGAGCATGTGGTCAACTACTTCTTCTTCGTCGCCGAAGAGCTGCGCGCGATCATGGCCGAACTGGGCTTCCGCACGGTTGCCGAGATGGTCGGCCGCGTCGACAGGCTCAACATGAAGAAGGCGATCTCGCACTGGAAGGCCAAGGGCGTCGACCTCAGCCGCATCCTCTACCAGGCCCCGCTGGGCGACAGCCCCTCGCTCAACTGGAGCGAAACGCAGGACCACGGTCTCGAGAACGCGCTGGACAACGCCCTCATCGAAGCGTCGGCCGATGCGCTCGAGAAGCGCGAAGCCGTGCGCATCGAAAAGCCGATCATCAACGTCAACCGCACGGTCGGCGCGATGCTCTCGGGCGAAGTGGCCAAGCGCTACGGCCATGAAGGCCTGCCCGACAACACGATCAACGTGAAGCTCACCGGCGTTGCCGGCCAGAGCTTCGGGGCCTGGCTTGCCCACGGCGTCACGCTCGACCTGACCGGCGATGCCAACGACTACGTCGGCAAGGGCCTGTCGGGCGGCCGCGTGATCGTGCGCCAGCCCACCCACGTCGATCGCGACCCGCTGAACAACATCATCGTCGGCAACACCGTGCTTTACGGCGCGATCTCCGGCGAGGCATTCTTCAATGGCGTGGGCGGCGAGCGCTTCGCGGTCCGCAACTCGGGCGCGATCGCGGTCGTCGAAGGCTGCGGCGACCATGGCTGCGAGTACATGACCGGCGGCGTCGTGATGGTCCTCGGCAAGACCGGCCGCAACTTCGCGGCAGGCATGTCGGGTGGCATCGCCTACGTCTTCGACGAGGACGACATGTTCGACAAGCTGTGCAACACGGCCATGGTCGACCTGGAGAAGATCTCTCCGGAAGCCGACGAGGAAGAAAGCACCGGCCGTCCGCAGCAGCGCACCAACGGCGTCAACGATCTCGGCATGGGCGACATGCTGCGCCACGATGCCGAACGCATCCGTGTCCTGCTTGAACGTCACCACCTGCACACCGGCTCGAAGCGGGCCCGTGCGCTGCTCGACGACTGGGCCAACACGCTTGGCAAGTTCGTCAAGGTGATGCCGCGCGACTATGCACGCGCGCTCAAGCAACTCGAGGCCGAGCGGCAGGAAGCCGCTTCGGTTGCCGCGGAATAATTCACGAGGATATTGCAAAAATGGGTAAGGAAACCGGCTTCCTCGAGCTCGACCGTCAGGATCGCACTTACGGCGATGCTTCGGAGCGACTGAAGAACTACAAGGAATTCGTCATTCCGCTTCCGGCGGAAACCCTCAAGGCACAAGCGTCGCGCTGCATGAACTGCGGCATCCCGCACTGCCATACGGGTTGCCCCGTCAACAACATCATCCCGGACTGGAACCACCTGGTCTACGAGGACGACTACCGCAATGCGCTGGAAGTCCTCCACTCGACCAACAACTTTCCGGAATTCACCGGCCGCATCTGCCCCGCTCCGTGCGAGGCGGCATGCACGCTGAACATCGTCGACCAGCCGGTCACCATCAAGTCGATCGAATGCGCGATCGTCGACAAGGGCTGGGCCGAAGGCTGGATCACACCGAAAATCCCGGCGAAGCGCACCGGCAAGTCGGTCGCCGTCGTCGGTTCGGGTCCAGCGGGCATGGCCTGCGCGCAGCAGCTTGCCCGCGCCGGCCACTCGGTCACCGTGTTCGAGAAGAACGACCGCGTCGGCGGGCTGATGCGTTACGGCATCCCCGACTTCAAGATGGAGAAGCACCTCATCAATCGCCGCGCGGCGCAGATGGAAGCCGAAGGCGTTGAGTTCAAGACTTCCGTCGAGGTGGGTGTCTCGGTCTCGGTAAACTCGCTCAAGGAAAACTACGACGCCGTCGTTTTCGCGGGCGGCGCCGAGGAAGCGCGCCGTCTCGACATTCCGGGTTCGGAACTGCCGAGCGTGCGCCTGGCGATGGAATTCCTGACCCAGCAGAACAAGCGCAATGCCGGCGACGATGAACTGCGCGCCGCGCCGCGCGGCTCGCTGACCGCGACCGGCAAGCACGTCATCGTCATCGGCGGCGGCGACACCGGCTCCGACTGCGTCGGCACCTCGAACCGCCAGGGCGCCCTTTCGGTCACCCAGCTCGAGATCATGCCCAAGCCGCCGGTCCACGAGGACAAGGCCATGAGCTGGCCGAACTGGCCGCTCAAGCTGCGCACCTCCTCGAGCCATGAGGAAGGTTGCGAGCGCGACTGGGCCGTGCTGACCAAGCGCGTCATCGGCGACAACGACGTCAAGGCGCTCGAATGCGTCCGCGTCGAGTGGAAGGACGGCAAGATGCACGAGGTCGCGGGCAGCGAGTTCACGCTCCAGGCCGACCTCATCCTGCTGGCCATGGGCTTCACCGGCCCCCGCAAGGCCGGCATGCTGGACCAGGCCGCCGTCGAGCTCGACCCGCGCGGCAACGTCAAGGCCGACACCGAGAAGTACCAGACAAACGACGAGAAGATCTTCTCCTGCGGCGACATGCGCCGTGGCCAGTCGCTGGTGGTCTGGGCGATCCGCGAAGGCCGCCAGTGCGCCCGCTCGGTCGACGAAATGCTCATGGGCGCGAGCGAACTGCCGCGCTGAGCCGGACCGGGCCGAAATCACGAAAGGGGCGTGCCGCGAGGCGCGCCCCTTTTCCGTTGGCACGAGGGCCGTTCGCCGCGATTCGCGCTGACCTCACCCGGAAATCTCCATAGAGAGCCGCGCGTGCTCATTCTGAGCCTGTCGAAGGAATCCGCAAACCGCCACTCAGGCCGAGCGGAGGGCAGCCCGGAATGGAATTGAGCGCGGCGCTCCTGTCCTTACCAGTCGATCGTCCCGCGCCCGTTCTCGGCAAGGAAGGCATTGGCGCGGCTGAAGTGGCTGCAGCCGAAGAACCCGGAATGCGCCGACAGCGGGCTGGGATGCGGCGCCGTCAGCACGAGATGGTGACTCGAAGCCAGTCCCGGTACCCGCGACGCCTTCTTCTGCGCATGGTTGCCCCAGAGCAGGAACACGCATGGCTCGCTCTTGGCGGCGACGGCAGCCACGGCAGCATCGGTGATCGCTTCCCAGCCCTTTTTCTGGTGCGAGCCGGCCTGCCCTTCCTCCACGGTCAGCGCATTGTTGAGCAGCAGCACGCCCTGCCGCGCCCAATGCTCCAGGTTGCCGTGACCCGGCGCGGTGACGCCGCAGTCGCTCGCCAGCTCCTTGTAGATATTCGCCAGCGATGGCGGCACGCGCACCCCTTCGGGCACCGAGAAAGCCAGGCCGTGCGCCTGGCCCGCGCCGTGATAGGGGTCCTGACCGAGAATCACGACCCGCACCGCGTCCAGCGGCGTCAGTTCGAGCGCACGCAGGCGATGGCCGTGCGGTGGATAGATTCGCTTGCCGGCTTCTTCCTGAGCCTGCAGCCAGCCGATCAACTGTCTGGATTCGCGCGATTCGAGCACCTCGCCCAGCACCGGCTGCCATGCCGGGGGCACTGACTGCGCGCTTGCTGTTGCATTCATGCCCGTTCGTCCTCCGAAAGCGCCAGGGAGCCGCCCTTCGCGAACAGCGCCCATTGCGAAACACCGGCCCAGTCCCTAAGCATTTTCGGATCATGGCTGTCTATCTCCACGAAGAAGATCTCCCCGAAGGCGTCCTCGCCCCGGGCCCCGTCGCCGTCGATACCGAGACGATGGGCCTCATAACCCCGCGCGACCGCCTCTGCGTGGTCCAGATTTCCGACGGCAAGGGCGACGAGCATCTCGTCCGCTTCGGCCCCGGAAGCACATTCGATGCGCCTAATCTCAAGGCTGTCCTTGCCGATCCGGCGCGCCTCAAGCTTTACCATTTCGCGCGCTTTGACCTGGCCGCGATCGAACATTACCTGGGCGTGATGGCTGCGCCGGTGTTCTGCACCAAGATCGCCAGCAAGCTGGTGCGCACTTACACAGATCGCCACGGCCTGAAGGACCTCGTGCGCGAGCTTCTCGGCAAGGAAGTATCGAAGCAGCAGCAGTCGAGCGACTGGGGCGCACCCGAGCTGAGCGACGCGCAGAAGGACTATGCGGCATCGGACGTGCGCTATCTGCACGCCATGCACGAAATTCTCGTCGAGCGCCTCGCCCGCGAGAAGCGGACTGAGATCGCGCAGGCCTGTTTCGATTTCCTGCCGGCACGCGCCCGGCTCGACCTGGCCGGCTGGCCGGATCACGACATCTTCAGCCACCAGGCCGCCTGATCGACCATGTCGGTCGAGGCCACCCAGATCCGCAACCGACGCCGGCACTTCGCTGCGCCGGGCGGTTCGCATGACCGGCTTGTCGCCTTCCTCGCCAAGGCCCTGCCGGCAGGGATAGGCGTGGTTGCCGCCATCATGATTCTCATGCCCCTGTCGCCGCGCGGCGAGATCAGCTTCCTGCTCGACCGCAACAAGGTGGCCGTGACAAAGGAACGCATCCGCGTGGCCGATGCGGCCTATCGCGGCCTCGACGATCGCGGCCGGGCCTTCGTCGTCACGGCCGGAAGCGCGGTGCAGAAGTCCGCGAGCTTGCCGGTGGTGCAGATGCTGGACCTGGTGGCGCAGCTCAATCTCAACGACGGCCCCGCCAAGATCGACGCGCCACGCGGTGCGTACAATTACGATACCGAAACGATCAAGGTTGACGGGCCGGTGAATTTCGCGGCTGCGGACGGCTATCGCATGGTGACGAACAACGTCGCCATCGACGTCAAGGACCGCAAGGCCGTCGGCACGGGCGGCGTCGAAGGCAAAGTGCCCACCGGCACTTTCGCGGCGCAGACCATGAAGGCCGATTTCAACGAACGAACAGTCACGCTTGAAGGCAATGCCCGGCTGCGCATGACGCCCGGCAAGCTTAGGATACCGCAATGACCCGTCGCAGCCCGCGCCCTTTCACCTCCCGTGCCGCAATGCGCGTCGCCGTCGCCCTGCCGCTGCTGGCCGGCGCCAGCCTGATCGCGACGCAGCAGCTTGGCGCGCAAGTCTTCCCCGGCCACGATACCAATGCGCCGGTCGACTATGCCGCCGACCGCATCGAGCTGCAGGACAAGCAGAACCGCGTCGTGCTGACCGGCAATGTCGATATCAAGCAGACCGACCTGCGCCTGCGCGCCGCGCGCACCATCGTCAATTTCACCAATGCCGATGAGCTCAAGCTGCAGCGGATCACGGCCAGCGGCGGGGTGACCGTCACCCGCGGCAACGAAGTGGCGACCGGCGATACCGCGATCTACGACTTCAACAAGCGCATCATCACGATGATCGGTAATGCCTCGCTCAAGCGCGATTCCGACACCCTGCGCGGCGGGCGTTTCGTCATCGACCTGAAGAGCGGGGTATCCTCGGCTTCGGGTGGCCGCGTCTCGGGCACTTTCAGCGTTCCCAAGCAAAACTGACGGATGCGGGGCCACACTGGCCCCTGACGTCATCGTTCAGCGCAATTGACGCCTGGGCAACGATCGATAGACCGAGGCTTCGTCCTTCGCGCTCAGAACGCGCGGTCGTGGACCAGAACGCGCAAGGTCAGGAACAGAATCTTGATGTCGCGGCCGATGGTCCAGCCCTCGAGATACTCAAGATCGGACTGCAGGCGCTTCACGAGGTCGCCCTCGTGATCGGTGGCACCGCGAAAGCCGCGCACCTGGGCCAGGCCGCTGAGGCCCGGCTTCAGGCTGTGCCGCTGCCAGTAACGGCGGTCCACTTCCCAGAAGAGCTTCTGCCCCGCCAGCGAGCCGGTGGCGTGCGGGCGGGGTCCGACAAGGCTCATGTCGCCGAGCAGGACGTTGAAGAGCTGCGGCAGCTCGTCGAGGCTGGTCGAACGGATGAACTTGCCGACCGGAGTGATCCTCTTGTCGTCCTTGGAGGCCGAGACATTGCCGTCGCTGTCGCACAGCGCCGTCGTCATGCTGCGGAACTTGTACATGTTGAAGAAGCAGTTGCCGCGTCCCATGCGCTTCTGGATGAACAGGACCGGGCCACCGTCCTGCAGCTTGATCGCCAATGCGACAACGATCAGCAATGGCGAAAGCACGAGGATCGCCGAGCCGGCGAAGGCCATGTCGAAGATGCGCTTGATCGCGCGCTGGCGCAGGCCGAGCGGTCCCGCGGAAACCATCAGCAGACCGTGATTGCCGATCGTGCGGGCGCCCTGCGCGCCCAGCCTGGCAACCTGATCGTCCAGTACTTCGCCTTCGACGTTGGCACCCTTGAGGATCATCGCCCAATCGAGGCGACGATCGGACGGACAGCTGACGACAACCCGATCGATGTTGCGCAGGACCAGACCGACACGATCGAGATCGTCCGGGTCGTTGAGATTGGGGCGCAAGCCCATGGCCGCTGCGGAAATGCGGATGGCATTGCGGATCTGCACCTGCGGCCCGCCATCGTCGATAATCAGTTCGTTGATAACGCTGCCACCGCATCGCCACGCCACGAAACTGCGCATCTGCAGACGCAGCCACGCAATCAGCGCCATGGCCAGAATGGCCCCGCCGTTGAATGTCACGCGGGAGAAATCGGCGCTCGAACTTGTCAGAAACTGCACGAAGACGACAACGGCCACGGCAATGACGAATGCCAGCTCTGCCCGCATGATCCCGGACCAGCCGGAGCGGAGCGCATCGATTGAATAGGCGCCGTTGTAGAAAGCAATCGTCAGGAAAATCGGGAAGATCAGGGACCCGTAGAGGAAGGAGTCCTCCAAGCCCTTCGTGGCCATGTACAATTGGCCGGCGACAGCAAAACCCAGAAAGACTGCGACGACATCGCTGATGAGAAGAGCAAGGTAACACTGGAGTCTGCGTCGGACGAGCGAGGGCGCGACGAGGAGCTCGTCGAATTCCTGCCCTTTAATGAACTCGCCCGTCGTGAACGGCGCATTCATTGGTTCCGCACTCCTCGAATCCAACTGCACAATGCCTGCTTTCCTCACAGATCGCTGGCATCGATTGCGGTCGATGCGATGCTGCACTGCAGAAGATATTGAAGCTTAAAAACGCGGCGTGCAATTGGAAAAGCGGATTAAGTCAAAACGTTCCCTATATCCGCTGCTTCACCGTCAGACAGGCGGTTCTGGCTATTTCGAGCAGTCCTTCAGCCAGGAGGAGTTCCGCATCCTGGCTATTCGCCAGCAACGACTGGTGCATTGCAACAAGCTTCGCGGTGAGGCGTTCGATTCGCGGACCACGCCAGATGCGCAATTGTTCGTTGAGCGCGGGCTGATCTTTCCAGAAGATACGACGCGCGCCCGCTTCGGCCTTGAGGAGCCCGGCAACGTCGCCGCCGCGGCCCAGCTTCGCGTTCAGCGCGGCCAGCTGCGCCGTCCGACGCTCGAAGGCAAGCAGCAGGCCGACCGGGTTCATCCCAAGTTCGCGGATCCGCTTCAGTTCGCTTGCAACTGCGTTACGGCGCCCACCGAGCACGGTATCGACCAGGGGCGAGAAATCGTCGTCCTCGGTCTGTGCGCCCACGGCGTCGAGATCGGCGGCCGAGACCGGTCGCGGCGTCTCCGGCGAAGCATCGAGATAGAGTGCCAGCTTCTCCACTTCGGAGCGGGCAATCCGGCTGTCGAGACCAGCGCCGCGGGCGATGCGCTCGGCCAGTTCACCGCCCATCTTGAGGCCGGCGCCATTGGCCATCGTGCGCACAGCGCCGGTCACGGCGCCGAGATCGGGCGGATAGAACATCGCCACGAGGGCATCGTCGCGGTTGATCAGCAGCTTCGCGGTGCGCGACTTGTCGGTCGCCCCGGTGGCGACAATCACGACCGGGCAGGACTCGACATCGTCCTCGATCAGGTTGCGCACCGCGTCATGGGCCTCGTCGCCCTGCGCTCGCACCCAGATGTGGCGGGTTCCACCGAACAGCGAATTGGAGCGGGCCTCGTCACCCAGGCGCACCGGGTCCCTGCGCAGTTCCGCGCCGGGCAACTCGATCCGCTCGCCCGGATCCGCCAGCAAAGAGACCAGCTTGTGCGCAGCGTCCAGCGCGCCGGATTCGTCCGGGCCGCAGAAAAAGGCAACGCGCACATCGCGAGCCGCGCGTGAAGCGATCCCGGCGAAGTCTTTCTGCGTTGCCTTCACTGGCTCGTATCGCCGCGCAGACGCAGCGCGACATTGGTGACAATTCGGTTGGCGACGTCCTTGGCGAGGTTCTCCAGCGCTGCCTGTTCGGCCGCGATCGTCGCATAGTCCGAGGAGACCACGTCGATGCCTGCGTCCGAACCGGCGGAGGCGTCGAGGACGATCTCGTCGCTGTTCAGGTCGACGAGCTGATAGCGGGCCCGCAGCGTACGGCGTTCACGGCCGACGGTGTCGTCGGACAAGAGCGCGAAGCCCTCCAGCTTGTCATCGAGCCGGACATCGAGGCGATAGCGCGGCGTCGAGCCGGCCTGCCCCTTGCCCAACTGATCGACCAGAGCATTGCGCACGAGCCAGCCCGCGCGCCCTTCTATCGCGGCCACCTGGATGTCGGACAGGCCGCGCGCCACGGCGCCGCTGCCGCCACCGGCGTACATCGGCTGCAACCCGCAGCCGGCGAGCATCAGTGCTCCGAACAGGGCCAGGGCGCGTTTCACGCGACGAGGTTCACCAGTCGGTCGGGCACGACGATCACTTTCCTCACCTCGGCACCATCGAGCGCACGCTGCACTTTCTCGCTGGCGAGAGCAAGCGCCTCGAGTTCTTCCTTCGCCGTGCCCTTGGCCACGGTGATGGTGTCGCGCAGCTTGCCCTTCACCTGGATCGCGACGGTCACTTCGTCCTCGACCAGCAGCGCCGGATCGACTTCGGGCCAGCCGGCCTCAGCCACAAGGCCCTGACCGAAGGTGGCGAAAGCCTCTTCGGCGAGGTGCGGCATCATCGGCGCCACGAGCAGCAGGACCTTGCGGATCGCTTCCGAACGGCTGGCCGATGGCTTTGCCTTCTCGATCACGCCGGTCAGTTCGTAGATGCGCGCGACGGCCTTGTTGAAGCCGAGCGATTCGATGTCCTGGGCCACGGCGGCGACAGTCTGGTGCGCCTTGCGGTCGACCGCCTTGTCCTCGCCCTCGGCCGAGGCGTCGTACTGGCCGAACAGACGCCACAGGCGCTGCACGAAGCGCGCGCAGCCCTCGATACCCGCTTCCGACCAGGGCAGGTCGCGCTCGGGCGGGCTGTCGGACAGCATGAACCAGCGGATCGCATCGGCGCCGTAAGTCGCGACGATCTCGTCGGGATCGACGACGTTCTTCTTGGACTTCGACATCTTGATGACGCGGCCGATCTCGACCGGCGCGCCATCGGCCTTGAGCGTTGCCCCCTCGGCCGTGCGTTCGACGTCGCCCGGCGCAAAATAGATCGGCTGGCCGTTCTCGGGATTCCTGCGCTCGTAGGTCTCGTGCGTGACCATGCCCTGCGTGAACAGGCTGGCGAAGGGCTCCTTCACCTCGACCTTGCCGATGCGGGCAAGTGCGCGGGTCCAGAAACGAGCATAGAGCAAGTGCAGGATCGCGTGCTCGATGCCGCCGATGTACTGCTCGACCGGCAGCCACTGCGCAATCTTCGCCGGATCGAACGGCCTGTCGCCGGGCTGGCTGGCGAAGCGCAGGAAGTACCACGAGCTGTCGACGAAAGTGTCGAGGGTATCGGTCTCGCGCCGGGCAGGCTTGCCGCACTGCGGACAATCCACATGCTTCCAGGTCGGATGGCGGACCAGCGGATTGCCCGGGGTCGAGAAGTCGACGTCCTCGGGCAGGGTCACCGGCAGGTGCTTCTTGGGCACCGGCACGACGCCGCAGACTTCGCAGTGGATGAACGGGATCGGCGTGCCCCAATAGCGCTGGCGCGAAACGCCCCAGTCGCGCAGGCGCCAGACCGTCTTGCCTTCGCCCCAGCCGCCGCTTTCGGCACGGGAGATAACGTCCGCCTTCGCCTCGGCAACGCTCATCCCGTCGAGGAAGTCGGAATTGACGATGACGCCGTCACCGCTCTCGGCCTCGCCGTCGAAGGGCTTGTCGGCCTCTTCCAGGCTTGCCGCGACGACGCGCGGGATCGGCAGTGCGTACTTGGTCGCGAACTCGAAGTCGCGCTGGTCGTGTCCCGGAACGGCCATGACCGCGCCGGTGCCGTAGTCCATCAGCACGAAGTTGGCGATGAAGACCGGAAGCGCGGCGCCGGTGAACGGGTGCCTTGCCGTGATGCCGGTATCGAAGCCCAGCTTCTCGGCGGTTTCCAGCTCGGCCGCGGTCGTCCCGCCCTGCTTGCACAGCGCGATGAAGTCCTGAACCTCCGGGTTCCCCGCGGCCACGCCCTGCGCGATCGGGTGATCGGCGGCGACGGCTACGAAACTGGCACCGAAGATCGTATCGGGGCGGGTCGAGTAGACTTCGACCGTGCCACCGTCCGAGAGGTCGAAGCGGAACTGCAGGCCCTGGCTCTTGCCGATCCAGTTTTCCTGCATCGTGCGGACTTTTTCCGGCCACTTGTCGAGGCTGGAGAGGCCTTCGAGCAGTTCGTCGGCAAAGTCAGTGATCTTGAGGAACCACTGGTTGAGCTTGCGCTTCTCGACCAGTGCACCCGAGCGCCAGCCGCGCCCGTCGATGACCTGCTCGTTGGCCAGCACCGTCTGGTCGACCGGGTCCCAGTTCACCGCCGATTCCTTGCGGTAGACGAGGCCGTGTTCGTACAGGTCGAGGAACAGCGCCTGCTCGTGGCCGTAGTATTCCGGCTCGCAGGTGGCGATTTCGCGGCTCCAGTCGAGCGCGAAGCCCAGCCGCTTGAGCTGCGCCTTCATGTTCGCGATGTTCTCGCGCGTCCAGCCGCCGGGATGCACGCCCTTTTCCATGGCCGCGTTCTCGGCCGGCATGCCGAAGGCGTCCCAGCCCATCGGGTGGAGCACTTCATGCCCGGTCATGCGCTTGTAGCGCGCCAGCACGTCGCCCATCGTGTAATTGCGCACGTGGCCGATGTGGATGCGCCCCGAGGGATAGGGGAACATCTCAAGGACGTAGCTGCGGGGCTTGGACGAGGTGTCGTCCGCCTTGAAACACTGGGCTTCGTCCCACGCCGCCTGCCAGCGGGTATCCGCCTGAGCCGGATCGAACCGCTCACTCATGTCAGTCTAGTCTCCTGCGGGTCAGCCGACCCGCGAACCTGTGGTGGGCCGGCTGGCCCACCAATCCATGGGTATCAGCCGCCCACCGAGTTGCGACGCAGGTCGCGGGCACGGGTGAGGATGATGTCTTCGAGCTTCTGCACGGTCGCAGCCTCGACCGGCGCAGAGGCCCAGCCGCCATTGGCCGCGACTTCGCGGGCAGCGGTGACGCGCAGCGCGTCGGCGCGCAGGTCCTGGTCGAGAATCATCACCGTGACCTTCATCCGCTCGCCGGGATTCTTGGGGTTGGTGTACCAGTCGGTGACGATGACGCCGCCCGCGCTGTCCGACTGGAGCAGCGGCATGAACGAGAGCGTATCGAGGCTGGCGCGCCAGAGGTAGCTGTTCACGCCGATGGTGGTCACCTGCGAGGGCGCCATCACCGCGGCAGTCTGCTTCTTGCCGCCACAGCCCGTCAGAGCGAGTGCCGCCGCAGCGCAAAGCCCGATGCGGACGATGTTGCGAGCAGTGAAGAGGCCGGTATCGGTGCTGCCTGTCATTGTCGTTCCCAATTCCTGAATCCTGGTGGCGAAAAGCGCTGTCACGAAACCCGCCGTCAACGCCTCTATAGCTGCCAACACACTTGCGGCAAGAGCGCGGGCGTTGACGGACCGGCCTAAGCGGGGACAGCCTAAACGCGACCTGAACGCCCAGCGGGCCAACGGACTGCATGGATCGCTTCTGTCTCCCCCCGCCGATCAGACTGTGTTAAGCTGGCCCCCTGACATTAGACAGGGAAAATGTGCGAAGCGATTCCGGCGGCAGCCAAGCTGCCTTCGCAAGGCGCCGCATCAGGACCGATTGGGGTCGAACAGGCATCTGACGAGAGTTTGTAATGAATTCGGGGAGCAAACTGGCCGCCAGGGGCGGCATCAGGACCGGCATATTGCTGGCATGCTGCGTGAGCGTGCTCGCCCTGCCCAGCGCTGTCCTCGCTTTCACCGCCACCATCCGCGCCGCGAACTTCACCGCACCGTCCATCGAATCCCTCGATCCCGAATCCTCGGAAGAAAACCTCTCGCGCGCCGTTGCCATGCGTTCGCTGGCAAAGGGCCACCAGTTCCCCTTTACCCCGGCCGGCACGCCCAACCGGCCCGACCGGGCCGTGACCGTCGCCGTGCGCGTCGACCCCGAGGCCGCCAAGGCCATCATCGTTCGCCACCATTCGTCGGTCGCCAAGGCCGAGCAGGAACCCGGCAGCCTGCGCATGGCGCCCACCGGATTCAATCTCGGCGTGGCACGCGGATACCAGAACTTCGCACAAAATCTCACCCAGCCGCCGGCCACTCGCAATCCTGCGGAAATCCCCGATCTCCAGAAGTTCAGCCTGTCGCCCGGTGCTTCGGCAACCGTTACCGATTCGCGCTTCAGCCCGCGCATTTCGATCGACGAGAAGCGTGCGGCGGGCCGGGCTCCGCGAACCTTTGCGGGCGACGCCGGCGAAGTCGATCTCGGCGGCGCCTATCGCGTGACCGACAACCTCAACGTCACGGCCGGCGTGCGCTATTCCCAGGACCGGGAGCGCCTCCTGCCGCTGACCGACGGCAAACAGGATAGCCAGGCCGTCTATGTTGGCACACAGTTCCGATTCTGACAAAAATCGGACTGCCCAAAGTAATATGACAGTCCTATGAAGCAGATGGCCGAAAATTCATCGATCGGCGACTGCGCGCCCTTGCCCTGACCCCGCGCATTTCCTAGCAAAGAGGTGGTGGAGCCAAACTCATGCGAAAGGCACTCTATGGCACGCGTTGCAATCGTTACTGGCGGAACTCGGGGTATCGGAGAAGCAATTTCACTCGCATTGAAGGATCGCGGGCATAACGTCGTTGCGAATTACGCGGGCAATGATGAAAAGGCGAAGGCTTTCACGGAACGGACTGGCATTCCAGCATATAAATGGGACGTAGGCGACCACGAGGCCTGTCTCGAAGGTTGCGCGCAGGTCGCCGAAGAAGTCGGCCCGGTCGACATCGTCATCAACAACGCCGGCATCACCCGCGACGGCGTTCTCCACAAGATGAGCTTCGAAGACTGGAACGAGGTGATGCGAATCAACCTCGGCGGTTGCTTCAACATGGCCAAGGCCACCTTCCCCGGAATGCGTGAGCGCGGTTGGGGCCGTATCGTCAACATCGGCTCGATCAACGGCCAGGCCGGTCAGTACGGCCAGGTCAACTATGCCGCCGCCAAGTCGGGCATCCACGGCTTCACCAAGGCGCTGGCGCAGGAAGGCGCCAAGTACGGCGTAACCGTCAACGCCATCGCCCCCGGTTACATCGACACCGACATGGTCGCGGCCGTACCGCCACCGGTGCTGGAAAAGATCATCGCCAAGATCCCGGTAGGCCGTCTTGGCCATGCCTATGAGATCGCCCGCGGCTGCGCGTTCCTCTGCTCTGAGAACGCCACATTCGTCACCGGCTCGACCCTGAGCATCAACGGCGGCCAGCACATGTACTGATCCGGCTCGTGCGGGACGTCCGGCCTTCGCCGGCGCGTCCCGCACGACGTCTGCGGTTCGGGTGCCCTCGGGGAAAACCCGGAGGGCTGCCGCGAATGGCGCGCCATCCCGCGACCGCGCCGGGAACCGATGGTTTTCATCGAACCGAGCAATTAGGGTCGCGCGATGTCCTCCCCCTATCATCCCCCCATCAAGCGATCGGTCGAGATCGCCGGGCACAAGACCTCGATCAGTCTCGAGCCGGTATTCTGGGACTTGCTCAAGGACAGGGCCGCAGCGGAAAAGATCCCGGTGAATGCCCTTATCGCCCGTATCGATGCCGAGCGCCTCGAAGCCGAAACGCCCCCGGGGCTGGCCAGCGCCGTGCGGGTCTGGCTTGCACTGAGCTACCGGCGCACGCCCTAACCTCTCCCAGCCGCACCCCATTTCGCGTTCCTGCGATTAGTGAGGGCACCTAAGCCTTCGGGCATGCCCATGCGCAGAACGGCAAAGGGCGGCAACCTTGCGGCACCGCCCTTGGGATACCTCCCGAGTGCCATCGGGAGAAATTGTTTCACGTGGAACTTCAGTAGTTTGCCGGGGGATCGCTGGCAGGGAAGCTCTCGTCGCTGGCCTCGTCCACCTTGTTCCATGTCGACGGCCGATTCGTCATCGAACTCGGCCCTGCTTCGCGAACTTGCGAGAAATTCTCGTCGCCACCGGCGTAGGCCGTCTCTTCCTTGTCGCGTGTCGCGTATTTGTAGAGCGCGTAACCGGCCGCGCCGGCTGCAGCCATCTTGATCAGGCCCATTGTTCAACTCCTCTCGTCTATACAAGGAAGTAATGCATGGGCACTGGCAGTGGTTGCAGCCTGCGGCTCAGTCGCCGCCGACCCGTTCGACCTGAGCGCCGACCAGAGCGAGCTTTTCCTCGAGCCGCTCGTACCCGCGATCGAGGTGATAGAGGCGGTGCACCTGGGTCTCGCCCTCGGCTGCCAGGCCGGCAATGACGAGACTCATCGATGCGCGCAAGTCGGTCGCCATGACTTCGGCCCCGGTCAGCCTGGGAACGCCGTGGACGATGGCCGTGCGGCCCGAAGTCTCGATATGCGCGCTCATGCGGTTGAGTTCGGGAACGTGCATGTAGCGGTTCTCGAAGATCGTCTCGTTCAGAACGCTGGTACCCTCGGCCCGGCACAGCAGCGCCATGAGCTGGGCCTGCATGTCGGTGGCGAAGCCGGGATAGGGCGCAGTGGACAGGTTGACCGGGCGCAGCTTTCCGTCGGACGCAACATGGATGCCGCCCGCGCGCGGCTCGACGGAAACGCCGGCATCGCGCAGTGCCTGCACGGTCGCTTCCATTTCCTCGATCCGAGCGCCCTTGAGCATGACTTCGCCGCCAGTGATCGCCGCGGCGCAGGCATAGGAGCCGGCCTCGATGCGATCGGGCATGACCATGTAAGTGGCACCGTGCAGGCGCGGCACGCCATGAATGGTGAGGTCGGACGTGCCGATACCCTCGATCTGCGCGCCCATCGCCACGAGCAGGTTGCACAAGTCGACGATTTCCGGCTCGCGCGCGGCATTGTGCAGCGTCGACTTGCCGTTCGCAAGCACTGCCGCCATCAGCGCGTTCTCCGTCGCACCGACCGAAACGACCGGGAAGGAATAGCGGCCGCCGGGCAGGCCGCCGTCGGGCGCGATCGCCTTCACGTAGCCTGCAGCCAGTTCGATCTGCGCGCCGAAAGCCTCCAGCGCCTTGAGGTGCAGGTCGATCGGGCGATTGCCGATGGCGCAGCCGCCCGGCAGCGATACGGTGGCCTCGCCCATGCGCGCCAGCATCGGCCCGAGGACGAGAATCGACGCGCGCATCTTGCGCACGAGGTCATAGGGGGCGACCGAGCTGGTGATGCGCGTCGCCTGCAGGGTCATGACGCGGCCGAAGTCTTCCGGGCGCGATCCGGCGATCATCGTCGAGACGCCGAACTGGTTCATGAGGTGCTGGAAACCGTCGATATCCGCCAGACGCGGCAGATTGCGCAGAGTCAGGGGTTCGTCGGTCAGCAGCGCGCAAGGCAGCAGCGTAAGCGCGGCGTTCTTGGCACCAGATACGGGAATCGTTCCGGAAAGGCGCTTTCCGCCTTCAATGATGATCTTGTCCATTTATTGCCATTTAGTGGAATTCGTCAGGGCGGCAAGCATCGCACGCAACCTTCCGGTCGCCGAAGAATTAGGCTTACTCATGTTGCACTGCCACATCCAAGGCGCTTTAATCGGCCTGCAACAAAGCGAGGCGAAGACTTAGTCCATGTCAGACAACAATTTCCGCAAGCCCGTCCGCAAGGCCGTCTTTCCTGTTGCCGGTCTGGGCACGCGCTTCCTGCCCGCCACCAAGGCGATCCCCAAGGAACTGCTTCCGGTGGTCGATCGCCCGCTGATCCAGTACGCCGTGGATGAGGCGCGCGAGGCGGGGATCGAGGAGTTCGTCTTCGTCACAGGTCGCGGCAAGACCGCGATCGTGGAGCATTTCGATACCGCCTACGAACTGGAAGCGACGATGAATTCGCGCGGAAAATCGCTCGATCCGCTGGATCCGACGCGCATCCAGCCGGGTAATCTGGTCACCGTGCGCCAGCAGGTGCCGATGGGACTGGGCCACGCGATCTGGTGCGCGCGCGCCGTCGTCGGCGACGAGCCCTTCGCGATCTTCCTCCCCGACGAGCTGATGTACGGCTCACCCGGCTGCATGGCGCAGATGGTCGAGGCCTACAACAAGGTCGGCGGCAACCTCGTCTCGGTGATCGAGGTCCCGCATGAGGAAGTCTCGAGCTACGGCGTCATCGCGCCGGGCGAAAGCAAGGGCAACCTTACCGAAGTGAAGGGCCTCGTGGAGAAGCCCAGGGCAGAAGACGCCCCTTCGAACAAGATCGTCTCCGGCCGCTACATCCTCCAGCCCGAGATCATGGGCCTGCTCGCCAACCAGGGCAAAGGTGCAGGCGGCGAAATCCAGCTGACCGATTCGATGGCCAAGCTGATCGGCGAACAGCCTTTCCACGCCGTGACTTTCGATGGCCGCCGCTTCGACTGCGGATCGAAGGTCGGCTTCGTCGAAGCGACCCTCGCCATCGCGCTCGACCGTGAGGACATGGGCGCCGAAGTGCGCTCGATGATGCAGGCCATGCTCGGCTGAGAGACAGGACGGGCGCGCTGCAGCTGCGGCGCGCCGCCCTGGCCGTCACGGCCTGAACCGCCTATCAGATTTACTGGCGGACCGGATCGGCCAAACGCGCCATGATCGCCGCGACATAGGCCTGCGTCTCGCGAATGCGCGGGATGCCACCGGCCTGCTGCACGCGCATCGGCCCTGCATTGTAGGCCGCCAGCGCCTTCTCGATATCGCCGCCGAAAGCGTCCAGCTGCATGCGCAGGTATCGCGCGCCGCCTTCCAGATTCGCCATGGGATCGGCGGCATCGACCCCCATCTGCCGCGCGGTGCCGGGCATGAGCTGGGCGAGACCGCGCGCGCCGACGGGGGAAACCGCCTTTTCGTTCCAGCGGCTTTCCTGCCAGACCACGGCTTCGAGCAGGCTGGGGCTAATGTCGTACTTCGCCGCCAGCTCGGCCACGCGTGTCCGCCAGCGCGAAGGCCCGGCGGCATCGAGGGCATGGGTGATCGACTGGGGCTCCAGCCCCGCGTCGAGATGCTCGGGAACCGCGAGTGCTTCACCGGCCAGGGCCTCCTGCCCGGGAAGCTGGACCGGACCGCCTGCAATCCAGGTGAAGCCGCCCTCGCCCACTTGCAGGACATCGGCGCAGGCAACGCCCGGCATGGCCAGAAGCGCGGCACCCAGGGCAGCACTGATCGCATTACGCATGTCCAAAGGTCACGATTCCCTCGCCAGTCCCGGCCCCATACCGCAATTGCCGCCCGAGCCTCAAGCGGATTGCACCATGGCGGCCGGGTGCGGCGAGCGCCCGGCTCGGGTCAGTCGAGGCCGAGCGCAGTGCGGATCGCGCGCCAGGAGAGCAGCTTGAAGTTCTGCGCATCGGGGGCGTTGTCCCCGTCCTGCGCAATGAACAGGCCTTCCGGGAACTGCGGGCCGAAATCGCCGAGCACCACCTCGATCCCGTCGGTATCGCTGGTCCCGTCGATCACCCCGCCATCGATGCGGAAGCGGCCTGCGAGCTTGCCCGAAGTCGGATCGAACACGGCATAGGCATTGTCGCCCTGGCTCGATGCCACCAGCCAGCTGCTGCCGCCGCCCGGTTTCTGGGCAATGGCAAGTCCCTCGACATCGTCGACCAGCCCGTCTTCGGCCCCGACGCGCGCGAACGGTGCGGCTTTCAGTTCGCCCGTCAGAGGCACGCGCCAGATGCCGACGTCCTCTTCGGCGATGTAGAGCGTGTGTGTCGCATCGTCGACGACGCAGCCTTCCGACTGGCTGGCGAACTTCACCTGCCGCAGATAGTCCGGCACGATCCGGCCATCCTTTTCGTACAGGCCGCTTTCGGCGACGGTCCCATCCTTGAGCACGACATAGGCCCGCGCCAGCTCGTTCGGGCCGAGCGCACCGCCAAGGCAGAACCCGTAGGCCTCGGCCGGTGCATGACCGGCAGGCAGGAAGGTATCCGAACCGATTTCCGTCAACTTGCCCGTCGCACCATCGAGCCAGAACAGGGCAATGCGCGGCTGCGCCTTGTCGGTGCGGTCGCTGGCAGCCACGAGGATACGCGTGCCGCCATCGGCCATGCGCACCTCACGCAGGTCGACATTGTTGATCGCCCCGGCAGCAAGGAAATCGCGAACCTTGCCGTCAAGACCATAGACATAGAGACCGGCCTTCTTGTCGGTGCCGACGATCAGGCTCGCCGCGGGATCGGCCGCATTGCGCCAGATTGCCGGGTCGTCGGCGGCATCGGCATGGGCCGTGCCCACCGGCAGGGTTTCGGCCTGGGCCGGAACGTCGATGGCAGGCAGGTAGGGCCGCGGCGCCTCGCCGGTTGTCGCGCAACCGGCGAGGAGAACGGCCGGGAGCATCACTCCTGACCCGGCCCCGAGGATGGTCCGCCAATCCATCAGAAGTTCATCCTTGCACCGAACTTGAAGGTCGGGCCGTACTTCTCGAACTGCAGCAGGCGCTGCGCACCGGCGAAGTTCTGGTAGGCGAAGTACTTCGCGTTGTTGATGTTGATGACGTCGAGCGTCAGGCGCAGGTTGTCGGTCACCTTGAGCTTGCCCGAGAAATCGAGCTGGAAGTGATTGTCGACGAACCTGTCTTGCGTCGCATCGTCACCCACTTCATCGAGGTACTTGTCACGATAGGTCCCGGCCAGACGCAGGTCCACCGGACCCTTCTCATAGCCAAGCACGACGTTGAAGGTGTTCTTCGAAGAGCTGGGCAGCGAGATCTTGCGACCGTCGGCCAAGGTGCCGTTGGCGTAAGTGTAGGTGTAGTTGAGCTGGGTCAGCAGGCCGTCGAAGGGCGCCGGCAGCATCGAATAGACCTGGCTGAAGCTCGCTTCGAAACCGACTATTTGAGCGCTGTCGCCGTTGATGGTGGTCTGGAACTGGTCGTAGAGCGTGCCGTTGTAGGTGAAGTCGTCGAAGGTCTGCTTGACCGCGTAGTTGCTGATATCCTTGTAGAAGCCCCCGAACGAGATCGCCCCGTTGCCCGAGAAGTAGTACTCGAACCCGACGTCGGCGTTCCACGCTTCGTAGGGCTTGAGATCGGGGTTGCCGAATTCGGCCTCGTTGTCTTCGTTCACCGTGTTGCGCGGCGCCATTGCCGAGAGCTTGGGACGCACGAGACTCTTGTAGCCCGCAGCGCGGAACACGAGGTCGTTCTGCGGAGCCCAGCGGACCGTCAGGCTCGGCAGCCAGTCGGTGTAACTGCGTTTGAACCGGACCGGATCGACGGCAACGGTATCTCCGTCATCCGTGACGATGTTGCCGTTGAGCACATTGCGGGTGTGCTCCATGCGCACGCCGCCGATGACGCGCAAGGCATCGCTGTCCCAACGGGCCAGGGCATAGCCGGCGGTGATGTCTTCCTTGACCGAATAGTCGTCCGTCGCCGAAGCGAGCGCGGTCTCGTAGTCGTCGATCTCGAAACCGTCGCGGTTGGCGAGCAGGAAGTCCTTGGGGCCGGTCTTGCTGGCGACGGGGCCAAGGCTGATCCCGTCGAGCCGGTAGGTCTGCTCGCCCAGCACGTCGGCAAGCGTGTAGTCGCCGTCGTAGTCACCGTAGTAGATCATGTCGAAGTTGTAGGACTTCTTGCGCCAGCGTGCCTTCGCGCCCGCCTGGATCGTGAAGTCGCCGCTGTCGGTCGCGAAAGTCCGCGCCAGGTCGGCCTTCACCGCATATTCCCGGTCCTGGCTGTCCGAATTCGTGGTCAGCTCGGTGCGGTTGAACTTGTAGAGCGTAGGGTCGTTGACGAGGTCGGCCCCGCTGGCAATCGAATAGTGCGGAACCCGCGGATCGCTGTAGTCCCAGTCGATCACCACGCCATCGTCTTCGAAACGGGCGCGGAAGCGGGTCGGGTCGACGGAGAAGTCTTCCTTCTCGGTCGACTTGGCATAGCTGGCCGACCAGTTGAACTTCCAGGTCCCGGTATCGGTGTCGCTGCCGATCGCGACGGTGCGGATGCGCTGGCGCTCGAAACGATCCTTGAGGTCGCGGCGCACTTCGATGCGATCGTCTGAATCGCGGAACGATGCACTGGCATCGTCGCCGGCAAAGGGCTCGGCGTCGAAGATGAAGGTCGTGCGGCGGCGATACTCGTGATCGTCGAACTGGCTCCAGTTGCCGCGCACATAGGCGGTCGTCGTGTCGGACACGCGCCAGTCGAAGTTGAGCGTCGCGTTGAGGCGCTTACGCGTGACGTCGTAGTCGCGGTATTCCAGTTCGGGCGAATAGGCGATGCCGCCGTCGGTAACGTCCCAGTTGTCCGATTCGACGTTATCCGTCTCGAACTTGCGCTCGTAGTAGCTCACGCCGCCCGAAACGCCGAAGTCGTCGCCGATGCGCGTCGAGAAGTCGAAACCGCCCTTGGGCGTGACCTCGCCCGAGTAGTCGTTGTAGCTGCCCTCGGCGCGGACCGCGTAGTAGTCCTTCTTGCGGTCGAAGGCGCTGGTGGTCTTGATCTCGATCGAGGCGCCGATGGTGTCGGCGTCCATGTCCGGGGTCAGCGACTTCTTCACTTCGATCGATTCGATCGTGTCGGAGGAAATGACGTCCAGCGCGACCTGACGGGTATCCGATTCCGGCGCAGGCACGCGCACGCCGTTGAGCGAGGTGGCGTTGAGTTCGGGATCGAGGCCGCGCACGGAAACGAAGCGGCCTTCGCCCTGGTCGTTGAGAATGTTCACGCCCGGCAGGCGGCGCAGCGATTCGGCGACGTTCTGGTCCGGGAACTGGCCGATGGCATCGCGCGTCAGCACCGATTCCACCCCGTCGGCGGCCTTCTGGCGCGAGAGCGAGCTGGACAGGTTGGCCGCCTGGCCGACGACGAGGATGTCGCCCCCGCCGATGCCGCGCAGGTCGAAATCGCCCGAAACGCTGCCCGTCTCCGGCACTTCGATCGTCCGCGATTCGATCTCGGCGCCGACATAGCGCGCTTCCAGCGTGTAGGTGCCCGCCGGAATGTCGGCGATGATGTAATTGCCGCTGCGGTCCGTCTCCACCGAACGGTCCAGTTCGACAATACTGACCGAGGCCGACTGCAGAGCGCGCGTGCCGGTGGCGTCATAGACGTTACCGGAAATTTCGCCTGCATGGGCAATCGAGGCAAAAGAGGCCGAAGCCAGCAGCCCCGCAAGGAGGCGAGCAGTGGAGTTCATGGTGGAGAGTTCCCTGTGACTTTTCTGATGTCGCGGGGCGCCCACTAGGCACGAACGATGACACTGCCGTGCCAATCCGACGACAGTTTGATGACAATGGGTTGCAAAACAGCAACTTAGGTTAAATCTCTGGTCAGGGAAAAACGGCGCAAGTCCGCGCCTTCAGCACCGACAGCACTTACATTCGACATGGCGATGAAAGAATAATGGTGCTGCTGGGGAGGATTGAACTCCCGACCTCACCCTTACCAAGGGTGCGCTCTACCACTGAGCTACAGCAGCGCCTGCAACCGGCAAAGTCCGGCGCCGTCTCCCCGTCGATGCGGGGCAGGGGCGCGCTATTGTCTGCGAGCGGGCCAATTGTCAAGCGTCGCTTGCGCTTTCCCGAACATGGATGCATTGCGATGGCCATGAACGACGATGTCCGCAAGCCCCAGGCATCCCCCGCAGCCGCGCAGACTCGAGAGGAAAGGCTGGCCGCCAAGCTGCGCGAGAACTTGCGCCGCCGCAAGGCCCAGGCCCGGGCCCTGGGCACCCCCGGCAATGCCGCGAGCGATGCGCAGCCGGACTGAGCCGGGCGCGAAAACGAATCGGGCAGGCTTTCCAAATCGCCCCCGGAAAGCTAGGGGCTGCGGCCTGAAAGTTCAGTCCGACCCTTTCGAAGGTACCGCCACGGCCAAGACGCCGCCAAATAAAGGATATCCGCCTTGCCTCGCCTGATCCTCGTTCGCCACGGCCAGAGCCAATGGAATCTCGAGAACCGTTTCACCGGCTGGTGGGACGTCGACCTCACCGAGAAAGGCGAAGCAGAGGCCCGAGCGGCCGGCGCGCTGCTGAAGGAAAAGGGCATCCTGCCGACCGTCGCGTTCACCTCGCTGCAGACCCGCGCGATCAAGACGCTGCACTTCGCGCTGGAGGCCGCGGGCATCCTGTGGATCCCGGAAACCAAGGACTGGCGCCTCAATGAGCGTCACTACGGCGGACTCACCGGCCTCGACAAGGCCGAGACCGCGGCCAGGCACGGCGAGGACCAGGTGAAGATCTGGCGCCGCAGCTTCGATACGCCGCCGCCGGTCCTCGAACGCGGCAGCGAGTTCGACCTGTCCTCCGACCCGCGCTATGCCGGAATCGACGTGCCGCAGACCGAGAGCCTCAAGGACACCATCGCGCGCGTCCTGCCCTATTACCAGAGCTCGATCGTCCCGCACCTGCGGACGAGCTCGGATGCCACCGTGATCGTTTCGGCCCACGGCAATTCCCTGCGCGCGCTGGTGAAGCACCTCTCCAACATCTCGGACGAGGAAATCACCGGACTGGAAATCCCGACCGGCCAGCCGATCGTCTACGACCTCGACACCGACCTCAACGTGGTCGACCGTTACTACCTGTCGGAGCGTTGAGGTGAGCGAACAGCCGACTGTCGCGATCATCATGGGCAGCCAGTCCGACTGGCCGACCATGCAGCGCGCCGCCGCCATGCTCGACAAGCTGGGCGTGCCCTACGACGCGCGCATCGTTTCCGCGCACCGCACGCCCGACCGTCTCGTCGCTTTCGCCAAGAGCGCCGAGGACGAAGGCTTCAAGGTGATCATCGCCGGAGCGGGCGGCGCGGCGCACCTGCCGGGCATGGTCGCATCGATGACGCACCTGCCGGTGCTGGGCGTGCCGGTCCAGTCGAAAGCGCTTTCGGGGCAGGACAGCCTGCTCTCGATCGTACAGATGCCCGCCGGCATTCCTGTAGGCACACTGGCGATCGGCGAAGCGGGCGCGGCCAACGCCGGCCTCCTTGCTGCCTCGATCCTGTCCACCGGCGACCCCGAGCTGGCCGAACGCCTCAAGGCGTTCCGCGCCGAGCAAACCGAGAGCGTGGCCGAGCGCCCGTCCTGACCGGCAAGCGAAACGCATTCCTCCCAACCCAAGACCAAGAAAGCACAGTCCCGGGCCAATGATCCCACCAGGCGAAACGATCGGAATTCTCGGCGGCGGCCAACTGGGCCGGATGATCGCGGTGGCGGCCGCGCAGCTCGGCTATCGCTGCCATATCTTTGCGCCCGAAGCCGATTCGATCGCTGCCGAGGTTAGCGCGGCGTTCACCTGTGCGGACTGGCACGATGCCGAAGCCCTCGCCCGCTTCGCCGCGGACTGCGCAGTGGTGACCTACGAATTCGAGAACGTGCCGGTCGCGCCGCTGCTGCAGCTTGGCGATACCGTGCTCCATCCCCACCCGCGCGCCCTGGAAACCGCGCAGGACCGCCTCAACGAAAAGACTTTCGTCACCGATCTGGGCGGCGCTCCCGCGCCCTTCGCCCCGGTCGATTCGGCGGCCGACCTCGACGCGGCCATTGCCGCCATCGGCGCGCCGGGCATCCTCAAGACCCGCCGCGACGGCTATGACGGCAAGGGCCAGTGGCGGATCATGAAGGCCGAGGACGCCAGGGGACTGGACCTGCCGGCCAAGCCGCTGATCTACGAAGGGTTCGTGAACTTCTTCGCCGAATTCTCGGTCATCCTGTGCCGCGGCGAAGACGGCGACATCCGCTATTTCGATAGCGCCCAGAACGTCCATGAGGGCGGCATTCTCTCGCTCAGCACGGTCCCGGCCAGCGCCGAAGTCGAGGCGCAGGTCCCCGCCGCGCGCGAACTGGCGGCCAGGGTCGCCGACGCGCTGGGCTATGTCGGGGTGCTCACGCTGGAATTCTTCGCGACCAGGGACGGCCCGGTCTTCAACGAGATGGCGCCGCGCGTGCACAATTCGGGGCACTGGACCATCGAAGGCGCGGTCACCAGCCAGTTCGAAAACCACGTCCGCGCGATCTGCGGGCTGCCGCTGGGCGGCACCGGCCTTGCCGCCAGGGCCGTGGAGATGCGCAACCTGATCGGCGACGAGGCGCACGACTGGCCTGCGATCCTCTCCGATCCGGCCAACCACCTGCACCTCTACGGCAAGGCCGCCGCGCGCCCAGGCCGCAAGATGGGCCACGTCACCCGCCTGACGCTCGACTGAAGGCAAGTGTTGCAAAAGTGACTCTTGAATTCACAAAACAATAGGATTCTAAGTAAGCAATGAACCTCGATCCTGTAGCGAAGCCGCTGACGGCCATTGTTGCAATCGATCGACATGGTGCGATCGGCTGCAAGAACCACCTGCCTTGGTCGATCAAGAGCGATATGGCTTTCTTCCGCAAAACAACGACCGGCAACATCGTTGTTATGGGAAGAAAAACGCACGATTCAATTGGAGGATGCCTGAAGGGACGCGAAAATGTTATCCTTTCTAGGCGGGCGCCCCTTTTTAATTCCACTGATTCCTGCCGATTCGTCTCCGAATTGCCTGAAGCTATTGCCGCGATTGAATGCTGCTCTGCCAAGGAAGCTTTCGTTATAGGCGGAGCTTACACATATGAAGAATTCTACAATTTGGTAGATCGCTTTCTCGTAACCTTTGTCGATCATGTCGCTGAGGACGCTGACGCCTTCCTATCCAAGTCGATAATCGATGAATTTTGTGACTGGAGGTCAGAGGACCTAGGAGAGTTCCCAGCGGTCCCTGGACAAGATCAGTATGGCTTCCGTATAAAGTGTTTTACTGCCCCCAACCTATTAAATCGCCGCGCATACCGCGCGGAGATAGCTTCTCGTGCGCTTCAACGCATGTCTGAACGGCAAAAGGAAAAGGCAAAACGACAAAGACCGCTCAATTTTGCGGTTCCGTCAGTGATGCCAACGTAATTGCACCTTGGACTTTGAAAATCTACGAGGCGCTACATGATTCGCCTCGACAACCGCGACCCCATCCCCGAATCCTGCCGCGGCGCGATCATCGCGCTGGGCAACTTCGACGGATTCCACCAGGGCCACCAGGCCGTGGTCGGCGAAGCGATCGCCTGGGCCCGGGCGGAAGGCCGCCCGGCCGTCGTGGCGACATTCGATCCGCATCCGGTGCGTTATTTCCAGCCCGAAGCCGAACCGTTCCGACTCACCACCCTCGCTCAGCGGCAGGAACTTTTCGCTGCAGCCGGGGCCGATGCCATGCTGGTGTTCCACTTCGACGCGGCAATGGCGAACACGACGGCTGAGCACTGGATCGAGGAAATCCTCGCCGGTCAACTCGGCGCTGCCGGCGTCGTGACCGGCGACGACTTCACTTTCGGCAAGGGCCGCGGCGGCAATCCCTGCATCCTGCGCGAAATGGGCCCGCAATTCGGCATCTCCTCGCGCTCGGTGGGCGCGGTGCACGACGATGAAGGCCCGATCAGCTCCAGCCGCATCCGCGACGCTCTGCGCGCGGGCGAGTGCGAGACGGTCAAGCGCCTGCTGACCCGCCCCTTCGCCATACGCGGCATCGTCCAGCACGGCGACAAGCGCGGCCGCGTGATCGGCTTCCCGACCGCGAACCTCGACCTCGGCACATACCTGCGCCCGCGGTACGGCATCTATGCAGTGACCGGACACCTTCCCGACGGCCGCACGGTGCTCGGCGCTGCCAACATCGGCGTGCGCCCTACCTTCGATCCGCCGCGCGAACTGCTCGAGCCGCATTTCTTCGACTTTTCCGGCGACCTCTACGGTCAGGAAATCGAAATCGCCTTCCACCATTACCTGCGTGCCGAAGCAAAGTTCGACTCGCTCGATGCGCTGATCGCGCAGATGACGCTCGATTGCGCGAAGGCGCGCGAGCTGCTGGCCGGCGTGGCCTGAAGGGCTCCTGCGAGCTGATCTGAGGGGCTCGCCGAGGTTTTCCCGGCCCGAGACCAAGCGCTCCGCGGATCGCGGGCGAAGTCGATACGACCGGTCACAAGCCGCCATCTCCCCGCGAAAGGTCGCGCAGGCCTGTCCGATTCTGCTCCAATCTGGCGGAACTGGCGCCCGACACGAATGCGCACCCTTTTCCGATGGCGCAGATTGCTCTAACGCCCGCCGATCATGACCGAACAGCGCGATTATCGTAGCACCGTCTTCCTGCCGAAGACCGATTTCCCGATGAAGGCCGGACTCCCCCAGAAGGAGCCGGGCATTCTGGCGCGCTGGCAGGAACAGGACATTTACGCAAGAACGCGCGAGGCCCGCTCGGGCCGCGACAAGTTCATCCTCCATGACGGCCCGCCCTACGCCAATGGCGACATGCACATCGGCCATGCGCTCAACCACATCCTCAAGGACATGGTCGCGCGCACCCAGACGCTGCTGGGCAAGGACGCGCCCTACGTTCCGGGCTGGGACTGCCATGGCCTGCCGATCGAATGGAAGGTCGAGGAGCAGTACCGCAAGAAGAAGAAGAACAAGGACGAAGTCCCGGCCGAGGAATTCCGCGCCGAATGCCGCGCCTATGCACAGAGCTGGGTCGACGTGCAGCGCGAACAGCTCAAGCGGCTGGGCGTCAACGGCCACTGGGACAAGCCCTACCTGACGATGGACTTCGCCGCCGAGGCGACCATCGTCACCGAACTGCTCAAGTTCGCCGAGAACGACATGCTCTACCGCGGCGCCAAGCCGGTGATGTGGAGCCCGGTCGAAAAGACCGCGCTGGCCGAGGCCGAGGTCGAGTACGAGGACATCGTCTCCACCCAGATCGACGTCGCCTTCGAGATCGTCGAAGCCGAGGACGAGGACCTGCTCGGCGCCGCGGTGGTGATCTGGACGACCACGCCCTGGACGATCCCGGTCAACCAGGCGATCGCCTATGGCAAGCACATCGATTACCACATGATCGAGGTCGAGGGCGGCGCGCGCTACATGGTCGCCGAACCGCTCGTCGAGAACTTCCTCAAGCGTATCGGCGCCGAAAGCCACAAGCTGCACTTCTTCATCAAGGGCGCCTCGCTTGCGGGCACCAGGGTGCGCCATCCGATGCATGCGCTGGGCAGCTTCTTCGCCGAACCGCGCCCGCTGCTCGATGGCTCCAGCTTCGTCACCACCGAAAGCGGCACCGGCTTCGTCCACATGGCGCCCGACCACGGCGAGGACGACTTCGAGCTGTGCAAGGCGAACGGGATCAATCCCAAGTTCGCGGTCGAGGGCGACGGTCGCTATCGTGAGGACTGGGGTTGGCTCGGCGGCCAGGGTTCGGTCATCAACCCGAAGTTCAACGCGCCCGACGGCCCGATCTGCAGCGACCTTCGCGAAGCCGGCGGCCTGCTGGCGGCCAGCGCGGACTACAGCCACTCCTATCCGCACTCGTGGCGGTCCAAGGCCAAGGTGATCTTCCGCTGCACGCCGCAGTGGTTCGTGCCGATGGACAAGGCGCTGACCCACCTGCCCGCCACCACTCGCGCCGAGCGGCGCTGGGAAGGCGAAGGCGGCGCTATCGACCCGCAGGATGAAACCGAGGGCGCCGCCCCGACGCTGCGCCAGGCCGCCGTGCAGGCAATCGCCGATACCCGCTTCGTTCCCGAAAAGGGCCGCAACCGCATCGGTTCGATGGTCGAAGGCCGCCCCGACTGGGTCCTGTCGCGCCAGCGCGCCTGGGGCGTGCCGATCACGCTGTTCGTCAACCGCGAGACCGGCGAATACCTCGTCGACGCCGAAGTCAACGCCCGCATCATCAACGCGATCCGCGAATCGGGTGTTGATGCCTGGAGCGAAGCGCGCGCGCAGGAATTCCTCGGCCCGGACTACGAGGCCGACGACTACGAGCGGGTCACCGACATTCTCGACGTCTGGTTCGATTCCGGCTCGACCCACGCCTTCGTCCTCGAAAGCGGCAAGTGGCCCGAACTGGCCCCGCACGAGGATCACGTCGGCCCGATCGCCGATCTCTACCTCGAAGGATCGGACCAGCATCGCGGCTGGTTCCAGTCCTCGCTGCTCGAAGCCTGCGCGACGCGCGGCCATGCGCCCTACAAGGCCATCCTCACCCACGGCTTCACGATGGACGCCAAGGGCATGAAGATGTCCAAGTCGCTGGGCAACACGGTCAGCCCGCTCAAGGTCATGGAGCAGTACGGCGCCGACATCATCCGGCTCTGGGCGCTTTCGGTCGACTTCACCGAAGACCACCGCATCGGCGACGAGATCCTCAAGGGCGTGGCCGACCAGTACCGCCGCCTGCGCAACACGTTCCGCTACATGCTGGGCGCGCTCGCCGACTTCGACGAAGCCGAACGCCTGCCGGTTGCCGAAATGCCGGAACTGGAGCGCTATGTGCTCGCCCTGCTCGGCAAGCTCGACAGGAAGCTGCACGAAGCGGTCCGCGACTACGACTTCAACGAGTACGTGCGATCGCTGATCGACTTCTGCAACGAGGATCTGTCGGCCTTCTTCTTCGACATCCGCAAGGACTGCCTCTACTGCGATGCGCCGACGGATCCGAAACGGCGCGCCTATCGCACCGTCCTCGACACGCTGTTCCATGCGCTGATCCGCTATGCCGCGCCGGTGATCGTCTTCACCGCCGAGGAAGTCTGGGGCACGCGCTATCCCGATGGCGACAGCGTCCACCTGCTGGAATGGCCAAAGGTGCCCGAGGTCGAGGCCGACCTGGCGCGCTGGGATGCCCTGCGCGACCTGCGCGAGAAGGTCACCGAAGCGATCGAGCCGCTGCGCCGCGAGAAGATCGTCGGCTCCAGCCTTGCCGCCGAAGTGACCGTACCGGCATCGGCTCCCGAAGCGGACTTCGCCGAGTTGTTCATCACAGCGACAGTGACCCGGGGGCAAGGCGAAACAGTGTCCGCGTCCCCGACCTCCCACCACAAGTGCGGCCGCTGCTGGCGCCACCTTCCGGAAGTGTCCGAGGACGGCGCGCTGTGCGATCGCTGCGACGATGTCGTCGGCGCGATGGAAACCCCTGCGTGAGCAGTCCCATGCGCAACCGGTTGCTGGGCCTGCTGATCGCGGCCGTGGTCTTCCTCATCGACCAGGGCTTCAAGTCATGGGTGGTGAACGGCCTCAACCTGCGCGAAGTGCGGGTCATCGAACTGTTGCCGTTCTTCGACCTCAACTGGACACAGAACTTCGGCGTCTCGCTGGGCCTGTTCACCGCCGGGTCGACCGAGGGCCGCTGGGCGCTCGTGGCGATGACCGCGGCAATCGCGACTTTCGTGTTCGTCTGGCTGCTGCGCGAGCGCAAGATGGCCGACATCGCCGCCCTGGCCCTCGTGCTCGGCGGTGCGCTCGGCAATATCCGCGACCGCTTCCTGCTCGGCTACGTGATCGACTATGCCGACTTGCATTTCGGGGAATTTCGCCCCTTCCTGATCTTCAATATCGCCGATGCCGCCATTACCATCGGCGTCCTGATTATCCTTGCCCGATCCCTGCTTTCGCGCGAGAAGCCTGATTCAACGGTCGAAACGGCCCCGGAGAGTTGATTTGATGCCCAAGATGAAAACTGGCGCCCTCGTTCTCGTCACTGCAGGCGCCGTGTTCCTGTCCGGCTGCGGCAGTACCGGCCTGTTCAATCGCAATCGTCCCGACGAATTCGCGGTGCAGCGCCAGTCGCCGCTGGTCGTACCGCCCGATTTCTCGCTGAGCCCGCCCAAGGAAGGCCAGCCGCGCCCGACCGACGGCACCCTGCAGCAGCAGACGCTCGACGCGATGTTCGGCGGCCCGCAGGCCCGCAGCGAGATCGAGAAGACCACGCTGGGCATGGCCGGCACGCCCGATCCGGCGATCCGCTCGACGGTTGGCGATCCCTCGACCTACACAGTCGCCAAGGGCCAGGTCACCCGCCAGATCCTATCCGCCCCCGAAGGCGACGGACGCGACGCGCAGACCGCCATCGGCGGCTGATTTGCCACGACAGATCGCGAAAGGGCCGGGGCGATTGCTCCGGCCTTTTTGTTTGCGGATGGCCGATTGTGCTCCGGCGAAGGCATCCAAGGCCCAGCCGAGCGTCAGCCGTCGCCGGAAACCCCGTCGTCCCCGCCGTCGACCGCCTCCATCTCCACCAGGAGCTTGTCGATGCGCAGGCCGTCCATGTCGACGACCTCGAAGCGCCAACCCTGTTCGGTGAAGACTTCACCCTCGCGGGGGACTTTCTTGAGAACCGCAAGCACGAAGCCGGCCACGGTCGCATATTCGCGGTCGTGGGACAGATCTATGTCCAGCCGCTCGGCAAAGGCGTCGGCCGGCATCGAGCCGGAGACGAGCAGCGAACCGTCGGCGCGTTCGATGACCATCGGCTCGTCGCCTTCGTCCTGGTGGCTGACGAAGTTGCCGGCAAGTGCCGCAAGCATGTCCGAAGGCGTCACCACGCCTTCGAGATGGCCGTACTCGTCATGGACCACCGCCATCGAGACTTCCGCCACCTGCAGCTTGCGCAGCGCATCCATAGCATCGAGCTGGTCGGGAATGACTTCGGCCTTCTTCATCATGGCGCGGATATCGACCTCGCGCCCCTCGACGAGCGCGGCCAGGACCTCGCGGACCTTGAGGATGCCCAGCACCTTGTCGGGCACGTCCTCATCCGCCACGGGCAGCAGCGAGTGCGGCGATCCGGCGATCCGCGCGCGCAGTTCCTCGCTGGTGGAATCGACGTCGATCCAGTCGATCTGGTTGCGCGGGGTCATCAGTTCGCGCACCGGCCGGTCGGCCAGCTTCATGACCCCTGCCATCATTGCCCGCTCGTCCTCGTCGATCGCGCCCGAACGGGTCGCCTCGGCGAAGATCATGTGCAGTTCCTCGGCGGTCAGCTGCTCTTCCCCGCCGCGGCGCACCGCCAGCAGGCGCAGGATAAGGCCCGAGGACTTGTCGAGCAGCCAGACGAAAGGCGCCATGATCTGCGCCAGCAATGCCATCGGCCGGGCCATGATGATCGCCACCGGCTCCGCGGCGCGCAGGGCCAGTTGCTTGGGCACCAGTTCGCCGATCACGAGGCTGCCGTAAGTCGTCGCGATAATGACGAGCGCGAAACCGATCTGGCCCGAGAGATGGCCCGGAACGCCCAGCATCGCCAGCCTCTCGCCCACCGGCTCGCCCAGGCTTGCCCCCGAATAGGCGCCCGCAATGATGCCGATCAGGGTGATGCCGATCTGCACCGTGGAGAGAAACTTGCCCGGGTCCGAAGCAAGATCGAGCGCAGTCTGCGCAGCCCTGCTGCCCTTGTCCGCGGATACCTTGAGACGGGCCGGCCGAGCGGACACGATCGCCAGTTCGGACATGGAAAACAGGCCATTGATCAGGATCAGGCCGGCGATGATGAGGAGGTCGGTCCAGGGAAAGGGCGTCACAATGTCCCTGCGCTAGCAGAGATTTCCGCAATAGCGAAGCGCTGCGTGAAGCGGCAACAAATGCTCACAAGCGAACGTGCCTCTGGAACATAGCCGGGCAACAAGCGTTTGGCCGACATCATCAATTTGCCATTCATGTTCACTATCACACAGATGAATGCGCAGACAGAGATATACAGAGGAAGGGCCAAGACCATGAAACGAACTCGCCTGTTCACGGCAACAGCCGCCGCCATTTCGCTGATCGCAGTGTCCGGCTGCGTCACCGATCCGAACACCGGCGAACGCAAGGTCTCGCGCACGGCCATCGGCGGCGTGGGCGGCGCCGGGCTCGGCTATCTTCTGGGCAGCGTGATCGGCGGCAAGACCGCGCGCATCGTCGGCGCGGGCATCGGCGGCGTCGCCGGTGGCGTGGTCGGCTACCAGATGGACAAGCAGATCAAGGAACTGAAGGAACAGACCGCCGGTTCCGGCGTCGACGTCAGCCAGGAAGGCGACGGCATTCTCGTCAACCTGCCCGACGTGACTTTCGCCGTGGATTCCACCGCGATCAGCCCCTCGTTTCAAGCGACGCTCGACAAGGTCGCGCAGAGCATGATCCAGTATCCCAACAGCCTGATCGACGTGTACGGCCACACCGATTCGACCGGCTCGGACGCGTACAACATGGACCTGTCCAAGCGCCGTGCCGATTCCGTCGGGCGCTACCTGATTTCGCGCGGCGTGTCGTCGGCTCGCATCCAGACCCAGGGCATGGGCGAGAACTACCCGGTAGCCGACAATTCGACCGCCGAGGGCCGCGCGCTCAACCGCCGCGTGGAAATCAAGATCACCCCGGTGACGACCGACGAGGCCGCCGCCGCACGCTGAGTGCACACCCCGTAGACGGGATCGGTAGAGGGGTCGGCGCGTGGGAACGCCGGCCCCTTCTTCGTTGGCACCCACTGCACGATGGGCAGCCCGCGTGAATCTTCCCCAGCTCGGCCTTGCGCCGATCATTTCCTTTTGCGCATTGGCGCTCTAGTTAACCGGGTGTGACGCCCGCTTCGCGCAAGATCCTGCTCGTTTCCGCTGCCGGCCTGGGGCTGTGCGCCGCCATGGTGGCAGGCCGCGGGCTGAGCCAGGTGGGTGCATTCGCGGTGCTCAATCCCGCGGTCGACGCCACCCGGGCGCAGGAAGACATGCTGGCCGCGCGCCGCGAGGGCGATGCCGCTCGCGAGCGCGCCGAAAAGCTCGAAAAGCAGGCGCGGCAGGTAACCCAGCAGGCCGAGAAGACCGCGCGCGAGGCCGCTGCGGTCGCCGCCCGCATCCAGCAGACCGAAGCCGCCATTGCGGTACAGACGGCGAAAGTCCGGCTGGTCGCCTCGCAGAGAGCCGAATTGCGCGCGCGTCTGGCCGAGCGGCAGGCACCGCTGGCCGGGCTGACCGGTGCGTTGCAGCGCCTGTCGCGCCGCCCGCCCCTGCTCGCCCTGCTGCGGCCGGGATCGGTGCGCGATGCCGTTTACCTTCGCGCCCTGCTCGATACGATGCTGCCCGAAGTGCAGCGCCGTACCGCCTCATTGCGCAGCGAGATCGAGCGTGGCCGGGCGCTGGAGCGCAATGCCCAGGCCGCGGCCAACGACCTGAAGATGGCCGAGGCGGAAATGCGCCGACGGCGCCGCGAACTGGCAACCCTGGAAGCACGCCAGCGGCTGGCCAGCCGCGAGGCTACCGGCGTTGCCGCGCGCGAAAGCGAACGCGCCCTGGCCCTGGCCGAAAAGGCCCGCGACCTGAGCGATCTCGTCGACGAGATGGGGCGGCAAGGCGAACTGCGCCAAGAGCTGGCCGCACTGCCCGGACCGATCATGCGTCCGCCGCGCCCCGAGGAAGCGCAAGTGATCGCCTCCTCGCAGTTCGTCACCCCGCCCGAGGGTCTTCCCACCTACATGCTTCCCGTCACCGGCCGCGTCGTGACCGGATTCGGCGAGGATGCTCCCGGGCTCAACCGTTCGCGCGGCATCACCCTGGCGACCCGGGCCAATGCCCAGGCCGTCGCCCCCGCGCCGGGACGCATCGCCTATGCCGGGCCCTACCGCGGCTACGACCGCATCGTCATCATCGAACACAGCGGCGGCTGGACCTCGCTGGTCACCGGCCTCGCCCGCCTTGACGTCGATGTCGGCGAACGGGTGGTGGCCGGATCGCCGCTGGGCATGACAGGGCCCGGCCAGCCGCAAGTCCTCGTCGAACTGCGGCGCGAGGGCGAACCCGTTAATCCCCTGCAATATATCCGCTCGCTATAGTGCAGTGACGAGGATCGCTGCTCCACACCGCGCCGAGGGCCAAGGCCGCATCGCTGGCAATTGGCGCAAAGGCCCGGTAATATGCGCGATCATGTGCCAAGACCGGCTGCGGCCGGCGTGACGAACGAGAGGCAGTCAAGCCCGATGAAGATCAGATCCATCCTGCGCGCGACCATGCTGGTTTCCGCCGTTGCGGTCCTGCCGGTGGCAACGTCCGGCCTGTCGGCCGTCGACAGCCGCGTGAATCCGGGTTTCGACAAGCTGTTCACCATCTACGAACTGGTGAAGCAGAACTATGTCGACCCGGTCGACGACGACAAGCTGCTCAAGGGCGCCATCGACGGCATGCTCGCCAGCCTCGATCCGCACTCCAACTATCTCGACGGCCCTTCGCTGCAGCGGCTCGAGACGATGATCGACGGCAACTATTCCGGCCTCGGCCTTTCGGTCGTGGAGGATGACGGCGCGGTCAAGGTGGTCTCGCCGTTCAAGGGCAGCCCGGCGGAAAAGGCCGGAGTGAAGGCGGGCGACTACATCACCCACCTCGACGGCGTGCTCTACTACGAACGCGACCTCGACGAGGCCGTGTCCAAGATGCGCGGCCCGGCCGGCACTTCGATCCGCCTGACGATCTATCGCCCCGGGCGCGACGAACCCTTCGACGTCACCGTGACTCGCGGCGTCATCGAACTCGAGCCGGTGACCTGGGAGCTCAAGGACGACATCGGCGTCATCTCGGTCAACGAATTCTCGCGCGATGTCGGCAACGACGTGAACAAGGCGATCGCCGACCTCAAGAAGCAGGCGGCAACGGCGGGCGGCAAGCTCGACGGCCTGGTGCTCGACCTGCGCTCCAATCCGGGCGGTTCGCTCGACGAAGCCGTGGCGCTCTCGGACCTGTTCCTCGACAAGGGCGTGATCGTCTCGCAGCGCGGCCGCATCGCCAGCGAGAACCAGTATTATCGCGCCGAAACCATGTTCCGCGGCGACGTCGTCAAGGGCATGCCGGTGATCGTCCTGGTCGACGCGGGCTCCGCCTCGGCCTCGGAAATCGTGGCCGGCGCGCTGCAGGACCAGCACCGCGCTGTGGTGATGGGCGAGCGCACCTTCGGCAAGGGGTCGGTCCAGTCGTTCATCCAGCTCGACAAGAACAGCGCAGTCAAGCTGACGACGGCGCGCTACTTCACGCCTTCGGGCCACTCGGTGCAGGAAGGCGGCATCGTGCCCGACATCAAGGTGCCGCAGATGTCAGATCCCGATGCAAGGGCTCGCGCCGAACGGGCTGTGCGCGAATCCGACCTGCGCGGCCACCTGATCAACGAGGCCGCGCTTGAGGACAAGGACCTCGAGAACGACAAGATGGACGATCCGCGCTTCAAGGTTTCGGCCGAGGAGCTGAAGGAAAAGGGCATCGACGACTTCCAGCTTCACTACGCGATCGCGACGCTGCAGCGCACCGCCGGCAAGCCGGCGCTCGCAACCAATGCGCCATCCGACAAGAAGAACTGAGCGGGCCGGACACGGGAAAGCTGAACATATGACCGTCGCCGTCGCCACGCCCTTGCGCGCCGCCCGCCTGCTTGCGCTCTCCATTCCGCTGGCTTTGCTGGGCGGCGCCTACCTCAGCCAGTACGGCTTCGGCCTCTACCCTTGCGAGATGTGCTGGTGGCAACGCTATCCGCACATGATCGCGATACCGTTCGCCCTGCTTGCCTTTTTCTGGCGACCGGTCGCGCCGCTGGTGGCGATCGCCGCGCTGGCAGTGCTCGTTTCAGGCCTGATCGGCGGCTTTCACGCCGGAGTCGAATATGGCTGGTGGCATGGCGTCACCGCCTGCACCGCCAGCGTGTTCGACGGCGGCGGCGATCCCCTTGCCGCGATCATGAAGGCCCCGGTGATCCGCTGCGACGTGGCGCCCTGGGACCTGTGGGGCATTTCGCTGGCGGGCTGGAATTTCCTCATTTCCACCGGCGGGGCCCTGCTTGTCTTCGCGCTGATCGCGATGAACGGCAAAGTGCAGCTTACGGCGCCCGAAAAGGTATAAGGCACAAGGTTTGGACACAGGCATGGACGCGAAATCGGAACGCAACGCCCGGATCCTCAGGGTCGATCAGGCCGGCGAATATGGCGCCACGCGCATCTACGCAGGCCAGCTCGCGGTCATGGGTACCCGCGCTGAGCATTCGAGCGAGATCGCCGGCATGGCCGAGCAGGAAGCCGATCACCGCGCCCGCTTCGATGCGATGATCGCCGAGCGAGGCGTGCGCCCCACCCTGCTCCAGCCGGTGTGGTCCGTCGCCGGTTATGCGCTGGGCGCGGCAACCGCACTGCTGGGCCCCAAGGCCGCGATGGCCTGCACCGCCGCAATCGAAACCGAGATCGACCGCCACTACACCCAGCAACTCGAAGAGCTGGAAGGCGACGACGACACTGAACTGCGAGAGACGATCCGCGAATTCCGCGATGACGAGCGCGAGCATCGCGACGCCGCACTGGCCGCCGGGGCCGAGCAGGCGCCCGCCTATCCCCTGTTGTTCAACGCTATCCGGCTGGGCTGCCGCGCGGCCATCAAGCTGTCCGAGCGCATCTGACGCTTCGCAGGAGAAATTGATCCGCGTCAGGGCTTTCTTCCTGGCTTCACCTACCGTTCAAGGCCGGTCTGGCCTATATCCTGACCGATAACGATCAATCCGATGCATGGAGCATAACCGATGGCCCGCCTCCTGACTGCCGCCGCAGCCCTCGCCGCCCTTTCCGCGGGCCTGACTTTCGCAGCCGCTCCTGCCACCGCGCAAGAGGACGATGGCGAGAAAGTCAACCAGGTCATCGTCTTCGGCGACGATCCCTGCCCCGAATCGTCGGGCAACGAGATCACCGTCTGCGCGCGCAAGGCCGAAGCGGAACGCTACCGCATTCCCGAACCTCTGCGCGGTGTGGATTCGCCCAAGTCCGAAGCCTGGACCAACCGGGTGGAAGCCTACGAAACGGTCGGCGCGTTCGGCACGATGAGCTGCTCTCCGGTCGGCGGCGGTGGCGCGCTAGGCTGCACCCAGAAGCTGATCGACCAGGCCTATGCCGAGAAGGCCAACGCCTCCGACGTGAAATTCAGCGAACTGATCGCACAAGAACGCGCCAAGCGGCTCTCGACCATCGATGCCGAAGCGGCCGCGCAGCAGAAGCGGGTCGAGGCGGCCGAAAAGGCCTATCTCGAGCAGAAGCAGCGCCAGCAGGCAGAAACCGACGCCGCCGAAGACAAGAGCGGCACCGCGACCATTGCCACGCCGGTTGATGAATCCGAAGACAAGTAAGCGCGGCCGGTCCGCCTTTCGCGGCGGGCTGCGGCGTCGAACATGAAAAAGGCCGGGATCGCTCCCGGCCTTTTTACTTTTCGGTTCGCGTTCCGATCTTGCCCGAAACTCAGGTCAGGGCAATGTCGGGAGCATCTTCCTGCTTCATGCCCACGACGTGGTAGCCGGCATCGACATGGTGCGTCTCGCCGGTCACGCCCGAGGAGAGGTCCGAGAGGAAATAGAGGCCCGAACCGCCGACGTCCTCGATCGTGACGTTACGGCGCAGCGGCGAGTTCAGCTCGTTCCACTTCAGGATGTAGCGGAAATCGCCGATGCCGCTGGCAGCCAGCGTCTTGATCGGACCGGCCGAGATCGCATTGACTCGGATGTTCTGCGGGCCGAGATCGTTGGCAAGGTACTGCACCGAAGTCTCGAGAGCGGCCTTGGCCACGCCCATGACGTTGTAGTGCGGCACGACCTTTTCCGCGCCGTAATAGGTCAGCGTCAGGATCGAGCCGCCATTCGGCATCATTTCCATCGCCCGCTTCGTCACCGCGACGAGGCTGTAGGCGGAAATGTTCATCGTCATCAGGAAGTTTTCGAGGCTGGTATCGACGTACTTGCCGCGCAGCTCGCTCTTGTCCGAAAAGCCAATGGCGTGGACGATGAAGTCAATCGTGTCCCAGCGCTCACGGATCTGGTCGAAGCACACATCGACCGCTTCCATGTTCGCCACGTCGCATTCGACGAGAAAATCGCTGCCAAGGCTTTCAGCCAGAGGCTTCACGCGCTTGGCGAGTGCTTCCCCCTGATAGGAGAAGGCCAGCTCGGCGCCGTGTTCATGCAGCTTCCTGGCAATGCCCCAGGCCAGCGACTTGTCATTGGCTAGGCCCATGATCAGGCCGCGTTTCCCCTGCATCAGACCGGTCATTCGTGTTCATCCTGTACTTCGTTATCGTCCTGGGCCGAGGACGCCCGCGCCCGCCTGAGCAATTCGCGCTCTTCCGGCGATTCCGCGAGCGCCGCATTGAGTTCGGCGCCCACGACCATCCCTAGTCCGACAAGCCAGAAAAAGAAAAGCGCGATCATCACTCCGGCGAGACTTCCGTACGTCAGATCGTAAACGAAGAAATTGCGCAACACCTGCGGGAGCAACCAGACGACCAGCAGCCACCAGATGGTAACGAGCGCGGCGCCGGGCCACTTGGGATAGATCCCGCGCTGGTAGGCCCGCGGCGTCAGCAGGTAGAAAAGCGTGTAAATTGAACCGAATAGCGTGGCAGTCGAGATCGTGCGCGAGACCATGATCTGGTCGATCACCGAATCGAGGCGGGGAAACAGCACAAGCAGGACTTCCTCGATCGCCCCGATCAGGACCTGCGATGACAGCGAAACCAGCAGCAGGATCACCGATCCGAAAATCAGACCGGTGGAAAACAGGCGATAGCGCCAGAAGGCCCTGTCCTTTGCCATGCCGTAGGCGCGGTGGAGAATGTCGCGGATCGTCTCGATCAGGCTGGTCGCGGTCCACAGGCCGAACAGCCCGCCGACCCAGAGCAGCCAGCCGTGCCGGGCCGCCACGACGTCGCGCGCGACCGGGTCGATCACTTCGGCCACGCGCGGCGGCACCGCGATCAGCAGGGCATCGATCGAAGCGTCGAGCCGGGCCTGCTCGCCGAGCGCCGAGAAAATGGCGGCCAGGGCGATGAAGAAGGGAAACAGTGCCAGCAGGGTCATGTAGGCAAGGTTGCCGGCGTGGATGAAGCCGTCGTGCCACGCCCCCGACAAAACCCTGCGCAGGACGGCGAAAAAGCGCGAGCCCGGCCCGGCCCGGCGCCGCAGCTCATCCTTGATCCGGTCACGCCGTCGCAGCGCCTCGCGCCGCCGGGACTCTGGCGAGAGGTCCGCCATGACCCGGTCCAGCGGGTCATCCTGTTCTATAGGCTGTTCGACCTGCACCGGGCAGTCATAGGTCCTGGGCCGTCACACGCCAAGTTTGCCGCGCACGTCACGGGTGTCGCGCCAGCCCTCCAGCCGCTTGGCAAGGTCGCTGTCGTTTTCCGGCAGTACGATCTCGAGCGTGATGAGCTGATCCCCGCGCGAACCGTCCTTGCGGCTGAAACCCTTGCCCTTGAGACGCAGGACCTTGCCGGAGCTGACCCCGGGTGGAATCGAGAGCATGACCGCGCCCGATGCCGTCGGTGCCTTGACCTTGGCTCCGGCGATGGCCTCGTCGAGCGTGATCGGCAGATCGATCCGCAAGTCGTCGCCGTCGCGGTGGAAGAACGGGTGATGCTGGATATGCACCGTCACGGTCGCATCGCCGGGGCCACCCGGCCCCTGCTCGCCCTTGCCGGCAAGGCGCATCTGCGTGCCTTCCTCGACTCCGGCGGGCAGCTTGAGGTCGATGGTCTTGCCATCGGAAAGGGTAATGCGCTGGTCCTTGCGTTCGGCCGCGTCGGTCAGCGAAACGGAAAGCCGGTAGGACACGTTGGCACCGCGCGGCGCCCGCCCGCGACCTCCGCCCATTCCTCCCATGCCGCCCATACCGCCGGCGCCGCCGCGTGGGCCGCCACCCCCGAAGATCCCGCCGAACAGGTCTTCGAGGTCAATGCCGTCGTTGCTGCCGAAGCCTCCGCCGAAACCGCGCTGGCCGCCCGGTCCGCCGCCGAAACCACCGCCCGGGCCGCCGAAGCCGCCCATCGTCGGATTGCCGTCGGCATCGATCTCACCGCGATCGAACTGCGCGCGCTTGGCCTTGTCGGAAAGCAGGTCATAAGCCGCGGTGACCTGGCTGAAGCGGTCTGCGGCCTTCGGATTGTCCTTGTTGGCGTCGGGATGAAACTCCTTCGCAAGCTTGCGATATGCGGACTTGATGTCCTTCTCGCTCGCCCCGCGCGAAACGCCTAGAATGGTATAAGGATCTGCTGCCATGGTGACATTTAGCTAGGTGTCCAATTGGATTACGGCAAGCGCTGTGTGAACGGTTGCGTCTCTGGCGACTTTCCCACGGGGGGACAGGCCGCTATTGGCATTCCCATGGTATGCATTGCGCGCCCCGATTGTCCCCGATCAAGGCAGGATGGCCGCGCTTGCTTCACACGCGCGGGGGCCGGGACAAGCCTGGTCGCAATCGACGCAGCCGCATTCGATGAATTCAACCCGACAGGATATTTCCATGGAAGCTGAACAGGCCCGCGAGGTCATCCCCCACGGCGACCCCTTTGCGCTGTTCACGGCGTGGTACGACGAGGCCCGCGAAGCCGAGCCCAACGATTCCAATGCCATGGCGCTGGCTACTGCGACCCCCGAGGGCCTGCCGTCGGTGCGCATGGTCCTGCTCAAGGGCTACGGCCCGGATGGCTTCGTGTTCTACACCAACGGCCACAGCCGCAAGGGCCAGGAGATCGCCGCCAACCCCAACGTCGCGCTGCTGTTCCACTGGAAGAGCCTGCGCCGCCAGATCCGCATCGAAGGCCGGCTCCAGCCGGTCAGCGATGCCGAGGCCGACGCCTATTTCCACTCGCGCGCGCGCGATTCCCAACTGGGCGCGGTTGCGTCCGACCAGTCGGCCCCGCTCGACAGCCGCGAGACCTTCCTGGCCCGCTACGAAGCCGCGCGCGACAGGTTCGCGCATGGCGAAGTCGACCGCCCGCCGCACTGGGGCGGTTTCCGGGTAGTGCCCAGCGCCATCGAATTCTGGCATGATCGCCCCTATCGCCTGCACGAGCGCCGCCGTTTCGTGCGCAAAGTAACGACGGACGGCCATGCCTCGGCATGGTCCAGCACCCTGCTCTACCCGTGAGGTCCAGCACTTGAGCCTGAATCACGATCACGAATCGGCCGGTCTGAACCGCAGCGCCGCTCTTGCCAGCATCAGTGCGGCCCTGTTCCTGCTGGCACTCAAGTCATGGGCCGCCTGGTCAACCGGTTCGATCGCGATGCTCGGCAGCCTTGCCGATACGACGCTCGACCTCGTAGCCAGCATGGCCACGCTGCTGGGCGTGTGGATCGCCTCGCAGCCGGCGGACGACAAGCACCGCTTCGGCCACGGCAAAGCCGAAGCCATAGCCGCCCTGTTCCAGATCCTGCTGATCTCGATCTCGGCGCTGGGCATCGCCGCCCGCGCGATCGAGGAATTCCTGTCCGGCGGGCGGGTCGAAGCGGCCGACATGGGCATCGGCGTCTCGGCGGTCGCGATCGTCGTCACTTTCGCGCTGCTTTCCTGGCAACGCTACGTGATCCGAAAGACCAAGAGCCTCGCGATCCATACCGACAGCGTCCACTACCAGTCGGACCTGCTCCTCAACGTCGCGGTGATCGCAGCGCTCGTGCTCGACCAGTACGCGGGACTGCGCGGCGCTGACCCGGTGTTCGGCCTGGGCATCGCCCTCTGGCTGGGGTGGGGCGCCTGGAACGCTTCGAAGGCCGTCCTCAACCAGCTGATGGACCACGAATGGCCCGAGGAAAAGAAGCAGCGCGTGCTGGAGCTGATTGCCCACAATCCCGATATCAGCGGGGTCCATGACCTGCGCACGCGCGTTTCGGGCAACAAGCACTTCGTGCAGTTTCACGTCTGGGTCGATGCCAACATGACCGTGCGCCAGGCCCACCGCGTGATGGACGACATCGAGGCGACCATTCACGCCGAATTCCCCGATGTGGAGATCCTGATCCACACCGATCCCGACGGCCTTGTCGATGAAGTGGGCGCTGCGGGCAAGGACGTCCTGCCCCCGATCCGGGTCGAAGCCTCGAAATAGGCGGCCTGCCTCAGTTCGAGGGGAACAATGCCAGCAGAGCGCCCAATTCGTAATGCAGCGCCTGCTCCTGCTGCACGTCGCTGGCTCCCAGCCGCACCACCGTCAGCAACTGGCTCGGCGAACCGATGACGTACTGGCCATGTTCGCCAAGGCAGGCGAAGACGTCGGACTTGGCTGTGCCGGGATAGAGCCTTGCGTTCTCGCCCGGTTCGGCCCGGTTGAGCCAGACCCCGGCGCCATAGCCCGGATTGCGCGGGCTCGGCGCCAGCATGAACTGCACCCAGCGGCGCGGCAGGATCTGTGCGCCCTTTACCGAACCGTTGTGGCGCAGGAACTCGCCCAGGTTGGCCCAATCGCGCGCCGAGGCATCGACCATGGCCGCACCGATCATCGTGCCCGCCCGGTCATATTCGACGCGCATGGTCTTTAGCCCGAGCGGGTCGAGCACGCGGTTGTCGAGGTATTCCTCGACGGCCCGGCGCCGGCGGCCCGGATCGCTGTCGGGCGAGATCACCCGCGCGGCGAGGTCGGACAGGATCACCGCGCTCGCGGAGGAATTCTCGAAGACCTGTCCGGCCGGCGCTTCGAGCGGCTGCGCTTCGGCATAGGCCGCCATGTCGTCGCGGCCATCGAGGAACAGCATCCGGATGCGATCCGACTGGCGCGCGACGTCGCCTTGCCCGGCATCGCCGGTTTCGCTGTGGCGCAGGCCCGAACGCATCTGCAACAGCTGCTTGAGAGTGATTTCGCCGCGCGGATCGCCCGGGCGCTGCCATGCAGGGACCGGGGCCGATTCGTTCAGCCGCAGGCGTCCGTCGCTGACGAGTTGGCCGATCATCAGCGCCGTCACACACTGGCCCATGGCCCAGCCCTGCAGCGGCGTCCTGGCAGAAACGCCTTGCCCATAGCGCTCGGCAATCACGGCGCCGCGTTTCATGATCACGAGCGCATCGGTCCGCCCGACCGCCTCGTCGTCGAACAGGCGGTCGATCGCGCGGCCAAGGGCATCGCGGGGCACCCCGCCTTCGTTCTTGATCGCGGCCAGCGCCTCGGCGCTGGCCGGCGGCGGCGCATCTGCTCCACTGTTACTGCATCCCCACAGGGTTGGCAGGGCAAGGAAGGCGAGGATATGGGGAAGGCGGCGCACCGTCATGATGCGCGGTGTAGTGTGCGAGGCGCGAGCGGATGGCAACAGCCAAGGTAAATACGACTGGTGACAGGCAGCCTGCGCGCTGGAAGCGCAATCTCGTGCTGCTGGTGCTGGCCGTTGCGGGGACCGCCCTCGCATTTTCGTGGAACAGTCTGGGTGCGCAGGCGCGGGTCAGCGCGGCCTATGGCGCGCGCGTCGGCTGCGTATGCCGCTTCGTCTCGAATCGCGACCTGAACAGCTGCAAGGGCGATATTGCCGCTGCGGGTCTGGGACGCACCGCCAGCCTGATGTTCCTCTCCGACGATGCCGAGACCAAGTCACTGACCGCCAGAGTCCCGCTGCTGGCAAGTTCGAGGGCAACCTATAGCCAAGAACGCGGCTGCCAGCTGGAACCGTGGGACGACTAGGCCGTCTGCAGATCAGGCCGGAATGACTTCGGCCGCCTCGGTTTCCTCGATCCAGCCGCCACCGACGACGCGCTCTCCACAATAGATCACCGCGGCCTGCCCGGGGGCGACGCCATATTCCGGGCTGGCGAAACGGATCACGGTGCCCGCGCCTTCGCCCAGCGGACCTTCCAGCGTAACCGGAACCGGCTTGGCCAGCGAGCGCACTTTAGCGGTCAGCGGCGCGTCGGTCAGCGGCCCGATGCGGTTGGTCTCCGAAATCCGCGCCGCAGCAACGCCGAGCAGCCGGCGCGGGCCGACCAGGACCCGGCGCGTCTCGGCATCGAGGCGCACGACATAGAGCGGCTCGGGCTGGCCGCCGATCTCGAGCCCCCGGCGCTGGCCGACGGTATAGTGAATGATCCCGCGATGCTCACCCAGCACTTCGCCGCTGGTTGCGTGTACGATCTCGCCCGGCGCTTCGCCCTCGGGACGCACCTGGCGCACGATCCTGGCGTAGTCGCCGTCGGGTACGAAGCAGATGTCCTGGCTGTCCGGCTTGGCCGCCACGCGCAGGCCCGCCGCCTCGGCCAGCCGGCGCGTCTCTGTCTTCGGCAAGCCGCCCAGAGGAAAGCGCAGGAAGTCGAGCTGTGCCTCGGTCGTACCGTAAAGAAAATAGCTCTGGTCGCGTGCCGGATCGACTGCGCGGTGCAGCTCGGACCCGGCCGGGCCGAGGACGCGCTGGACGTAGTGCCCGGTCGCCAGACAATCGGCGCCCAATTCGCGCGCCATCGTCAGCAGGTCGGTGAACTTGGGGCCCATGTTGCAGCGGATGCAGGGGATCGGGGTCCGCCCCGCAAGGTAATCGTCGGCGAAGCGCTCGACCACTTCCTCGCGAAAGCTGCTCTCATGGTCGAAGACATAGTGGGCTATGCCCAGCCGGTCTGCCACCGCGCGCGCATCGCGGATATCGTCGCCGGCGCAGCAGGCGCCCTTGCGCCCGGTCGCCGCGCCGTAATCGTAAAGCTGCAGGGTGACGCCGATGGTCTCCGCGCCCGTCGCAGCCGCCAGCGCGGCCACGACCGAACTGTCCACGCCGCCAGACATCGCCACGACGATACGGCGCTCGGAAAGCGGTTCGGGCAGCTGGAACAGGACGGACGGATCGAGCCTGTCGAGCAGTCCGGCAATATCGGGAGTCGCATTCATGCGTGGCCCCATACAGGGGTACGCGCGGATTTCCTACCTTTCAGCGCGAATTCGAAACCGCTGGACCGGAAACGGGAGGTAACTGCGCAGAGGCATCTTTACCCTCCTTTCACCATGTCTAGCGTATGGCAGTTCCATGAACATCGCCTTTGATCATGAAACCTGCACAGCAGGGCATGCGCTGGGTCGCACGAGCGAGGAGTTCACGGGGTTCCCATCGGCTCCCGACTGGAACGACCTGCGAACGCGTCTGTTCGCGGCCCATGAAGTGCGGACGATCCTGAACGGTGAAGGCACACCGGTCCGCTTGCGGACTCGCGGCAGTTTTGCAGGTGAAGCTGCATCGTTGCTGAATACTTACGGGCTACGCTCAAGGCCTGTTAACCTTGAAGTTTCAGCCAATGGCAAGCCTGACGGGGCCAAGGTCGCACCAGTTGCCGGCGACAACAATACCGGCGGACGAGGGTAACGATGATCGAGAACCAGAAGATTCGCCCAGCCCAGGTGATCGGGCCGCTTGGTGAGCCGCTGACGATTGAGTCGCTGCCGCCCCCAAACACGACGCGCTGGGTCGTGCGCCGCAAGGCCGAGGTCGTCGCTGCCGTCAATGGCGGCCTGCTGACGATCGACGAGGTCTGCGAACGTTATCAGCTCACGCTGGAAGAGTTCGCATCCTGGCAACGGGCGGTGGACCGCTCGGGCATGCAGGGCCTTCGTGTGACAAGAATTCAACACTACCGCGACCTCTACGAGCGTCAGCAGAAGTATTGAGGCACGGCTTTCAGTGTTGCTGAAACCAATCGAAACGGCGGTAAACGGTCTGTTTACCGCCGTTTTTGATTCCGCCGAGCCAATTTCCGCTTCCATCGCAACGCATTAAGCTCTCGACGCTCGTCGGACGATATATGTCGTGAACCGACTGCAAGTTGCCAGTCGGTCGGCGCACGTATATGTCGGCACGCATGAAATTCTGCCGCAAGTGCGGCCCGGATCGTCGCATCCGGGACCAATGGCGGCAAATCACTCCGCACCGGACGGAAGTGTTCGGAGAGGAGTTATTGCGGTGAACCGATGAATTACGACACCAAGATTGAATCCGTGCCGGAAGATGACGCGCTCGCCGCTGGCGAGTTGATGTCTGGCGCCGACGAGCAGGACCGCGTCCTGCGCCGCCGTATCTGGGTCGCTTCCGCCATTGCGCTTGTCCTGATGATCGGAATCTGGGCGCTAACCCACTTGCGCGGCGGCAACGACCTCGCCGACGAGTCCGACATCCAGACTCCCGTCGTCACCGTGGTCGTCCCGGGAAAGACCACGGTGCAGGGTGAGATCAGTGCCACCGGCACGCTTGCCGCGCGCCGCGAAATGCCGGTCGGCTCGGTCGGCGAAGGCGGCGAGATCCGCCAGGTCCTCGTGGAGCCGGGCGACTGGGTCGAACAGGGCCAGGTCCTCGCCGTCGTCGATCGTTCCGTCCAGAACCAGCAGATCGCCAGCCAGGCCGCACAGGTCGACGTCGCCCGCGCCGATGCCCAACTGGCCCAGTCCAATCTGGATCGCGCCCTCAAGCTCGTCGACCGCGGCTTCATCTCCAAGGCCGACGTCGATCGCCTGACTGCCGAACGCAATTCCGCCAATGCCCGCGTGCGCGTGGCGCAGGCCACGCTCGGCCAGCTCAAGGCCCAGGCCGCACGCCTCAACATCGTCGCCCCCGCAGCGGGCCTTGTGCTCGAGCGCAATGCCGAGCCCGGGCAGGTCGTTGGCGGCGGCACCGGCGTGCTGTTCCGACTGGCCAAGGGCGGCGAGATGGAGCTGCTCGCCGATCTGAGCGAAGACGATCTCGCCAAGCTGAGCGTGGGCGTGACCGCGCAAGTCATCCCGGTGGGCTCGAACAAGACCTTCACCGGACAGGTCTGGCAGATCTCGCCCGTCATCGATCCCGACAACCGCCAGGGCACCGCGCGCATCGCGCTGTCCTACGCCAAGGAACTGCGTCCCGGCGGATTCGCCTCGGCAACCATCGAGACCGGCGCGGTCGTCGCGCCGATGCTGCCGGAATCGGCAATCCAGAACGATGACAAGGGCGCGTTCGTCTATGTCGTGGGCAAGGACAACACGGTCCAGCGCCGCGACGTGAAGACCGGACTCGTCACGGCCGACGGCATTGCCATCAGGTCGGGCCTCAACGGCACGGAGAAAGTCGTGCTGCGCGCCGGCGGGTTCCTCAACAACGGTGACAAGGTCCAGACCAAACTTGTCACCGAGAAGAACTGATCCGGACGCATGAGCCTGCGCAACATCTCGGCATGGTCGATCCGCAATCCGATCGTCCCCATCGTCTTCTTCATCGGCGTGATGGTCGCCGGCATGGTCTCGTTCTCGCGCATGGACGTGAATAACATGCCGGACGTCGAATTTCCGGGCGTCCACGTTTCGGTCTCGCAGCCCGGCGCAGCGCCAAGTGAAATCGAAACCCAGATCACCCAGAAGATCGAGGCGGCAACACGTTCGGTCCCGGGCGTTGAGGAAATCCAGTCGACTGCGTCAGAGGGCAATTCCTCCACATTCGTGATGTTCTCGATCGGCACCGATCCGGACGTCGCAACCAACCAGGTCAAGAACGCGGTCGACCAGATCCGCAGCGACTTGCCCGACGGCATCCTCGAACCGCAGGTCGCCAAGGTCGAAGCGGGCGGCGGGGGCAACCTCGCGCTCTTCGCGGTCAGTGCCGATGACATGACGATGGAGCAGCTCAGCTGGTTCATCGACGACACCATCGCCAAGAAGCTGCTGTCGATCGAGGGACTGGCCTCGGTCTCGCGCCAGGGCGGCGTCGACCGCGAAATCCGGGTGGTGATCGATCCCGACAAGATGGCTTCGCTCGGCGTGACCGCCCGCGACGTCAACAACGCACTGCGCGCAGTCAACACGGACGCGGCCGGCGGCCAGGCCGAGATCGCCGGTTCACGCCAGTCGGTCCGCGTCCTGGGCAATGCCGACACCGCCTTCGACCTCTCGCAGACCCGCATCAACCTCGGTAACGGCCGCTCGATCAAGCTGTCCGACGTCGCCAATGTCTATGACGGGTACTCGGAACAGACCCGCATCGCCAAGCTGCACGGCCGCGAAGTGGTGACCTTCGGCTTCGAACGCGCGCTCGGCGCTTCGGACGTCACCGTCTACGATGCGGCGGTCCAGGCGCTGGAACAGATCAAGCAGGACAATCCGCGCGTCCACATCACGCAGCTGTTCTCGCAGGTGGACTACACCAAGGACCAGTACACCAGCTCGATGGAAGCGCTGGTCGAAGGCGCGGTGCTGGCGATCGTCATCGTCTACCTGTTCCTGCGCGACTGGCGGGCGACCTTCATTTCCGCCATCGCGATCCCGCTTTCGGCGATCCCGACCTTCTGGTTCATGGACATGATGGGCTTCACGCTCAACTTCCTGTCCCTGCTGGCCCTCAGCCTCGTCGCAGGCGTGCTGGTCGACGACGCGATCGTCGAGATCGAGAACATCGTGCGGCACATGCGCATGGGCAAGTCGGCCTACCAGGCCTCGATCGATGCCGCCGACGAAATCGGCCTCGCGGTCGTCGCCACCACCTTCTCGATCGTCGCGGTGTTCCTGCCCGTCGGGCTCATGCCCGGCATTCCCGGCCAGTTCTTCAAGGCTTTCGGCCTGACCGTCGTCGTCGCGGTGCTGATGAGCCTTGCCGTCGCGCGCCTCATCACGCCGATGGTCGCGGCCTATTTCCTCAAGGCTCATGGCCACGCCGAACACGGCGAAGGCCGCGCCATGGACCTCTACATGAAGGTTCTGGCCTGGACCCTCGACACCAGAGAGGCCAAGCGCCGGCGTGCGCAGATCGCAGATGTCCCCGCGCAACTGTGGTATTACCCTGTGGGCGCGCTCGCCATCACGCTCGTCATCGCCCTGGGCGCCGGTGCCGCCGCCCTCATCTATTACGGACTCCACGAAGTACTCGCTTCGGTCGGGCTCAAGAATGGCGCGGTGATCTTCGCCGCGCTGATCGCGCCGATCGCCGTGCCGATCATCGCGTTCTTCGCAGGCCGCTTCCTGCATGGCGCTGCGGCGGCGCTCGGGCATTTCGGCCGCTGGTATCGGTACCTGTCGGAGCGCCTGGCCGCCCGCTCGCGCGACCACCGTTTCTACGCCTTCTGCGCGGGCATCTATGCACTCGTTGTCACGGCCGCACTGCTCGTCGGTTCGCAGCAGCAGTTCCAGCCCAACGAGAACAACGACACCAGCCAGGTCAACATCGAGATGGTCCCGGGCACGACCATCGAGCAGACCGCCGCCGTATCCGACCAGGTCACCGGCCTGCTGGAAAGGCAGCCCGAAGTCGAACGCGTGCTCGAAACCTCGCGCGAGGCGGCGGCCACGCTCTACGTCTCGCTCAAGCCTGCCAAGGAGCGCGAGACGACCAGCAAGCAGTTCGAGCAGCGCATGGCCCCCCAGCTCCAGAAAATAGCCGATGCGCGCGTGACCTTCGCCAGCCAGGCAGGAGGCTTCGGCACCGGGCGTGACATCTCGGTCATGCTGTCGGGCAGCGATTCCGAACTCCTCAATGCCACTGCGCAGAAGCTCGTCGAGGAAATGCGCGGGGTCAAAGGCGTCGTCGCTCCGCGCATCGCCGCAGACCTCAAGCGTCCGGAACTGGTCGTCGTCCCGCGGCTGGACCTGGCCGCACAACTGGGCGTGACGACAACGGCGCTGAGCCAGGCGATCCGCATCGCCACCTTGGGCGAAATCGACCAGAACGCCGCCAAGTTCTCCCTGAGCGACCGCCAGATCCCGATCCGCGTGATCATGCCGCGCTCCTCGCGCCGCGATCTCTCGACGATCGAGAACATGCCGGTACCGACTGCAAGCGGCGGCTCGGTCCCGCTCAAGCGCGTGGCGGAGATCCGCTTCGGCGCCGGGCCCACCCAGATCCAGCGCTACAACCAGTCCCGCCGCGTCTTCGTCGGCGCCGACCTCGGCCAGGGCCAGGTCAAGGGGCCGGTGATGGAGCAGATCCAGAAGCTGCCGATCATGCAGAACCTCCCGGCTGGCGTTTCGAACGCGCCGGTAGGCGAGGACAAGTGGCAGCAGGAAATGGTCACCAGCTTCATCATCGCCGTCATCAGCGGCATCTTCCTGGTCTTCGCGGTGCTGGTGCTGCTCTACAAGCGCTTCGTCTCGCCGCTGGTGAACATGGCCTCGCTGCTGCTTGCCCCGCTTGGCGGCATGATCGCCCTCACCATCGTCGGCCAGCCGGTGTCTATGCCGGTCTATATCGGTATCCTCATGCTACTGGGCATCGTCGCCAAGAACTCGATCCTGCTGATCGACTTCGCGATCGAGGAAATGGCGAGCGGCGTCGACAAGCTCCACGCGATCATGGACGCAGGCCACAAACGTGCCCAGCCAATCATCATGACCACAGTAGCCATGACCGCCGGCATGGTACCTACCGCCGCCTCGCTTTCGGGTGACGGTGCGTGGCGTGCGCCCATGGGCATCACCGTGATCGGGGGCCTGCTGCTTTCGACATTCCTGACGCTGATCATCGTCCCGGCTGCGTTCAGCCTTGCCGACGGCTTCGAAAAGCGGATCGGACCGCGTCTGCGCAAGTCCCTGCTCACGTTCGAACCGCATCATGCGCATGGAACCGGCCATCCCGACGACAAGGGCGGCGCGTCCGTCCCCGCGGAATAGTCGGCCTGGGCAGGGAAGCGGGGAACCTTGCAGAGCGCGGCGCGTAAGACTGGAGTGGTGACGCAGGAGATACCGAGGCAGGATCGCGCAAGGCGCATGCGCCTTTTCGCGACAGGGCTGCTCTTGCTGATGGCCCTGTCCTTCATGGCCCTGCGGCGTCTTGCTGTCCTCTATCCGACCTGGGACCCGATGCTGGGGTATGCGATCGCCTTCACCGAGGCCGCGATGGTCGGCGGGCTCGCCGACTGGTTCGCCGTCACCGCACTGTTTCGCCGACCGCTGGGGCTGCCGATCCCGCACACCGCGATCATACCGTTCAACAAGGACCGTATCGCCGATTCGATGGCGACCTTTCTGCGCGACAACTTCCTGACGCCGCAGGTGGTGGCCCGCCGCCTGCACGGCTTCAACCTCGCAGCAAGTGCCGGGGCCTTCCTCGCCGATCCGCGTCGCGACGAGCAGTCGCGCCTGCGGGCCGGCGCCGCGGGCCTCTTCGCCGACATCCTGGAGTCGCTCGACCCCGACCAGATGGGCGGCATGATCAAGGCCGGCCTGCGCAAGCAGCTCTCCCGCATCGATCTCGCCCCCCTGCTCGGCCAGACCCTCGCCAACGCCATTGCCGACAAGCGCCACCTGCCGGTACTGGCGTCGGTCCTGCGCAAGATCGGCGAGGCCATCGAGGCAAACGAGCCGATGATCCGCGACATGATTCACCAGCGCGCCAACGCGATCATGCGCTGGACCGGGCTGGACGAACGCCTTGCCAATGGTGTGCTCGACGGCGCCTACCGCCTGCTGGCCGAAGTGATCGTGCAGCCGGACCATCCCTTGCGCGCCAGGATCGACGAGTCGCTCACGCGCCTTGCCGACGATCTGCGCCACGATCCGGCAGTGCGCGCCAAGGTGGAGCGTATCAAGAGCGAGCTGATCGAGAACCCGGCCATGGCGGCCTGGCTCGATGCCATGTGGGAACGCGCCCGCGAGGCGCTGCTGCGCGCGGTCCGTAATCCGGACAAGGCGCTTTCGGGCAGCCTAGGCGATTCGATTTCCCAGCTTGGCCTTGCCCTCGGCGAGGACCGGCGCCTCCAGGCTCTCGTCAATCGGTTCGCCCGCAGGACGCTGGTCGGCGTGGCCTCGCGCTATGGCTCGGAGATCGTACGACTCGTATCCGAAACCGTGAAGCGGTGGGATGCCAAGACCGTTTCGGACCGCATAGAAGGGGCCGTGGGCCGGGACCTGCAGTTCATCCGCATCAACGGCACCCTTGTCGGCGGGCTCGTCGGCATGGCAATCCACACCGTGGAGCGATGGCTGTGAACGCAGGGAAACCCCCTTTGACCACCCGGCGCTACGAATTGTGGCAACCCGGGCCGGGCGATCTCGAGGGGCTGGTGCGCCTGCTCGAAGGCAAGGACATGACCCGCTACCTTGGCCCGGCGCGCGCAGATCACTTCTCGCAGTTCGAAAGGCTCAGCCGCAACACCGGAAGCTGGGCGCTCTACGGCTACGGCACGTTCTACGTCCGCAAGCGCGGCGAGGCCGACCTCATCGCCAATTGCGGCATTTTCCATTCATGGCGCGGCTTCGGCAAGGGCATGGACGATGTGCCCGAAGCCGGCTGGATCGTGCGGCAGGACCATTGGGGCGAAGGCCTCGCCGGCGAAGTCATGGCTGCAGTTCTGGCCTGGTTCGACCGGGTCCACGGCAAGCGCCGGATCGCCTGCATGATCGAGGAAGGCAACACCCCTTCCGAACGCCTTGCCGCCCGCCTCGGCTTCAAGCCGTGCGGGCAGCACTTGGCGGAAGACGACAGGACGGTACTCAACCTCTTCGAGCGCCTGCCTGCCTGATCCGGCACTCTTGAGCAGGCAAACAAAAACCCCGGAAGCGAGCCTTCCGGGGTTTCTGCAATCATTGCAGGAGGTAGGTTCTCACAGCTTTTCGGTGAGCTCCGGCACGGCCTTGAACAGGTCGGCAACGAGGCCGATGTCGGCGACCTGGAAGATCGGTGCATCCTCGTCCTTGTTGATGGCGATGATGGTCTTGGAATCCTTCATGCCGGCCAGGTGCTGGATTGCGCCCGAGATGCCGACGGCGATGTAGACTTCCGGCGCCACGATCTTGCCGGTCTGGCCGACCTGGTAGTCATTGGGCACGTAGCCGGCATCGACTGCAGCGCGCGAAGCACCCACGCCTGCGCCGAGCTTGTCGGCGAGCGGCATGATGTATTCCTCGAAAGTCGCCGCATCCTTGAGCGCGCGGCCACCCGAGACAATGATCTTCGCGCTGGTCAGTTCAGGACGTTCCGACTTTGCCAGCTCGGCGCCGACAAAGCTCGACAGACCCGCATCGCCAGGCCCGGCGACGTCTTCGATAGCAGCCGAACCGCCGGTGGCGTCGGCCTTCCCGAAGGCGGTACCGCGCACGGTGATGACCAGCTTGGCATCGGTGCTTTCGACCGTCGCAATCGCGTTGCCGGCATAGATCGGACGGGTGAAGGTCTTCTCGCCTTCGACCGAGAGGATGTCCGAAACCTGCATCACATCGAGCAGGGCGGCGACGCGCGGCGCCACATTCTTGCCGGTGGTGGTCGCCGGGGCGAGGAAGGCGTCGTGATCGGCCATGAGATCGGCGATCAGCGGCGCGATGTTCTCGGCGAGGCCATGCTCGTAGGCCGCATTGTCGGCGAGGTGGACCTTGCCCACGCCAGCGATCTGCGCGGCCGCTTCGGCGACGGCGCGGCAGCCCGAACCGACGACAAGGAGGTGGACTTCACCCAGCTTGGCAGCCGCGGTGACAGTGGCGAGCGTCGCATCCTTGAGCGACGCGTTGTCGTGTTCGACCCAAACAAGCGTCTTCATGATCAGGCGACTCCCATTTCCTTGAGCTTGGCAACCAGCGCATCGACGTCGGGCACCTTGATGCCCGCCTGGCGTACCGGCGGTTCGGAGACCTTGAGGGTCTTGAGCCGCGGAGCGATCTCGACGCCGTAGTCGGCCGGCGACTTGCTATCGAGCGGCTTCTTCTTCGCCTTCATGATGTTCGGCAGCGATGCGTAGCGCGGTTCGTTGAGGCGCAGGTCGGTGGTGACGATGGCCGGCATGGCAAGCCTCACGGTCTCCAGACCGCCGTCGACTTCACGGGTCACAGCCACGCTGTCGCCGTCGATCTCGACCTTGCTGGCGAAAGTGCCCTGCGGGCGGCCCAGCAGCGCAGCGAGCATCTGGCCGGTCTGATTGCTATCGTCGTCGATGGCCTGCTTGCCGAGGATGACGAGGCCGGGGTTCTCTTCAGCGACGATCGCTTTCAGGATCTTGGCAACGGCCAGCGGTTCGACTTCGGCGTCGGTTTCCACCAGGATCGCGCGGTCCGCACCCATGGCGAGCGCCGTGCGCAGCGTTTCCTGTGCCTTGGCCGGGCCGACCGAGACCGCAATGATCTCTTCGGCCTTGCCCGCTTCCTTGAGGCGGATGGCTTCCTCGACGGCGATTTCGTCGAAGGGGTTCATGCTCATCTTGACGTTGGCAAGATCAACGCCGGTGCCGTCGGACTTCACCCGCGGCTTTACGTTGTAGTCGATCACCCGCTTTACCGGGACGATGATTTTCATGCGATTCGGTCCTCTCTAAGGTCGGGACGGCAAATTTAACCGCGCAATTAAACTATACCGAGCCCGCTATTGCGCCCCCCGAACCTCGCGTCAAGCCCCTCGAAACGACAGAGGTTCGAGAGAACGTGAATGCGATGCCATTCAAGATGAGCCGGTAACGCCAGATGCAGAAACGGCGGGGGTCGCGAAACCCCCGCCGTCAAATCATTCGTCATGCGATAGTTCGCCGGGAACTATCAGGCGGCACTCTTCACTTCCGCGACGATCTTCTTGGCTGCATCGCCCAGGTCGTTGGCGGGGACGATCGGCAGGCCCGAGTTGGCCAGGATGTCCTTGCCCTGCTGGACGTTGGTGCCTTCGAGGCGAACCACGAGCGGCACGCCCAGGTTCACTTCCTTGGCCGCAGCGACGATGCCTTCCGCGATGACGTCGCACTTCATGATGCCGCCGAAGATGTTCACGAGGATGCCCTTCACGTTGGGGTCCTTGAGAATGATCTTGAATGCCGCAGTCACCTTCTCGGTGGTGGCGCCGCCGCCCACGTCGAGGAAGTTGGCCGGGAACGAGCCGTTGAGCTTGATGATGTCCATCGTCGCCATGGCAAGGCCCGCGCCGTTGACCATGCAGCCGATGTCGCCGTCGAGCTTGATGTAGGCGAGGTCGTACTTGCTCGCTTCGATCTCGGCCGGGTCTTCTTCGGTCTCGTCGCGCAGGGCGAAGACGTCGGGGTGACGGTAAAGGGCGTTCGAGTCGAAGCTCATCTTGGTGTCGAGGACGAGCAGCTGGCCGTCCTTGGTTTCGACCAGCGGATTGATCTCGAGCATGTCGCAATCGAGCGCCATGAAGGCCTCGTAGATCTGCTTGGCGATCTTCTGGGCCTGCTTGTTGAGGTCACCGTCCAGCTTGAGCGCATAGGCTACCGCGCGGCCGTGGTGCGGCTGGAAGCCTTCGGCGGGGTCGATCGTGACGGTGGTGATCTTTTCGGGAGTCGAGTGCGCGACTTCCTCGATGTCCATGCCGCCTTCGGTCGAGGCGATCATCGCGACGCGGCCCGAGGCACGGTCGACGAGCATCGAGAAGTAGTATTCCTTGGCGATGTCGACGCCGTCGGTCACGTAGAGACGGTTGACCTGCTTGCCAGCTTCACCGGTCTGCACGGTGACGAGGGTGTTGCCGAGCATTTCCTTGGCGAAGGCTTCGACTTCCTCGATCGACTTGGCAAGGCGAACGCCGCCCTTCGCGTCGGGGCCGAGTTCCTTGAACTTGCCCTTGCCGCGCCCACCGGCGTGGATCTGGGCCTTCACGACATAAAGCGGACCAGGCAGCTGCTTGGCGGCGGCAACCGCTTCTTCGACCGTGAGAGCGGCGATGCCGGCGGGAATGCCCACGCCATACTTCGCAAGCAGTTCCTTCGCCTGATATTCGTGAATGTTCATATGAAGAATCGCTTTCTGCTGGAGTGTCCTAGGGAAGGCGCGGGGAGCCCCGTATTTTGCCGGGCCGCATAAGCACATCCCTGCGCGCTTGAAAAGTCCCGATCCCTGCGCAATTTCATAGGTGGGACGCAACACACTCGGGAAACATGATTCCCGCCAACCGATTGCTTGACGATGATTGACCGCAGCAAACTCGAATCGATCGTGCGTGAGGCAGGACGCCTCGCCCTGGCCGGCTGGCCGGGTGACGGGCATGCGCTCAAGCACTGGGAAAAGACGCCGGGAAGTCCGGTCTGCGACGCCGATTTGGCGGTCGACGCCTTTCTCAAGAAGGAGTTATCTGCCCTGCTCCCGTCCGCTGGATGGCTCTCCGAGGAAACGGCGGACGCGCCCGATCGCCTGCAGGACCAGCTGGTGTGGCTGGTCGATCCGATCGACGGAACGCGCGATTTCATCGCCGGACGTACCGGCTGGGCCGTCTCGGTCGCGCTCGTCAACACGCGCCGTCCGCTCTTCGGCTATCTCTACGCCCCTGCCCGCCGCCGCGATGAAGGCGGCGAGTTCTGGCATGCCGAAGCCGGCAAGGGCAGCTGGCGCAACGGCACGCGACTCGCCGCAAGCGAGCGCGATTCCCTTCCCGGCGCACGGGTTCCGGCCAAGAAGCTGGCCTGCGAAGACGCCGATCTGACGCTCGTAGAACAGCCCAACTCGATCGCCCTGCGCATGGCCATGGTTGCCGCTGACGAGGCCGATCTGCTCGCCTCGCTGCGCTGGGGCTACGAATGGGACATCGCCGCCGCCGGTCTCATCGCCCGCGAGGCCGGCGCGACGGTCACCGACGCTTTCGGCAAGGCGCTCAATTACAACAAGCACGACCCGCGCGCTTTCGGCGTGCTCGTCACCTCGTCTGCGATTCACCGCGATGCCGTGTCCCGCCTCGCGGATCGCGCCCGGCGGTTTTCGGCCTGAGGCGCCATAGCCGGCTTATGTTCGCTATCGGCTGCCTGCTGCCCGTCCTGCTGTTCGTTGCCGGCGCCATTCTCGGGGCCATGCTCGGAGGCAACACCGGCTCCATCTGGGGCGCGGCAATCGGCTTTTCGCTTGGGCTGACGGTCCCGATTGTCTTCCTGCTCATCGCCCGCAAGGGGCACAAACGCAGGGGCTGATGGTCCTCACCCCGAGCGGTGATAGGGGTGCCCGGCAAGAATCGCGGTCGCCCGCCAGAGCTGTTCGGCCAGCATCGCCCGGGCCATGAGATGCGGCCAGGTCATCTTGCCGAAGCACAGCAAGTGGTCCGCCCGGGCCCTCGCCTCGTCGCCATGCCCGTCTGCGGCGCCGATCAGGAAACGGCATTCCCGCACGCCTTCGTCACGCCATCGACCGAGCAGCGCGGCAAATTCTTCGGACGACATCGCCTTGCCCCGCTCGTCGAGCAGAACCTCGCGCACGGGAGTCTGCACCGGGGGCGGAACCTTGCCGCCGGTGTCGGGCAATTCGCTGTGCTTGAAAGGCCAGGTGATCCGCTTGGCATAGCGATCGAGCAGCTCGGCTTCCGGCGAGCGGGCGATCTTGCCGCGGGCGATGATATGCAAAAGCATGGCGTCGGCGCGCCCTGTCCCAAGGGACGTTGGCGCGTCTCAAGTTCCTTTCGCGAGCCCGGCCGGTTGTTCTTACGGGCCGGGTCTATCCTCTCAGACCGTCTTCAACGGACCGAATCGACCCTCAAGCCGCACCCGAGGGACCATCGAAGCCCCACATCCGTTCGAGGTTGTAGAAGCTGCGAACTTCCGGACGGAAGAGATGGACGATCACGCCGCCCGCGTCGACAAGTACCCAGTCGGCTGCCGGCAGGCCCTCGACGCGAGGATTGCCGAAGCCGCCCTGTTTGAGGCGTTCGCCGAGTTTCTGGGCCATCGCGGCCACTTGTCTCGTCGACCGGCCGGAAGCGATCACCATGTAGTCGGCGATGCTCGACTTGCCTTCGAGATCGATCGTAACAAGGTCCTGCGCCTGGTCGTCATCCAGAGACTGCAGGACCAAGGCCAATTGCGGGTCGTCGCTGTCGACCATGGCCGGGGGCGTTGCGCCGGTTGTAGCCGGCTGTATCTGTGCCTGTGGCATCTAGTTCGGTACTGCTCCTTTCAATGACCGTCCCGGCGCGATGGCAAACATCCCGCCGCAGACAATCAGGTTTTCGAGGGGATGGATTCGCAGCAGAAAAGGGCAATGCCCAGTCACGCTGCATCTCCGGGAATCGGGCGGTGCGTGACACCGTCCCGATAGCGACCGTTGCGCGAAAGTCCGTTCGACGGCTTCCGGGCCCAGTCCGGATCGGCCCGGCGTATCGCCGTTGCCGACCGCGTATCGGGGTCGAATCGCAATGTCACCAGCGCAGGCGCGCTCCACCTTTCCGGACCTCTGAGACTGGATTGGGGTCTCCGGAACTTCCCCAGCCAGGCCATCGCGGGGCTCGCGAAGGCGGGGCCATCATACCCCGGACGCGCAATTACCGCAATCGGCATGAGTCGTGCGAGATTGCGCCAGTCCTTCCAGCGGTGCAGCTGGGCGAGATTGTCGGCACCCATGAGCCAGACGAACCGGCGTTTCGGATAGCGCTGGAGCAGCTTGCGGAGCGAGTCGACGGTGTAGCGAGTCCCCAGTTCCCGCTCGATCGCGGTCACGCGGATTCGCGATCTGCGCGCCTGCCGCCGTGCCGAGGCGACACGCGCCGCCAGTGGCGCCATGCCCGCCGTCGGCTTGAGCGGATTGCCCGGAGAGACCAGCCACCAGACCTCGTCCAGCCCCAGCGCGTCCATTGCGAAGAGGCTGATGCGCCGATGACCGCCATGCGCGGGATTGAAACTGCCGCCCAGCAGACCGGTGACCGGCCCCCTGCGTCGCGCCAGGATTGCGCTGCTCAGGGCGGTCTCGCTCAGGTTCGTCTCATTCAGGGGCGTCGCACTCAGGGCCGGGCCTGCCCGGTCCCGCGCACCTGCCACTTGTAGGTCGTCAGCCCTTCGAGCGCGACCGGGCCGCGCGCATGGAGGCGGCCGGTGGCAATGCCGATCTCTGCGCCGAGACCGAACTCGCCGCCGTCGGCGAACTGGCTCGAGGCATTGACCATGACGATGGCGCTGTCAGCTTCAGTAAGGAACCGCTCGGCCACCTCCTCGTCGGCCGTGATGATCGCGTCGGTATGATGCGAGGAATGCGCCGCGATGTGATCGAGCGCAGCATCGAGGCCGTCGACGACGGCAACCGAGAGCACCGCGTCGAGATACTCGGTATCCCAGTCTTCCTCGGTCGCGGGCAGGATCCGCGGATCGAGCGCGCGCGCGCGCGCATCGCCGCGCAGTTCGCAGCCGGAATCGAGCAATGACGTCACGACGTCGCGCGAACCGGGGAACTGCGTATCGAGCAGCAGGGTCTCCATCGCCCCGCAGATACCGGTCCGCCGCATCTTGGCGTTGAGCGCGACGCTGCGGGCCATTTCCGGATCGGCAGCGGCGTGGACGTACGTGTGGCAGATGCCGTCGAGGTGGGCGAGCACCGGCACGTGGGCGTCGGCCTGGACCCGCGCGACGAGGCTCTTGCCCCCGCGCGGCACGATCATGTCGATCAGGCCGGCCGCGGTCAGCATGGCACCGACGACCGCTCGGTCCTGCGTCGGTACGAGTTGGATCGCCGCCGCAGGTATGCCGACACTCTCCAGCCCCTTGGCCATCGCGGCCTGGATCGCTCGGTTGGAATGGAGCGCCTCGCTGCCGCCGCGCAGCAGCACGGCATTGCCGGAGCGCAGGCACAGGGCCGCGGCATCGGCGGTCACGTTGGGACGGCTTTCGTAGATGATACCGATCAGGCCGATCGGGATACGCACGCGGCTGAGCTGCAGGCCGTTGGGCCGCTCGGTCCGCTCGATGACCTGCCCGACGGGATCGGGCAAGGCGGCGACCTGCTCGAGGCCATGGGCAATGCCTTCGAGACGCGCCGGGTCGAGACGCAGGCGATCGAGCAGGGCACCGGTCAGGCCCTTGGCTTCCCCGGCGGCGATATCGAGAGCGTTTGCCTCGAGGATTGGCTCTTCCGCTTCCCGCAGAGCTGCAGCCGCGGCGCGCAGGGCCTCGGCCTTCCTGGCATCGCTGAGCCGGGCAAGGACGCGCTGGGCAGCGCGGCCGTCACGGGCAATGCGCGCAACAAGCATTTCGGGCGATTCGGTATCGGTCGTACCGGCTATCGTGGTCTCTACGGTCATGGGCGCGAACTAGCACCGAAGCGGCCGCCTGTCACCGATCCGGATTACTAACCAGATCGGTGCGACTCGGATCAGTGGTTAACCGATTGCGGAAACAGCGCAACCATTCTTGACAAGAACCGCGCAATTGAGGGCGAAGGACCAAAGGTGGGTTCCATCAAGTCATCGCACCGAACGCTCGACTCACCCCGATTCCGCAGCCCTTTAAGGCCAGTCGATTCGCATTTTGACCCCTCCCCTGCTACCTGCCGGCACCGGGACTGGGAAAACAATAGTTTAGCGAGCGGGGTCGTCTTGAACTTCACATCAGCCGGGGCGTGGCTTTCGCGCCTCAGGGCCAAATTTCCGGATCGCGAGTTTATCATGCGGTCTGACGGACAGGTCCGTTTTATCCGCATTTCCTCCGCAATGCAGCTCAGCGCTGTGGGCGGCGCAGTGTTGCTGGCAACGGCCTGGTGCGGCTCGATGGGCGCAGTGGCGTTCGAACGCTGGTCCGCGACGAGCGAGCAGGCGCAACTGCTCGACCGCGAAGCCAAGGTCGCCACGGCCGAGAACCGAGTCGCGAAGTATCGCGACGGCATCGATGAAGTGACCTCCGACCTTTCGCGCCGCCAGAAGTTCATCGAACAGATGGTCGAAGCGCACATCGGCGACCTGCCCGAAGACGCCAAAGACAAAGCCGATGGCGAAACCGTTTCCGACAGCACGCAGGAAACCGCGAAGGCCGTCTCCAAGGTCAGCGCCGTCCTGCCCGAGGCTTCGCAACTGGCTGATATCGAAGCCGAGCAGCTTGCCTTCGTCGAACGCCTGACCCGTTATGCCGACCGCCGCGCCGAATCGGCCTCCAAGGCCATTCGCAAGCTCGGTCTCAATCCCAACACGATCATCGCCGGCTCGCGCCGCGCCGAAGGTGGTCCGCTGCTGCGCCTCGCCACCGGCAAGGACGGATCGCTGGACCCGCGCTTCAAACGCCTGGGCGTCAGCCTTGCCCGCATGGACGCGCTGGAAAACGGCCTTGCATCCATCCCGCAGGTGAAGCCGGCCAAGGTCGCCTATGTTTCGTCGAGCTATGGCTACCGCTCCGACCCGTTCACCGGCGGTGCAGCGTTCCACGCCGGCCTCGACTTCCCCGGCCCGAAGGGATCGCCGATCTACGCCGCTGCCAAGGGCAAGATCACCTTCGTCGGTCGCCGCCAGGGCTACGGCAACTGCATCGAAATCAGCCACGGCAATGGCCTGATGACCCGCTACGGCCACCTTTCGGCCTTCAAGGCCAAGGTTGGCCAGAAGGTCGATGCCGGCACCGTCATCGCCGCCATGGGCAGCACCGGTCGCTCGACCGGATCGCACCTCCACTTCGAAGTCCGTGTCAACGGCCGGCCGGTCAATCCGCGCCCGTTCCTCGAGGCTGCCACCAATGTTCAGCAAGAAGCCCGCTCATAATATGGCCAAGTCGAATGCAGGCCCGCGTCCGTCGAACGGTTCGACGTTCTCGATGCTGGGCACCGACACCAGTATCGTCGGTAATGTCGAGGCTTCGGCGGACCTGCACATCGACGGTCGGATCGAAGGCGACATCATCTGCAATGCCCTGGTTCAGGGCGAGGCTAGTGAAATCGTCGGCGCCGTGAAAGCGGAAACGGTCCGCATCGCCGGTACCGTACGCGGGACCATCGCCGCACGCGAGGTCGTCATTCTCAGGACCGCGAAGATCGATGGTGACGTGGCCTACGATGTCCTCACCATCGAGCAGGGCGCCCGCCTCGATGGCCGCCTGAGCCCGAGCGGCGGCCACATGCCCCCCGCTTTCGGCTCTGCCGACGAAGCGCAAGTCGCGCTCGAAGCGGCCGAATAACCGCAATTCCATTATGTGAGGCAGGCCGCTCCAACACGAGCGCCTGCCCTTTCTATTGGCCCATCACCTCGGCACGCAGCGCCTTGCGGTCGAGTTTGCCGACCATCGTCTTGGGCAGCGAATCGCGCAGCACCACCTTGTCGACGCGCTCATGCTTGCCGACCCGCTCGTTGAGCCAGGCGGCGATGTCTTCGGCACTTGCAGCCTCACCCCTTTCGGGGACCACATAGGCGCGCGGGACTTCGCCGTGATAATCGTCGGGCACACCCAGCACCATGGCCTCGCGCACGGCTGGGTTGGCGAGGAGGACTTCCTCCACCTGGCTGGGAAAGACCTTGAAGCCGCCGACGGCGATCATGTCCTTGCTGCGGTCGATCAGGTGAACGTAGCCATCCTCATCGATCGTCGCGATGTCACCGGTGCGCAGCCAGCGCTTGCCGTCCAGTTCGACGAAAACCCCGGCCGCAGCCTCCGGTCGGTTCCAGTAGCCGATCATGACCTGCGGTCCGTCGATCGCCAGTTCGCCCGGCTCGCCTGGGGCTGCCGCTCGCGTGGGATCGTCCTTGTCGAGCAGCCGCAGGTCCGTGCCGGGCATGGGGTGGCCGATGGTTCCCGGTCGTTCCGGCCCGTCGAAAGGATTGCTGGCGACAACCCCGGCGGCCTCGGTCAACCCGTAGCCTTCGACAAGGGTCGCACCGCTCGCCCGCTCAAAGCGCGCCTTGACCGGAGCCGGAAGCGGCGCCCCCCCGGAAATGCAGGTAAACAGGCTGGAGAAATCGGTGCGGGCCATGTCCGGGTGGTCGAGCAGCGCCTGGTACATCGTCGGCACGCCCGGCATCGCCGTCGCCCTGACCCGCTGCAGGGTCGCGAGGCATTGGCCGGCATCGAAGCGCGGCAGCATGGCGATGGTTCCGCCATCGTAGACCGTACGATTGAGCACCGTCGCATTGGCAAAGACATGGAAAAACGGAAGGACGCCCACGATCACGTCGCGTGCATGGGCGTGGGGATCGATTTCCTCGATCTGCCGGGCGTTCGCAGTCAGATTCTGGTGGGTGAGCATCGCGCCCTTGGGCGTTCCGGTCGTGCCCCCGGTATATTGCAGCATCGCCAGGTCGGTCATCGGGTCGATCTCGACCGGCGCGGGTTCGCCATGGTGCAGCAGGTCGGTGAATTCGAACACGCAGTCTTCGCGCGGGATTGCAGCGATGTCCTTGCGGCGTAACAGACGCAGGCCCAGGCTCTTCCAGAACGGCAGCATGCTGGAAAGACGGGCGACCACCAGCCATTCAAGCGCCGATTCGCGGTGCACCTTGCACGCCGTCGGCAGGAGAGCCGGAACGTCCAGCGTCACCAGCAGGCGCGTCCCGGAATCGGCAACTTGCGCCTCCAGTTCGGTAGCGGTGTACAGCGGCGAGAAGTTGACGACCGTGACGCCGGCCATGAAGGCGCCGAAATAGGCTGAAAGGTAACAGGGCACGTTGGGCAGGAAGAGCCCAATCCGATCGCCCTTGCCGAGGCCGAGCGACTGCAGCCCTCGGGCGAAGCGGCGGGCCTCCGCGTCGATCTGCCGATATGTGAATTCGCGACCGAGAAAGTCGGCGAGGACGCGTTCGCCATAAGCGGCGACGCTGGCGGCAAACATCTGCGGCATCGCAAGCGGGGCGAAGTCCTGTTGCCAGTCGCACGGGTGCGCGTAGCGTTCCTGCCAGACCTTGGGGCCGATCCTCTCATCCATGATCGGAGTGTGAAGCGTCGCCGGTCCCGCGACAAGGGCACTTCAGGCTATGCAAACGAATGCAGCGGGGACGACCGGCCAGTCATCCCCGCTGCTCGTATTCTCATCCCCTTGGGGAGAACTGGGCTTATTCGCCGTTTTCCGCTTCGGCGGCGCGCTTGGCCTCGAGCCAAGCGGCGGCTTCGGCTTCCTGCGCAGCTTCGCTGGCGGCCTTGGTGGCGGCCTCGCGCTCGGCGCGAAGTTCCTCGATCAGCGCCTCGCGATCGTCGACCAGACGCTCGTCGCCGGCGACCTCTTCCTCAATGCCGGCCTTCTTGGCCGCCTTGGCTACAATCGCGTCAAGCTCTCGCTGCGAGCACAGGCCCAGCGTGACCGGGTCCTTCGGCGTGATGTTGGCGATGTTCCAGTGCGAACGGTCGCGGATCGCGGCGATGGTGTTGCGCGTCGTGCCGATCAGCTTGCCGATCTGCGCGTCCGACACCTCGGGATGATTGCGCAGGATCCAGGCGATACCGTCCGGCTTGTCCTGGCGCTTCGAAACCGGGGTGTAACGCGGGCCCTTGGTGCGGCTTACGGTGACGGGCACCTTATGCATCTTGAGCTTGTACTCAGGGTCCTGCTGACCCTTTTCGATCTCGTCCATGGTCAGCTCACCAGCGCGAACGGGGTCGCGCCCGGTGTACTTGCTGGAGGCCAGGTCATCGGCCATCGCCTGCACTTCGAGCATGTGCAGGCCGCAGAATTCAGCGATCTGCTCGAAAGTCAGGGCAGTATTATCGACCAGCCACGAGGCGGTCGCATGCGGCATGAGCGGTGTCGGCTGGCTCATTGTTCTGGATCTCCGACGAACTTTGGCAAGTAGCGCAAATAATAAGGGCCGCCCCTTCGCGGAGCGGCCGTTCCGGACCCGATTTAGGTGAAAGTTCCGGATTCGGCAAGCACGATGCCCGAGAATCGCGCATTCTCGGCTCAAGGCTTGCAAGCGGGGTCGGCAAGGCGGTCCGATCAAGCCGGCGTCGACCTTGTCAGAAGTTAATCCATCCGAACGTAACCGGGAAGCCCAGAGATGCGTTCGAGCCAACGGCAGATTGCCGGATAATCATGCAGGCGAAAGCCGCCTGCCTCGCAGACGTGGGTATAGGCATAGAGCGAAACGTCGGATAGACTCGCGCTGCTGCCGACAAACCAGTCGTGCACGCCGAGGTGCTGTTCCATCACCGAAAGGGCCGCCTCGCCCCCTGCCCGCTTCGCCATGATCTGGTCGCGCTGCATGGGTGTGAGATTGGCCTCGCCGACGAAGCAGAACCAGAAGCGCAGGGTCGCGAAATTGGGTTCGTGAGTATATTGCTCGAAGAACATCCAGCGCAGCATGTCAGCCCGTTCGAACCGGTCTGCGGGCACGAGGCTTGAGCCCTCGGCCAAGTACCAGCAGGCCGCATTGCTTTCCGGCAGGAACCTGTCGCCGATCTGGAGAACCGGAATCCGGCCATTGGCATTGACGTTCGACAGAAACTCCGGCGTGCGGGTTTCGCCGTTCATGATGTCGTAGAGGCGCCGCTCCAGCGGCACGCCGAGCATGGCCGCAGTAAGGCGGATCTTGTAGCAGTTGCCGCTGCGCGGATCCTCGTGAAGGATCAGATTACCGCTCAATCCCGCCTCCTTCCTGTCTACGAGAAACGGCGCTGCCCACTGCGCGATGTCATGACGTCACGCAGCGAGGACGATCTTCCCGATATGGTCTCCCGATTCCATGTGGGCATGTGCCTTGGCAGCTTGGGCCAGCGGAAACTGCCTGTCCATGATCGGCCGCAAGGACCCGTCAGCCACCAGCGACCAGACGTTCGACAGGATTTCCTGGGCCAGCAGCTCCTTGAACGTGTCGGACCGCGGCCGCAGCGTCGAACCCGTCAGGGTGTAGCGGTTGCGCATGACGAAACCCATGTTGATCTCGGCCTTGACCCCGCCCTGAACCGCAATGGTCACGTGCCGCCCGTCCGGGGCAAGGCACTTGAGATTGCGCGCGACATAATCGCCGGCAACCATGTCGAGCACGAGATTCACGCCCTTGCCGTCAGTGATCCGCGCGACCTCGGCGACGAAGTCCGACGCCTTGTAGTCGATCGCGTGATCGGCGCCGATCTTCAGCGCCTGTTCGCACTTTTCCGCCGATCCGCAGGTGACGATGACGGTCAGGCCGAAGAGCTTGCCGAGCATCGTCGCCATCGTGCCGATGCCGCTGGTCCCGCCATGGACCAGCAGGGTTTCCCCCTCGCAGGCGTATCCGCGCTCGAACACGTTGTGCCAGACGGTGAACAGAGTCTCGGGCAAGGCCGCGGCCTGGTCGAGCGGCAGGCTGGCCGGCACCGGCAGGCAGTGCCCGGCGCGGGCGATGCAGAACTCGGCATAGCCGCCGCCGGAAACGAGCGCGCAGACCCGGTCCCCCTCGCCGATTTCCACGACCCCTTCCCCGACCGCAACGACCGTGCCGGAAACCTCCAGGCCCGGAATCGGCGAGGCGCCCGGTGGCGGAGGATAATGTCCCTGCCGCTGCACGACATCGGGTCGGTTGACGCCTGCGAAGGCAACCTGGACGAGGACTTCTCCCGGGCCCGGAACAGGCACGGATAGCTCCTGCGGCTGCAGCACCTCGGGACCTCCCGGTTCGAGAAATCCCATGGCGGTCATGATCTTGGGCAGTTTAACTGACATGGCTGACTAGTTGGCACAGTCACTGGCCACAAGGAAACCACTTTGATGCATTGACATGGAGAAATTCCCGTCCGATGCTGCAGTGCAATGGACGATGATGATCGACCGCGGCGGCGGTCGTCCGGGGACAACCTCGGCGCTGCCAGCCTCCTCGCCAGCGAAAGCCTGGATCGCTATTCGCTGGACGAACTCGATGCACGTGTCGCGCTTCTCCACGAAGAGATCGACCGCATAAAGGCGCACCGCCAGAAAGCCTCGGCGCACATGCAGGCGGCCGAGTCCCTGTTCAGGCCAAGGACATCGTGATGGCGGCAGGTTCCCAACGTGAACCTCGCAAGCGCCCTGAGTGTTCCTATATGGAACCTGAAACCAGTTTTCGTCCAAAAACTCCCCTGCAAGGAGAGTCCCACTTCGCAATGAAAGTGTCCTAGATGCCCAGTTTCGCGCAAAGCCTAGAAAAGACCCTGCACTCCGCGCTGTCACACGCGTCCGAGCGGAGCCACGAATATGCGACTCTCGAGCACTTGCTGCTCGCGCTGATCGACGATCCGGACGCGGCCCAGGTCATGCAGGCTTGTGGCGTGGATCTCGGCGATCTGGGCGATGTCGTGCGGCAGTACCTCGACCAGGAATACCAGTCGCTGAAAACCGAGGAAAAGGGCGACCCGGCCCCGACCGCCGGGTTCCAGCGGGTGATCCAGCGCGCGATCCTGCACGTACAGTCGTCGGGCAAGGACACGGTGACAGGCGCCAACGTCCTTGTCGCACTTTTCTCAGAACGCGATTCCTACGCGGTCTATTTCCTGCAGCAGCAGGACATGAGCCGTCTCGACGCAGTCAGCTACATCAGCCACGGCATCGGCAAGGGCGGCAAGCGAATCGAGGACCGCAGCCCCAAGGGATCGGAGGAACAGACGCCGACTCCGGAGGAGAAGGCCGAGACCAAGGCCGCCAACAAGAAGGACTCCGCGCTCGACCAGTTCTGCGTCAACCTCAACGAGAAGGCGCTGGCGGGTAAGGTCGACCCGCTGATCGGGCGCGGCCCGGAAGTGGATCGCACGATCCAGATCCTGTGCCGCCGTTCCAAGAACAACCCGCTCTACGTGGGCGATCCCGGCGTCGGCAAGACCGCTATCGCGGAAGGCCTGGCGCGCAAGATCGTCGAAGGCGAAGTGCCTGAAGTCCTTTCCGAAGCGGTGATCTATTCGCTCGACATGGGCTCGCTGCTCGCCGGCACGCGCTATCGCGGCGACTTCGAGGAACGCCTCAAGCAGGTGGTCGCCGAGCTCGAAAAGATGCCGCACGCGATCCTGTTCATCGACGAGATCCACACGGTGATCGGCGCCGGCGCTACCAGCGGCGGCGCGATGGACGCCTCGAACCTGCTCAAGCCGGCACTTTCGGGCGGTACGATCCGCTGCATCGGTTCGACCACCTACAAGGAGTTCCGCAACCACTTCGAAAAGGACCGCGCACTGCTGCGCCGGTTCCAGAAGATCGATGTGAACGAGCCCACGGTCGAGGACACCGTCAAGATCCTCAAGGGCCTTCGCACGGCGTTCGAGGATCACCACGGCGTGCGCTACACGCCCGACGCGATCAAGACCGCGGTGGAGCTTTCGGCCCGCTACATCAATGACCGCAAGCTGCCCGACAAGGCGATCGACGTGATCGACGAAGTCGGCGCGATGCAGATGCTCGTGCCGCCCAGCCGCCGCAAGAAGACGATCACCGCCCGCGAGATCGAGCAGGTCATCGCAACGATGGCCCGCATCCCGCCCAAGTCGGTCTCTTCGGACGACAAGAAAGCGCTCGAGAATCTCGAGCGCGACCTGAAGCGCGTGGTGTTCGGCCAGGACAAGGCGATCGAAGTCCTGTCGACCGCCATGAAGCTGAGCCGCGCCGGCCTGCGCGATCCGGACAAGCCGATCGGTTCGTTCCTGTTCTCCGGCCCGACCGGCGTGGGCAAGACCGAAGTCGCCAAGCAGCTTGCCACGATCATGGGCATTCCGATGCAGCGCTTCGACATGTCCGAGTACATGGAGCGTCATTCGGTCAGTCGCCTGATCGGCGCGCCTCCGGGCTATGTCGGGTTCGACCAGGGCGGTCTGCTCACCGATGCCATCGACCAGCAGCCGCACTGCGTCCTGCTGCTCGACGAAATCGAGAAGGCCCACCCCGACCTGTTCAACATCCTCCTGCAGGTGATGGACAACGGCAAGCTGACCGACCACCACGGCAAGACCGTCGACTTCCGCAACGTCGTCCTGATCATGACGACCAATGCAGGCGCTTCGGACATGGCGAAGCAAGGCATCGGCTTCGGCGACACCTCCAAGGCCGACGCCGGCGAGGAAGCCGTAAAGCAGATGTTCAGCCCCGAGTTCCGCAACCGTCTCGATGCCATCGTGCCCTTTGCCTATCTGGCCAAGGAGACGATCAGCCGGGTCGTGGACAAGTTCATCCTCCAACTCGAACTGCAGCTGGCCGACCAGAACGTCCACATCCAGTTCGACTCCGATGCGCGCGAATGGCTCGGCCACCGCGGCTACGACCGCCTCTATGGTGCCCGCCCGATGGCACGGGTCATCCAGGAGCGGGTCAAGCAGCCGCTGGCGGAGGAGCTGCTCTTCGGCAAGCTCGCCCATGGCGGCGAGGTCCACGTCTCGGTGAAGGAAGATGCGCTCAACTTCGAGCTGACGCCTGCACCGCCGAAGGAAACGAAGTCCAGGAAGAAGAAGACACCTGCCAAGAAGCCGGTCCGCAAGACCGGGCCCCAGCCGGAAGAGAACACCGACGACTGAGGCCGCACGGCACAAGCGATATGAAGGGGCGGGCGCCGAGAGGTCTCCGCCCCTTTTCTGTGCGCCCCTCATTTCGTCCAGTCCCGGTCTGCGAGACGATCCTCCACGGTTTGACCGCGATCAAGTTCCACGTGAAACGCATCGGCTATGCGACGAGGATAGCCCCCACTTGCGGAGAAGATGTCAGTGTCGAGCCAAGCCCCCGTCGTCGATGAATCCCAAACTCCCGATACCCCATTCTATCGCCTCGGCGGCGCGGCGGTGTTCGAAGCCATCTGCAACCGCTTCTACGACCTGATGGACGAAGACCCGCAATATGCCGAGCTGCGCGCGATGCATGCCGAGGACCTTGGCCCGATGCGCAAGGCCCTGCCCCAGTTCCTTGCCGGTTGGGCCGGCGGCCCGCGCGACTGGTTCGAGGCCGTCCCCGGACGCTGCATGATGAGCGTGCACAAACCCTTCGCCATCAACAGGGCCGTTGCCGAGCAATGGGCCGATGCAATGAACCGGGCCGTCTACGATGTCGCACCCGAACCGGCGGACATGGCCAAGGCGATGGGCGAAGTTCTCGGCAATCTCGCGCGCGGCATGGGGCGCTGAGCCGAATCTGCGGGTCGCGCCTGCGCACATCGCCTCCTTTCAGATCACACTCGCCAGACGGACAGGCACGCGATAGGTTGCGCAGGTGAACTCGCTAGACCCACCGCGACAGGCCCTCGCTACCGCGCTTGCCGCGCTCGCCGGATACGTCGATGCCGTGGGGTTTCTGTCGGCAGATCGCTATTTCGTATCGTTCATGTCAGGCAACACGACGCGCCTGGCCACCGACCTCATTGCCGAAGGACCGCACCGCGCGCTTGTCCCGGCGCTGCTGATCCTCGGGTTCGTACTGGGCGTGGCGATGGGCAATATAGTCGCACACAAGGCGGGCCGATGGCGCAAGCCCGCCGTCCTCTCGCTCGTTACCGCGCTCCTCGCATTGGCCGCGCTTCTGGCACTGTCGGAATATCTCGAAGCGATGATGGCCATGCTCGTCTTCGCCATGGGCGCGCTTAACAACACGATGCAGCGCAACGAGACGCCCGTGGCGCTGACTTACCTCACCGGAGCGCTGGTCCGCATCGGTCAGGGCCTGGGCGGCATGCTAACCGGACGCGGAGCGAACGGCATTGCCGGCTTCCTCGCCCTTTGGCTGGCACTGGCCGGCGGCGCGGCGCTCGGCGCGACGATGTTCCTGCGGGTCGGTGCAGCCTGCCTGCCCCTCGCCGTACTCGCCGCAGGGTTGCTCTCGGTTGCGGGTTGGCGAATCGCCCGCGTCAGTCGCGAATCCTGAACTGCTTCTCGCGAGAAGTTGCGCCGCGCAACAACTCCAGCCGCGACGGGGCCAGGCCAAGGGCGCCCGCAAGCAGTTCGCGCACGGCATCGTTGGCCTTGCCGTCCTGCGGCTTGGCCCGAACCTTGGCGAGCAGCCTGCCCGCCGCGATTTCCAACCCTTCGACCTTTGCGCCGGGAGTAACACGGACCGCCAGGCGATTCTCCGCATCGACCAGCGCCCGAAGCGCCTGTGCATCGGGGAGTGCCGGCCTGGGCCTTGCCATCAGCCCGCGACGCCGAGCGCTTCGGCGTGGTTGCGGCCATTGATCACATAACCGGCGACGCTCTTGCGATTGGCGGCAATCGCCTCATCGGACAGATCGCGCATGAACTTGGCCGGACGCCCAATCCAAAGCTGGCGGGCACCGATGCGCTTGCCGGTCAACTGCGCCCCGGCGGCGAGCATGCCGTCGGTCTCGATATGGCTGCCGTCCATCACGATCGCGCCAAGGCCGACGAAGGCGCTGTCTTCCAGCGTGCAGCCATGGACCATCGCCATGTGGCCGATCAGCACGTCCTCTCCGATCAGCGTCGGATAGCCTTCGGGTCGCCCCGCCTTGGGGCTGTCGCAATGAACGACGGTACCATCCTGGATATTGGTGCGCGCGCCGATGACGATGCGGTTCACGTCCGCGCGGATCACGCAATTGTACCAGATGCTCACGTCGGGGCCGATTTCGACATCGCCGACGATCCGGCAGCCCGGCGCGATGAAGGCGCTGGAGTGGATCTTCGGAGCCTTGCCGTGGATGGCGGCGACGGTGATGTCGTTGCGGTTCTCGATCATGGGTATCCTATCAGCCTGGACCAGCGGATGAACGGCAGAATAGAGGCATGGTCGTCCGTCCAGGGCCTCTGTGCCGGTGCTTGAAGCCGACTCCATGGGCTATCGGGATGCATCTTCGCAAGCTCGTTGATTGAAGAGCTGTCGCGCGAAAGGGCGATCCAGTGCGACGGCGTATAGAGGTCGAGGTTCTCCGGCCAGTCCTGGCGGACACGCGCGGTCAGCCCTTCGCTGCGGGCCAGGGCCGCGATGACCGGCTCCAGTTCCACGTAGCGGTTCGAGATATGCATGAGCAGGACCCCGCGCTCGCTCAACGCGCGCAAGTACACCTGCAGGGCCTCTTGGGTAAGCAGGTGAAGCGGGATGGCATCGGACGAAAAGGCATCTATCACCAGCATGTCGAACCGGCGCGGCGGCACCGCTTCCAGCTCCAGCCGGGCATCGCCCAGGATCACCCGCGCCCGCGGCGCGCAGTCGCGCAGGTAGGTGAACTTGCCCGAGGTCGAATAGTGCAGGATGACGGGATCGATCTCGAAGAAGGTCCAGTCCTGGCCCGGCTTGGCGTAACAGGCCAGCGACCCGGTGCCGAGCCCGACGACCCCGATCCGCGCCGATTCACCCTCCAGCCGATCCGCCGATGCCAGCGCCAGGCCGACGCCGGACCTTGGTCCGTAATAGGTCAGGGGCATGCGCCGCTTGTCCGGTTCGAGCGACTGCTGGCCATGCAGCGTCGTGCCGTGGCTCAGTATGCGAAGGCCAGAGGAACGATAGTCGCGCACGGTATAGATGCCGAAGTAACTGCGCGTACGCTGGCCCTCGTAGCTCGACATGATCGTGAGCAGGCCGCCCTGCCCGAGCATCGCCAGCAGCAGCACTGCCACGAAAGCCCAGCGCCAGCCCATGACCATCACGCCGGTCCCGGTGAGGAAGACCGTCAGCAGCATCGCGGTCATCGTCGTGCCGGGTTCGGTAAAGAGATCGAAGAGCTGGACCGAAAGGAACAGCGCCAGCAGCAGGAGAAGCACGAGCGCGATCCGGGCCAGCCTCTGGTCGAGGCCTTCCATGCGGCGCCAGCGCAGGATTTCATCGAGCGGGACAAGCAGGGCCGCACCGAGAATCAGCAGGGGATGTTCCCAGGACCAGTCGAATACGAGCGGCGCGACAAGTGCCGTGAACAGGCCGCCCAGGGCCCCGCCGGCCGACATGATCAGGTAGAAGCCGGTCAGGTACCCTGCATCCGGGCGCAAGTCATAGAGCCGGGCATGGAGAGCGACCGAAACTACAAAGAGCAGCACGCAGCTCCCGCCTGCCAGCAGCAGCGCCCCCGACCCGTCGGCCAGCATCGCGTAGCTTCCGGCGAAAAGCAGGACGACAGGCGCGACGAATGTCAGGACGCCAGCGAGAGCGCGGCGATCGGCAAAGGCGACGACGAAACTGAGCAGGTAGAGCCCAAGCGGAATCACCCAAAGCAGCGGTGACGCGAAGATGTCTGTGGTCAGATGGGTCGTCGTCGAGAGCATCAGTCCCGAGGGGATCGCCGCCAGGGCAAGCCAGTGCAGCTTGCGACGCCATGACGTCACCTCGCTTGCGCGCAGCAGCGGTGCGCTCGGTCTTGCGGCGTCGACAGTCTTGCGGCGGGACCATGCGCAGGCAGCGACCAGGAGGATCAGCAGGCCATATCCCATGGCCCAGACGAGGCTCTGGCCGTGCAGCGCCAGCAAGGGTTCGACCACGAGCGGATAGGCGACCAGTCCGGCGAAGCTGCCGAGATTCGACGCGGCGTAGAGCGCCCAGGGCTGCCCGGCGCGGGAATCGGCAGCGAACCAGCGCTGCATCAGCGGCGCCTGTGCGGCGATGAGGAAAAATACCGGGCCGACCGTCAGCAGGAGCAGCCAGGGCACCCAGATCGCCTCCCAGCCGGGCTCGGGCGAAGCCACTTGCGCCAGCGCGATCGGCAGGGTCGTGGCGGCGATGCACAGGGCGATCAGGTGGATGACAGCCTGCCGCCACAAGGGCTTTCGCGAAAGCCAGTGCGCATAGCCGTATCCGGCAAGAAGGAGCGCCTGATAGACCAGCATCGCGCTGTTCCAGACATTGGGCGCACCGCCCAGCCGCGGCAGGGCCATGCGCGCGACCATCGGCTCGACCATGAACAGCAGGAAACTGCCGACAAGGATTGTCAGGATGAAGAGCGCGCGGTCGGACCTGCCCATGGCCTGCGTCTCAATCGTGGCGCGCGCGCCACTCCCCGGAAGTGATCGACCAGGCAAGCGTATCGCAAAGGGGCGGGTCGAACCGGCTGTCGACATAATCGAGGTCGGTGCGGCGGCGCATCCCCAGGCGTTCCATCAGCCCCCAGCTCGCCGTGTTTTCGCTGACCGTGATCGCCACGATCTCCTGCGCGCCGAAGCGCTCGAAGCCGGCATCGAGCGAGGCAATGGCCGCTTCCTTGGCATAGCCCTTGCCCCATGCCTCCTCGCGCAGGCGCCAGCCGATCTCGAAGCCGCCGGGGAACGTACTCTCGGGGGCATTACCACGCTTGAGGCCGCAAAAGCCCAGAAGCTCTCCGGACAGATGGCCCCCATCGGCCTTGCGCTCGACCAGCCAGAAGCAGTGACCATGCTCATCTTCGCAGCCGATCACCGCGTCATAAAGCTGTTCGAGCCGCTCATCGGACAGCAGTCCTCCCAGCCAGCGCATCACCGCAGGCGTATTGGTAACCTGCGCAAAGCGCGCGAGATCGGGTCTCGTCCAGGAACGCAGGACGAGACGCCCGGTCTCGAGGCGAAAGTCAGCCATGGAGCAATCGCGCCGCATGGGCGGCGTGATAGGTCAGCACGCCCGAGCAGCCGGCACGCTTGAATGCCATGAGCGTCTCCAGCACCAGCGCGTCGCGGTCGCCCGCCCCGGCTGCCACGCTGGCCTCGATCATCGCGTACTCGCCCGAGACCTGGTAGGCAAAGACGGGGACTTCGAATGCCTCCTTCACCCGGCGCACGATATCGAGATAAGGCAGCCCCGGCTTTACCATCACGCTGTCGGCGCCTTCGGCCAGGTCCAGTTCGACCTCGCGCAGCGCTTCCTCGCCGTTGGCCGGGTCCATCTGGTAGGTCTTCTTGTCGCCCTTGAGCAGGCCGCGCGAACCCACGGCATCGCGGAACGGACCATAGAAGGCCGAAGCATATTTCGCTGCGTAGGACATGATCTGCACGTTGGCGTGCCCTTCGTCCTCCAGCGCATCGCGGATCGCGCCGATGCGTCCGTCCATCATGTCCGACGGCGCAATGATGTCCGCCCCGGCCGACGCCTGGTTGAGCGACTGGCCGACCAGGACCTCGACGGTCTCGTCATTGAGAACATAGCCGTTTGCATCGACGAGCCCGTCCTGGCCGTGGCTGGTATAGGGATCGAGCGCCACATCGGTAAGCAGTCCGACGCGATCGCCGAGTGCATCGCGCACGGCGCGCAGGGCACGGCACATGAGGTTGTCGGGATTGAGCGCTTCCTTGCCGTCGTCGCTGCGACGCTCGCGCTGGGTATTGGGGAACAGGGCAAGGCAGGGAATGCCCAGGTCCGCCGCTTCCCTGGCCCGCTCGACAATGCCGTCCACCGACCAGCGCGACACGCCGGGCAGCGAGGCGATCGGTTCTTCCACGCCCTGCCCTTCGGTCACGAAGAGCGGCCAGATCAGGTCGGCCGGAGTGAGTACGTTCTCGCGATGCATCGCACGGCTCCAGGCCGTGGCGCGGGTGCGGCGAAGTCGGGTGTGGGGATAGGATCCAGTCATCACCGGTGATTGCCGGAAAATCCCCAAAGGTTCAATCTGGGCAAAATGTCCCGCAGCACCGGCGCAGTGCGATCAGCCGACCTTCTTCGGCTCGAGCCGGTCGATCTCGCGGGTGTCCGCAGCCTGCTCCGCTTCGGGCCTTGCGAAGCTGTCGAGCGCCGCGCCGGGTTCAACCATCAGCAGCGCCTTCATGCGCTGCCTGAACTCGTCGCGTTCCTTGCCGTCGATTTGGGGGCGGGTGACGAGACGGATCGACAGGGGATCGACGGTCCTGCCGCCGCGATAGGCTTCGAAATGCAGGTGCGGCCCAGTCGACAGACCGGTGGACCCAACGTAACCGATCACCTGCCCCGCTCTTACGTGGGTACCGTTCTTCACCGCGATGCGGCTCATGTGGCCATAGCCGGTGCCGAGGCCGCCGCCGTGGTTGATCCGCACGTAATTGCCGTGGCCGCCATGGCGCCCTGCATAGGTGACCGTACCATCGCTCACGGCATAGATCGGCGAGCCGTAGGCGGCGCCGAAATCGACGCCGGCATGCATGCGCGTGTAGCCGAGAATCGGGTGACGGCGCATCCCGTAGCGCGAGGTGATCCGTCCCGCGACCGGCATCCCGATCGGCGCACTGCGCGTCTCGGCAAGGCCAGAGGCGGAGAACATCTGCCCGTCCTTGCCCCAACGCATGAGCTGGAGGCGCGGCTTCCCGTCGCGTTCGACACCCGCATAGAGCAGCTCGCCCACTTGGCGTTCGCCCTTGGCCGAACGCTTGTAGGAGAGGATCAGGTCAAATTCGTCATCCGCCGAAATGTCGTTTTCGAGCGAGAGATACTTGTCGACAGCACGCAGGTAGCTCTGGATCGCGGCGACCGGCGCCCCGGCATTGCGCGCCGATCGATAGAGGCTCGACCCGACGGTACCGCGAATGCGCAATGGGGTCGTATCGACGGCAATGGGATGGCGCACCAGAGCCAGCGCACCGTCATGGCGTTCGACCGAGAGATCGAGGTCGAAACGCGCGCGAAAGGCCATTTCGTCCAGCGGTCGCGAGGCGCCTTCGGTCGGGCGCTTGCCCAGAGTGATGTCGAACTGTGTACCCGAAGCGATGTCGGACAGCGGCACCGCACCGGAAATGAGATCGGAAACCTGAGAAATGTCGGTGTTGCCGACACCCGCCCGCTCCAGCATGCGGCGGAAGCTGTCGCCCTGCCCCAGTGTGGAGACCAGTTGGATCATTGGCCGTTCGGGCACTTTCGCCAGGGGGCGGACCAGCGGACTTGCCCCCATGTGGCGGCCGCTGTCGGCACCGAAGGCAAGCGGCGCGATGGTCTGGCTGCGGAATTCGTCGCGAACCCGGTCGTTGACCGGCATCGGCGTCGCCGCCTCTACTGACGAAAAGCTCGGTGAAAGGGCAATGGCGGCTGCGCTCAGGCCGAAGAGCGTGGCAAGACCGCGATACCAGCGCGGACTGCCGATGTCGGTGGCAAGATCGGGCGCAAGCTCGACCTTTTCGCACCACGATTCGATATCCTGCTTCCACGCCTGAATACGCTCTCGCAGGCCCGGACCGTCTGAAGCGGTTTCGCCGGAAGGAGTCGGAGTTGCAGGCTCGGCGCTCTCGGGCAGAACCTGGGCATGCGAGAGCGAGGCAGCCGATGCCGCACCGCCTGCATAGTCCCCTTCGGCCGAATTTCCGCCGTTCTCGTCAAGCGCCTTGAACAAAGGCCCCTTCCTCATCGCAACCCACAGGCTCAGGCCGAACCTGGCGCCCACCCCGGGCACTTTCTGCAAAAACCATGCCTGCTCAAGGTTAAGACCCCCCTAACTCTGTGGATTTCCACCCCCATACAGGACGAGTCGACCCTTGTACGCGGCCAGCGGCGATGCCACATTCGCTGGTGAAATGGTTCAGGACCGGAATGTAACGGCGCGCGGTGACGCTCCTTCAGGGGTGAAGGCCGTGCTCGGGCCGACCAACACCGGCAAGACTCACCTCGCCATCGAACGGATGTGCGCCCATTCCAGCGGCGCGATCGGCTTTCCGCTGCGCCTGCTGGCGCGTGAGGTTTACGACCGGGTCTGCGCCATCAAGGGTGAACAGAACGTCGCCCTGATCACCGGCGAGGAACGGATCGAGCCGAAGCACGCTCGCTACCTGCTGTGCACGGCCGAGGCGATGCCGGTGCTCGATCGCAGCCTTGCCTTCGTCGCCATCGACGAAGCGCAACTGGGGGCGGACCGCGAACGCGGCCACGTCTTCACGGACCGCCTGCTCCATGCCCGCGGCCGCGAGGAGACGATGATCCTCGGTTCCTCGACGCTCGAACCGATGGTCAGGGCGCTCGTACCGCGCGCCGAGATCGTCACCCGGCCCCGCTTCTCCACGCTCAGCCATGCCGGCGCGAAGAAACTCAGCCGCATTCCGCCGCGCAGCGCCATCGTCGCCTTCTCGACCGAGCAGGTCTATGCGATCGCCGAAATGCTGCGGCGCTTCCGAGGCGGGGCGGCCGTCGTCATGGGCGCGCTCAGCCCGCAGACGCGCAACGCGCAAGTCGCGCTCTACCAGTCTGGCGAAGTGGATTACCTTGTCGCCACCGACGCCATCGGCATGGGGCTCAACCTCGACGTCGAGCATGTCGCTTTCGCCGGGCTTTCCAAGTTCGACGGCGTCCGCCATCGCCGCCTCACCACGTCGGAAATGGCGCAGATCGCAGGACGCGCCGGGCGTCACCAGAAGGACGGCACGTTCGGCACCCTCACCGGTTCGGGCACGCACGATTCCGAATTCGATCCCGAAGAAATCTTCGCCATCGAAGAACACCGCTTCCCGCCGCTGACGAAACTGTTCTGGCGCGATGCGGAGCCGCGTTTCGACAGTATCGCCACCCTGATCGGCGACCTGGAGACCCCGCCCGACCTGCCCGAGCTGGTTCCGGCGCCCGAGGCCATCGACCTTTCCGTCCTCAAGCGCCTGTCCGAAGACCCACAGGTCGCCGATTCGGTTCGCGGCGCGGCGATGGTGCAGCGCTTCTGGGACGTGTGCCGCCTGCCCGATTTTCGCCAGCAAGGGGCAGAGACCCATTCACGCTTCGTCGCCCGCCTGTGGCAGGATCTGCGCCACGGCGAACTGGGCGCCGACTACGTTGCCAATGCCATTGCCCAGCTCGACCGCACCGGCGGCGACATCGACACCCTGCAGGGCCGCATCGCCGCGATCCGGTCCTGGGCCTATATCGCGCAGCGCCCCGACTGGGTTCTCGCGCGCGACGAAATGGCCGCAAGGGCCCGCGCGGTGGAGGCGCGTCTGTCCGATGCCCTCCATGGCAAACTTACCGAACGATTCATCAACCGACGGACTGCCGTACTCATGAAGAAACTGGGGCCCGATGCCGGGCTGCTCTCCGTGCGCATGGAAGACGAGGAAGTACTCGTCGAAGGCGAACACATCGGCTCGCTGCGCGGATTCGCCTTCCATGTCGATCCCGGCGCCCGCCTGTCCGACCGCAAGCTGCTGCTCGCCGCCGCGGAAAAGCACCTCACCGCCTTGCTGCAGAAGCGCGCCGACGAATTGACCGAGGCGATTCACGCGGGAAGCGCGGCCATCACGCTTGATCGCGGCAAACTCAAATGGGACGGGGAATCGCTTGGCACTCTCGCCCCGGGCCGCTCGCTCCTGTCGCCTGTCCTGGTCCCCGACCGCACGCTCGATGCGGTACCCGGACCCGCGCGCAAGGTGCTTGTGGCGGCGCTTGAGGCATGGCTCGACAATGCGCTGCAACCGCTGGCTCCATTGCTCAAGCTCGATGAAGCCAGCCGTTCCGAGGAAGCCGGCCCCGATCTCAGGGCCCTGCTCATCACTCTCGTCGAAGCTGGCGGCATGACGTCACGCGAGGATTCGGGCGTCGACAAACTGGACAAGCAGCGCCGCACGATGCTCTCGCGGCTCGGCGTGCGCGTTGGCGCGCTCGATGTTTTCTTGCCTGCGATGCTTCGCCCGGGCCCGATCGTGCTGTGGCGCGAACTCGCGCAGGTCTTCGGCAAGTCCCCGCGCGATGGGGCTCCCGAAGACGCGATGCCACCCGCCCTGCCCGCCAAGCGCCGCCAGCGCACGCCGGGTTATCGCAGTCTGGGCAAGCAGCTCGTACGTCTCGACATGGCCGAAAAGCTCCTGCGCGAAGCCCACGAGGCGCGCGGCGGCGGTAAGCCCGCGGGAAGCGGACGCAGCTTCGCGCTCGACCCGGCAAAGGCGGTGTCGATGGGCCTGACCACCGAAAGTTATGCCCGGCTACTTCGGCTTGCAGGCTTCCAGCCGATCATGCCGCGCCAGCTGGCCGAAGGCGCCCATGGCCCGCCGGCGCCGGTGCGCTGGCGCTGGCGTCCGCCGCGCCGTCACGTCGAGGAAACACGACCTCAGCCGGTGCGCAAGGACAATGCCTTTTCCATTCTTGCGGATATGGTGCGCAACTAGAGGGGATTCGCGGAGATGGAGGCCACCGCGTGAGGATCGACAAGCTGATCTGGTTCCTGCGTCTCGCCAAGACCCGCACCATCGCCCAGACAATGGCCGAAGAGGGCCATATGCGCCTTAACGGCAGGCGCGTGGAGCGCGCGCACCAGAAGGTTTCGACGGGCGATGTGCTCACCCTTGCGACCCCTTCCGGGGTGCGGGTGATCGAGATCGTGACCCTGCCGATCCGCCGCGGCCCCGCCCCGGAAGCGCAAGCCTGTTACAGAGTGCTTGACGGCGGGGCAGATAATCCCATAGCAGCGGCCTTCCGTAACGAGGCCTGATGAAGAGGATACCGCCTCCATGACCTATGTCGTCACCGACGCCTGCATCAAGTGCAAGTACATGGACTGCGTGGAAGTCTGCCCAGTGGACTGCTTCTACGAAGGCGAGAACATGCTCGTCATCAATCCCAGTGAATGCATCGACTGCGGCGTCTGCGAACCGGAATGCCCAGCCGAAGCCATCCTTCCCGACACCGAAAGCGGTCTCGAGCAGTGGATGGAACTGAACACGAAGTACTCGGCCGAATGGCCGAATCTCACGTCCAAGAAAGATTCGCCGGAAGATGCCGACGAGTACAAGGGCGTGGAAGGCAAGTTCGAGAAGTTCTTCTCGCCCGAGCCCGGCGAGGGCGACTGAGGCCCGATCTTTCCGGGGGTTCGCCCCCGGAAACAGACGTATCCGCCTGAGGATACGTCGTTCATCGGCATGCCGGGGGCTCGCTGAACCTAATGGTTCGCGCCCCTCTGGCAATTTTGTCACATGTATGCTATATAATAGGTCAACTGCCCGGGCCGTCTGCCCGTTTGGCAGGCGTTTCAGTGCGAGGCAGGGATTCGAGAGCAAGCGGTTGGGGGAGTATCTGACCGGGCGGCGGAGGCGGCTGACACGCTTCCAAGTCGCACCCCCGGTTATCTCCCGACAAAGGTATGGCGCTCGGACCTGCAGGTGAAAGGACGATACATGGCAACCAAGGCCGATGCCTTCGATGTTGGAGATTACGTCGTTTATCCAAAGCACGGCGTAGGCCGTGTGATCGAGTTGCAAAAGCAGGAAATTGCCGGAATGCAGCTCGAGCTTTATGTGCTGCGTTTCGAAAAGGAACGCATGACGCTGCGTGTTCCCGTGAACAAGGTTGAATCGATCGGCATGCGCAAGCTGTCTTCGGACAAGACCCTGCGCGAAGCACTCGATACCCTCAAGGGCAAGCCCAAGGTGAAGCGCACCATGTGGTCGCGGCGTGCCCAGGAATACGAAGCCAAGATCAACTCGGGCGATCTCGTCTCTATCGCGGAAGTCACGCGCGACCTGTTCCGCGCCGACGACCAGCCGGAGCAGAGCTATTCCGAACGTCAGATCTTCGAGGCTGCGTCCTCGCGTCTGGCCCGCGAACTCGCGGCCATGGAAAAGACTGACGAGCCGGCCGCTCTGCAGAAGATCCTCGCGATCCTCAACGAGTACGCTCCGAAGTACTACGAGAGCGCCGAAACCGCCTGAGCGGGGGTGGTTCGACACTGACGAAGGGGCCGCTTCCGCAAGGAGGCGGCCCTTTTCACATGACGGGTCGCGCGGTCACCCCTCCCCCTTCCAAAGTTGCGCGGCGCAATTTCTGTCGCTTGTCGCGCGGCGTTCATTGCGATGACATGCAGAACATGACAGGTTCCGCGCCGATGACCTTGCGCCTCATGCCCTCTGCCCTGCTCACCCTTGCCACGGCCCCGCTGCTGGGCGGGTGCGTGTCCACCGTCGCCAAAGTGGCAACCGCCCCCGTGCGTGTTGCCGGCAAGGGAGTGGACATGATGACGACCAGCCAGTCCGAGGCCGACGAGAAACGCGGCCGCGAACTACGCCGGCGTGAGGAACGCCTCGGAAGCCTGCAACGCGAATACGATCGCCACTTGCGCGAATGCAACGAGGGCGATAGCCGCTCGTGTCTCAAGGCGCGTGACGACTATGCGGAGATCCAGCAGATACTCCCGACAGTCCCGGTCGAACGCCGCTGATTCCCGCAACAGGGGCCGTCAGGCAGCGGCCCGGCGCAGGCGGTCGTTGATGGCCTTGCCTATTCCATCCTCGGGTATCGGCGCCACGGCAATTCTCGGCTGCGGCGCAGCGGCGCCCTCATGCAGCAGCGCGTAGAGCCGCGATGCGGCCTCCAGGAGATCGCCCGCGACCGATAGCGTGACCTCACCTGGAACATCCGCGAAACCGATATGGAACTCATCCGCTTCGGCGGCTTGCGCGTCGAGCCGCACTGGCTTGCCCGGCGCATAATGGCTGGCCAGCTGCCCGGGCGCCTCGATTGCATGTGACGTCACGACGTCACTGTTCGAACCCAGGACGGCGGAAATCTCAGACTCCGGGATCGGACCGGGACGCAGTACCTGCCAACGCCCACCTTCGCGCAAGGCGATGATCGTCGATTCGAGCCCGGCCTCGCACGCTCCGCCATCGAGAACGGCATCGATCCTGCCCCCCAACGATTCCACCACGTGAGAAGGTGTCGTCGGGCTGACCCCGCCACTGCGATTGGCCGAAGGCGCGGCAAGCGGGAGGCGAGTCTCTGCAATCACCGAACGCATGACGGGATGCGCCGGACAGCGCAGCGCAACGGTCGGCAGGCCGGCGGTCACGGCAGCGGCCAGCGGCGCGTCGTCCTGCACCGGCAGCACCATGGTCAGGGCGCCCGGCCAGAATCGCTCGGCCAGCAACAGGGCACGCTCGTCGAACACGGCCAGTCGCCGGGCCGAGTCCAGATCCGCGACGTGCACGATCAACGGGTTGAAGCTGGGCCGTCCCTTGGCGCAATAGATCGAGGCCACTGCTTCATCGCGGTCTGCGCGGGCCGCGAGCCCGTAGACCGTCTCGGTCGGCAGCGCGACAAGGCCCCCCTCGCGCAGCAGGCGTGCCGCCTCGGCAATACCATGCGGATCTGAAGACAGCAGGGCAGGCCGACCTGCCGGACTATGCTCGCTGGATTGGGCCATGGACCGCCGCTATAGGCGGTTGTGCAAAATGCCAAGGAAAAGCGCACCATGTGGTGCGCTGCTCTCGCAAACGAAGCAAAGAAATGACGTCATGACGCAAACCGACCTGCTTGTCCGTATCGCCGACGCACTGGAGCGCATTGCCCCGCCGCCCGCCCCCGAAACCGACTGGCTGGCCCATCCCGCCTATGTCTGGACTGGGCAGGCGGCACGCGCCGTCGATACGCTCGAGGCCCCTGCCCTCGATCTCCTGCGCGGAATCGACGATCAGAAGCAGCGGGTCGTCACCAATGTCACGCGTCTGGCTGCCGGCTTCGCATCGCACGACATGCTCCTGTGGGGATCGCGCGGCATGGGCAAGTCAGCCGTGCTGCGCGCCGCGATCCGGGCCGCACAACAGGATCATCCGGGCCGCATCGCCCTCGTCCAGGTGGCGCAGGAGGCCCTTTCAGGGGTTACAGGACTGTTTTCGACGCTAGGCAAGATCGATCGCCAGTTCCTCGTCTTCGTCGACGATCTCGGCTTCGAAGAAAGCGAAACCAGCGGGCCCCGACTGCTGCGCTCCTGGCTGGAAGGCGGGGTGGAGGCACGCCCGGCCAATGTCCGCCTCGCGGTCACGTCCAATCGCCGCGCCATCGTCGCGCGCACGATGTCCGAGCAGGACGACCCGATCAATCCGCGCGACGCCGTGGACGATCGCCTCGCTCTGGCCGACCGATTCGGCCTGTCGATCGGCTTCCACAACTGCGATCAGGACGCCTATCTCGCGATCATCGGCGGCTATGCCGATGAATTCGGACTGCAGTGGGATTCGGGCGACGCGCTCGAGTGGTCGCGCCGTCGCGGAGCCCGTTCTGGCCGCGTCGCCTGGCAATATGTCAACGAGCTTGCCGGACGCGCCGGCAAGGCTCTCTGAGCGTTCGCTTTCAGTTGTCCATCATTCCCCCGAGCAGCGCCTCGGGGGTAAGCTGGGTAGGATCCTTGAGATCGGTCTGCGGCTCTAGGTGGTCTGTCTCGACGCGCTTGATCCCTTCGGAAGGCTTTGCGCCCGGCGCCATCACCCGCCAGATTACACCCGCGGTATCGTCGCTCACCAGCAGCGCGCCGGTCTTGTCCCAGGTTACCCAGGTCGGACGGCCATGAGTCGAACCTTCCTTGTCGAGGAAGCCGGTCAGGACCCGCACCGGCTTCACGTCCTTGGGATTGCCGTTGGCATCGAAGGGAATGAAAACGACGTCATAGCCGACTGCGGGGCGGCGATTCCATGAACCGTGGCGGGCGATAAAGGCCCCGTTCGCGAAGTCCGGCCCCATGATGTTGCCGCCATTGGCGAAGACCATGCCCAACACGGCCGTATGGGCGCCCATCGCATACTCGGGCTTACGGGTATAGTCGCCCATGCCGTACTGCATCGGCCAGCTCACACGATCGTCGTAGACATTCTTCCAGTAGATCCAGGGCCAACCGTACTGGACGCCGACGGGGACGTTCGTGAAGTAGTCGGGAACGAGGTCCGGCCCGAGCATATCACGCTCCTGCACCGTGGCCCACATTTCCTCGGTCGAGGGGTTCCAGGCCATGCCATTGGGATTGCGCATGCCGGCGGCGAACTGGCGGCGATGCCCGGTATCGGTGTCGATCTCCCAGATCGCAGCGCGTCCAGCTTCCTCCTCCATCCCGTTATCGGCGATGTTGGTGGCCGAACCGACCGCAACATAGAGGTGCAGGCCATCCTCGCTCAGCAGCAGGTTGCGCATCCAGTGATTGCCGGCCGGCGGCAGGTCCATCAGCTTCTTCGGCGTGCCTTCCAGCCTGGTGGCACCCGCTTCGAAGGAAAATTCCAGCACAGCGTCATGATTTGCGACGTAGAGCTTGCCGTTGCCGTAGGCCATGCCGGAAGGCGAATGCATGTCTGCCGTACGGAAGTCGAAACGCTGATCTGCCTTGCCGTCGCCATCCTCGTCGCGCAGCAGGACGATCTTGTCGGGCGAAGGCACGCCCGCACCGACGCGGTCCATCATCCAGGTCATCACGGCGCCGGTGATGCCGCCCGGCTTGTTACCGGCAGGTGCATTGGTCTCCGCTACGAGAACGTCACCGTTAGGCAGCGTGATCATCGTGCGCGGATGGTCCAGCTTGTCAGCAAATCGGCTGACCGACAAACCCTTGGCCGCAATCGGCTTTTCACCCTCTGCCCAGCCGATGGTCTTGGGCAGGCTGACGCTGGGGATCCACTGCGGATCGGGATCGACCAACTTCGGATCCGTGCCTGCCGTCGCATCGCTGGGCAGATCCGAGCTGTTCGAGTACTGTGCCCAGGCTATCGCCCCGACAAGGACGACAAGGAGCACGGCGAAGACCACGAGGGCCTTTATGAGAAAGGAGCGCATGTTCTACGAGATAGGCTGCTGCCGGCTATGCAGCAACCTCGTGTTGAGCTAACGGAAGGGCCATGTTCGATTTCCAGACCGATAGCGCCCTAGACAAGCCCGAACTGTACGATGCCCTCGCCCAGGCAGCACAGGCGCTCGTCGATGGTGAGAGCGATTCCATTGCCAACATGGCCAATCTGGCCGCCGCGATCTGGCAATTCCTGCCCGACCTCAACTGGGCCGGATTCTACCGCAGCATGGGTGACGAACTCGTCCTCGGCCCGTTCATGGGCAAACCCGCCTGCATCCGCATTCCATTCGGCCAAGGGGTCTGCGGCACCGCTGCGGCAAGCGGACAAACGCAAGTCGTGCCCGATGTCCACGCCTTCCCCGGCCATATCGCCTGCGATGCCGAAACCCGGTCAGAACTGGTGGTGCCCGTCATCGTCGAAGGCAATGTCATTGCCGTGATCGATCTCGACAGCCCGATCCCGGGCCGTTTCGACCAAGTGGATGCCGCCGGACTGGAGCGCCTCGCCCGGGTCGCAGCAAAGGCGATCTGAACCGCTATCCGGTGCATCGAAACGGGACATGATCGAAGGAGGTATGCCCAGGCGCTTGGTTTTGCAGGCAAGACGATGCTAAATTTCGCGTTAACTAACGGGGCCATCCTTCCGGTCCTCGCGAAAGGGCATCCCGATGCGACTGCAACTCCTCGCCGCCGTAGGCACGGCACTGGTACTTTCGATTCAACCGGCCCTCGCCCAACCTGACGAAGGTTATGATGATGGCATGGCGCCGGCGATCCCCATGCATCAAGCCCGCCATGGCGAGACGCGCTACGCTTTCGATCCCGCGGCGCGCGATGCATGGCTCGCCGATTGCCGCACCCGGGTCGCCCATCGAGACTCCGGCCTGGGCGGCGCGTTGATTGGCGGAGCAGTCGGCGGACTGGCTGGCAATCGCATTGCCGGTCGCGGAAACCGCACCGTCGGGACGATTGCCGGTGCAGTCGTGGGCGCTGCTGTCGGCGCCGCAATCGACAAGGCCGAGGATGCCGGGCGCTACCGTGACGAGTGCGAGGGCTATCTGGACAACTACTACGCCTGGTACACCCGGGGTAGCAGCTATGCACCCGGCTATGCGTCCGCAACTTACGTCGCGCCCATGTCGCTACCCGAACCGGAATGCACCGAGACAGTCGAATATGTCTACGAAGATGTCCCGGAACGCCCCGCGCCCCGCAAGCGCTACATCCCACGGCCTGCGCCAGACAAACGTATCAAGGTTGTTCCCGACAAACGGGTTCCGATCAAGTAAGCGCAGTCGCAAGAAAAAGGTGGGATCGAAAATCTTCCGAACCCGCCTTTTCAACATGAATTTCAGTAACTTGATAGCCTTCCACACAGGGCGGCCCCACGCGGCTGCCCCACCTCAGATCGACCCGCCGGTCAATCGCTGGCAGATCAGATCGAGCTGATCGAGCGTTGCGTACTTGATCGTCACCGTACCCGACTTGGGATCGGCATCTGCATTGATCTTCACCGGCAGACCGAGAAATTCCTCGAGGTGATTCTGGACGGCCGCAATGTCGGCATCTTCCGAAGCGTTGCGGGCCGTGCGAACCCGGCGCGGCGCCGCATCCCCGCGCGCCTTCTTGCGCACCAGCTTCTCGATCTCGCGGACCGACATCTGTTTGGCGATCGCCGCTTCGGCGATCTCGGCCGCTCCCTCACAACCGATCAGGGCGCGCGCATGCCCCATCGAAAGATCGCCCTTCTCGACCATCACGATCACATCGTCCGGCAGCGCGAGGAGGCGCTGGAAATTGGCGACATGACTGCGGCTCTTGTCGACCATGCGGGCGATCTCGGCCTGGGTCATGCCTTCCATCTCGGAAAGCCGATTATAGGCCCGCGCCTCTTCGATCGGGTTCAGGTCTTCGCGCTGGAGGTTCTCGATCAGCGCCAAGGCCATGACTTCGCGTTCGCTCAGATCGCGAATCAGCGCGGGGATCTCGTGCAACTGTGCCTTCTGCGCCGCGCGCCAGCGACGTTCACCGGCGACGAGCTGGTAGCGGCCATTGGCCATAGGCCGCACGATGATCGGTTGGATCACCCCGCGCTGGGCAATCGATGCAGCCAGTTCTTCGAGCGCCTCTTCCTCGAAAATGCGGCGCGGCTGATCCGGGTGCGGGGTGATATCGGATATCGAAAGCGTGGCGAGACCACCGACGCGCGGTGCGTCCGCCGCCGATCCGCCCGCTTCATCCGAATGTGCGAGCGGTTCCTCGCGGCGTGTCTCACCCAGCAAGGCACCGAGGCCGCGTCCCAGCCCCTTGGGCTTCTGCTTAACCGGTTTGGCTCCCACAGAGCTCAGTCCTTGGGGAGCGCTCATACGGACAACAGAATCTTCGCTCATGCCGCTTTCCTCTTCTCGGGCAGTCGGGTGATCAGTTCCCGGGCCAGCGCCATGTAGGCGCGACTGCCGGCACAGGCGTGATCGTAAATCAATGCAGGAACGCCATGGCTGGGCGCTTCGGACAGACGGACGTTGCGCGGGATCGTCGTCTCGAACACCAGTTGGCCAAGGCACGAGCGCACATCGTCAGAGACCTGCTCGGTGAGGCGATTGCGCCGATCGAACATGGTGAGCGCGATGCCGATGATGCCGAGGTCTGGATTGAAGCGCTGCTGAACCCGCTCCACCGTCTGGAGCAGCTGGCTCAACCCCTCGAGCGCGAAGAATTCGCATTGCAGCGGTACCAGCAAGGTATCGGCAGCGGTCAGCGCATTGAGCGTCAGCAGCCCCAGCGAGGGCGGACAGTCGATCAGGCAGACGTCGTAGCCGATATCCTTGCGAAGGGCGTGCTGGAGACGGTGAGCGCGGTCCTCGGCGCCGACCAGTTCCACTTCGGCCCCGGACAGGTCGACTGTGGCGGGCAGGAGATCGAGTCCGGGAATACGCGTCGGGATGACGCAATTCTCGACCGGTGCCTGATCGACCAGCACATCGTAGGTCGATGCATCGCGCTCGGATGCCGAAATGCCGACTCCGGTCGATGCATTGCCCTGGGGATCGAGGTCGATAAGCAGGGTCTTCCAACCCGTGGCCGCCAGCGCAGTCGAGACATTGATCGCTGTGGTCGTCTTGCCGACGCCGCCCTTCTGGTTGGCAATCGCGATACGGATCACTTGGTCTTACCCTTCCTGCCGGTCAAGTTGCCGACAATAATGCCTGCCTGCGGGTCCGTAAGAGACTGTTCCACGTGGAACACATGCCGCCACTTGCGAAGGTCATCCAATTCTTGCTGTGCAGACCGCCCTTTGGGCAACAGCCAGATCGTGTCACTTGTGGAAAATCGAGCGGATAATGTCAGAAGTCGGTCCAACGGTGCAAATGCACGCGCGGAAATGACCCCCACCTGACATGTCTCGACCATTTCGAGACGCTGACCGACGATCCTTGAGCGCTCCAGACCCATGGCGATTCGCGCGCGGTCGAGCCATTCGATTCGGCGCGTGCGCGATTCGACCATCAGCACTTCAAGTTCGGGCCGAAGTGCTGCGATGACGAGACCGGGAAACCCCGCCCCTGTTCCCAGGTCCATCCATGGCAGCGATGTTTCACGTGAAACATGCGGCAACAATTGCGCGCTATCGACAATGTGGCGAAGCCAGACCTGATCGAGGCTTGCCGCTGAAACGAGGTTCTGCCGCTGATTCTCCTCGACCAGCAAATCCACCAGCCTCTCGAGCCGGGTCATGGCCGCATCGTCGCATTCGGGCAGCGCTCGCAACCAGGCGCGCGCTTCATCTTCCGTGGTAATCAAGCAGCCTCCCGACGGGCATGAACAAGCAAAGCAGCCAGGGCTGCAGGGGTAATTCCGGGTATGCGACCGGCCGCCGCCAAGCTCTCCGGTCGGGCCCGCGTCAGGCGCTCGACCATCTCGCGAGAGAGACCCGGGATCTCGGCATAAGGAAAATCTTCGGCGAGTGGCAGGGCATCGCTCGCCCGCAGCTCGCGCAGTTCCCGCTCCTGCCGTTCGAGATAGGGAGCATAGGCAGCGTCTTCCGTGACTTCCTCAAGAAGCGACTGGTCATCCAACAGCGCGGGGCCGACCCATTCGGTCAAACCGGTGATTTCCACACCATCGAAACGCAACCACTCCCGGATCGGCATGCGTCCGGCATCGCTGCGAACGGGAAGTCCCGCCGCTACCAATTCGGAAGCCGAAGGCTTCTGGTCCATCGCACCGTTGAGGGCCGCCCTCGCCTGCTCGCGGCGCGCGAACCAGGCGCGACGTGCTTCACCGACGGCACCGACGGCAAGACCGAGCGGCGTCAGACGCGTCGAAGCATTGTTCGCACGCAGCCGCAGACGATACTCCGCGCGCGCAGTGAGCATGCGGTATGGTTCGCTGACACCATGCAAGGTCAGGTCGTCGATCATCACCGCCATGTAGCTGTTGGCCCGATCAATGGCCGGGGCCTCTTTTCCAAGAACAGCCGCGGCAGCATGCATGCCCGCCACAAGTCCCTGGGCAGCCGCTTCCTCGTATCCAGTCGTCCCGTTGATCTGGCCAGCGCAATAGAGCCCGGGCATCTCGCGCAACTCGAGGCTTGAACGCAGGGCGCGTGGATCGATGTGATCGTACTCCACGGCATAGCCGGGCACGACCATCTCTACCGTCTCGAGGCCTTCCATCGTGCGCAACATTTCAAGCTGCACGTCCGCCGGAAGCGAGGTGCTGATCCCATTGGGATAGACGAGGTGCGTCCCCAGCCCTTCCGGCTCGAGGAAAATCTGATGGCCATCGCGATCGGCAAAGCGATGAATCTTGTCCTCGATGGAGGGACAGTAGCGCGGCCCCAGGGCCCCTATCGCACCCGAGAAGAGAGGCGAGCGATGGAGATTCGCGCGAATGACATCATGGCTGCGAAGGTTGGTACGGGTAATCGCACAGAACACCTGCGGGTTAAGGCGGCGCTCACCCATCGCCGACATCGTCCAGAACTCGCCGTCCGAGGGCTGCTCATCGAGACGAGCCCAATCGATCGTGCGGCCATCGAGCCGTGGCGGCGTCCCGGTCTTGAGCCGTGCCATGGGCAGCTGAGCACCGCGCATCTGCGCTGCCAGCTTCTGGGCCGAGGCCTCGCCGATGCGCCCACCGACAATACGCTCCTCCCCCCGGAACAGGGTCCCGCCCAGGAAGGTCCCGGTGCACAGGATGATGGCTCGCGCCATGAGCCGCTCACCACCGGCAAGATCGATGCCGACCACGCGCTCACCGTCGAAGACCAGCGCCGCCGCCTCGCCCGCAACCAGAGTCAGATCGCCCTGCTCCTTGAGCAGGCGATGGATCGCCGCTTTGAACAGGCGCCGGTCAGCCTGGATGCGGGGTCCCTGCACAGCACTGCCCTTGGAGCGATTGAGCATGCGATAATGGATCGCGGCCGCATCGGCTGCGCGAGCAATCAGGCCATCGAAGGCATCGACCTCGCGAACGAGGTGCCCCTTGCCAAGCCCGCCGATCGCAGGATTGCAACTCATCGCACCGACGGCGTCGAGATCGAAACTGACGAGAGCGACGCGTGCGCCCATGCGGCCGGCAACTGCAGCCGCCTCACAGCCGGCGTGGCCGCCGCCAATCACGATCACATCAAATGTATGCATGGTGATGCCGCTTACTCGAATGCGGGATTCGCGTCAAAGCGACTTGCACTGTTCCACGTGAAACATGCGCTATTTGCCAATGCAAAAGCGACCGAACAACGCATCGAGCATATCCTCGGTCGTCGTACGGCCAACCAGAGCATCGAATGCAACCCGGGCCAGCCGCAAGGCTTCCGCCACAAGAAGAGGATCGGTCTCGCGAACCGCAGCGGCAACTGCGGACGCCGCTTCGCCGACGAGCAGATGCTGCCGGCGATTGAGCGCTGCATCACCGGGCCGGGGCATCATACCTTGCGCGGTCAGGATGAGGTCCCGTCGAAGATCGTCCAGGCCAGAACCCGTCACTGCCGAAACCCGATGACGCGGTTCAGTCTTTCCGTCGAGATCCACACGGTCGCTCTGCGCGGCGATCTCCCAGGCACCGCGAGGCCCTTCTCCTTCCGGCCCCAACCAGAGTATGAGATCAGCACCATCCAGAGCCGCCCGGGCACGGGCTATACCGATCGCTTCGATCTCGTCCCCCGTCTCGTCGCGCAGGCCGGCTGTATCCGCAAACACGAAGGGCATCCCGCCAATGGCGACCGCTCGCGTGAGCACATCGCGGGTCGTACCGGCGAGCGGCGCAGTGATCGCCGCCTCGTCTTCAACAAGCGCATTGAACAATGTGCTCTTGCCCGCGTTGGGCGGTCCGGCGAGTACGACGCGGAAACCGTCCTTCAGCCGTTCGGCACGTGGGCGCTCCAGCCACTGCGAAAGTTCCACGTGGAACTTCGCAAGGCCTTTGAGGAAGTCCTCGGGCAAGTCGGCGACATCGTCCTCATCACCGAAATCGAGAACTGCCTCGACGGCAGCCGAAGCTGCGAGGACCCTGTCCCGCCAGATTTCGACCTGTCGGGAGAAGGCACCGTCGGCCATGGCCAGGGCGCTGCGGCGTTGCAGTTCGGTCTCGGCCGAGAGCAGGTCGGCAAGCCCTTCCGCCTCTGCGAGGTCGATCCGGCCATTGGCGAAGGCACGCCGAGTGAACTCACCGGGAGTTGCGCGGCGCAACTTCGGCATTTGCGCAAGCGCGGATTCGACGGCGCTCACCACTGCCCTGCCCCCGTGCAAATGGAACTCGGCAAGGTCCTCGCCCGTCGCCGTGTCGGGGCCGGGGAACCAGAGCACCAGTGCATGATCAAGGATGGCACCATCACCACCGCGCAGCTTGCGATAGCTGGCGCGGCGCGGCGATGGAATGGAACCGGCGAGCGCCGTCATCGCAGCACCAGCCTCTGGCCCGCTCACGCGCAGGACCCCGATGGCAGCGGGCGGCGAACCACTCGAAAGCGCAAAAATCGTATCGGTCATGAAAGGCCCATGCCCCGTCGAACGGAGCGAGGGAAGAGGCTAGATCAACCGTCCTTCTTGGGCTTGTTCTGACCCGATCCGCTCATCGCCATCTGTGCCCCGCTTTCCATCAGCTGCTGAAACAGCTTGAGTCCGAACTGACCCATGGGAGCGATCTGCTTGGCCATCTCATTGAGTTGATCGAAACTGCCCACACCCTGCATCGCATTGGTGATCGCATCGACGTAGACCTCGTTGGCCTTCGTGACATCTGGCAGACCCAGGAAACGCCGCGCCTCTTCGGGGGAGCATTCCACCTCGACATTGACCTTCATGCGCGTCTCCCGCTTGAAATTTACTTGCCCTAGCTGACACATGCGCTTGGCAAAGTCCATTGCCCGTGCCTAACTCCACCCAAAGAACCGCTCAAACGAACTGCCGACGAGGAGAGTCTCATGACCACGACCAACACCGAAATTCCCACGCTGGATGGCGACGGCACGATTCCGGCCTATGTGGCCAGGCCCGAGGGAACACCCCGCGGCGCCATCATCGTCCAGCAGGAGATTTTCGGCGTCGACGCCGGCATTCGCAAGAAGGCCGACGGCTGGGCCAGCGAGGGTTATCTCGCTGTCGCGCCCGATACCTTCTGGCGCCAGAAGCCCGGAGTCGAGCTCGATGCCGACAAGCCTGAGGAATTCCAGCAGGCCATCGCATACATGTCGAACCACGATTTCGACCTCGGCATTCGCGACATCGAGGCCGTGATCCACTGGATCCGCCGCGAGGCTGGAGTCCCCAAGGTCGGGCTGGTGGGTTATTGCATGGGCGGCCGCATTGCCTACATGACCGCCGCGCGCACCGATATCGATGCCTCGGTCGGCTACTATGGCGTGATGATCGACCAGATGCTCAACGAGAAGCACGCGATCGCACGCCCCCTCATGTTGCACATGCCGACTGCCGACGGATTCGTTCCGCCCGAAGCGCAGAAGGCGATTCATGAGGGGCTGGATGATCACCCCAAGGTCACCCTTCACGACTATGAAGGCCTCGATCATGGCTTCGCCGCAGAAATCGGCTCGCGCCGCGACAAGGCAGGTGCCGCGCTTGCGGACGAACGAACCACGGCATTCTTCGCGGAGCATATCGGCTGATCGCGCGTTAGCTCGGCATGCACTTGGCACCTCGCTATTTCGTGCCACTGGCGGTCGTGGTTCTCACGGCCGCCTGCTGGCTGATTCACCCCCTGCACTGGGCCCTGGCGGTCATGGTGCCAGTGCTATTGCTGACCTTGTGGGATTTCAGTCAGAACCGACATGCCCTGAGGCGAAACTATCCGCTCATAGCGCGTATCCGCTGGCTGTTCGAAGACCTGCGACCTTACTTGCGCACCTATATCGTCGAGAGCGACCGGGAAGGACGGCCTTTCACCATAGACGAGCGCAGCCTCGTTTATGCGCGCGCCAAGGGCGATATTTCCACGCACCCGATGGGGACCGAGCTGGACGTCTATTCCGACGAATATGAATGGCTCGGCCACTCGATCGCGCCGAACGAGGATGCACCCAAAAGCTGGCACGTGCGCATCGGCGCCGGCACTTGCGCCAAGCCCTATGACAGCGCCCTGCTCAACATCTCGGCGATGAGTTTCGGCTCGCTATCCGCCAATGCGATCGAGGCCCTCAACAAGGGCGCAGCGATTGGCGGATTCGCTCACGACACCGGCGAAGGTTCCATCAGCCGCTATCACCGCAAGCACGGCGGAGACCTGATCTGGGAACTGGGGAGCGGCTACTTCGGCTGTCGCACCAAGGACGGCAAGTTCAACCCTGACCTGTTCGCCGAACAGGCTCAGGACGATCAGGTCAAGATGGTCGAGATCAAGCTCAGCCAGGGAGCCAAGCCCGGCCACGGCGGCATGCTTCCCGGCGCCAAGGTGACTCCAGAAATCGCCGAGGCGCGCAGGGTGGAGATCGGCGAGGACTGCATTTCGCCAGCGGGCCACTCGACATTCTCGACACCCATCGAGCTGCTTGAATGGGTTGTGCAACTGCGCGAGCTATCGGGTGGAAAGCCGGCAGGCTTCAAACTCTGCGTCGGTCAGCCGCACGAAGTCATGGCCATCGTCAAGGCGATGATCGAGACCGACATCACTCCGGACTTCATCGTCGTCGACGGCGCAGAGGGCGGAACCGGCGCAGCACCGCAGGAACTGACCGACAACGTGGGCATGCCGCTGCGCGAGGGACTCATCCTGATGCGCAATGCTCTCGTCGGCGCCAACCTGAAGGATCGCATTCGCGTCGGCGCCTCGGGCAAGGTGCATAGCGGTGCCGGCATGGCCCGGTCCTTCGCGCTCGGCGCCGACTGGTGCAACGCCGCGCGCGCCTTCATGTTCTCGTTAGGCTGTGTGCAATCGATGAAGTGTCATACCGGCGAATGCCCGACCGGTGTTGCCACCCAGATTCCCTGGCGTCAGCGCGGACTCGTGGTCGACGACAAGGCGGAGCGCGTCGCACGATTCCAGAGCGAAACGCTCAAGGCCCTGCGCGAGATCGTCATTGCCATGGGCTATGAAAGCCCCTGGGAACTGACCCAGCACGACATGTACCAGCGCATCGACAGCGCCAAGGCCGGTCCGCTCGACGAAGTTTACGGTTTCGTGAAGCCCGGCCAGCTTGTCGAAGATCCCGATTCCACCCAATATGCCCATGCTTGGCGCGTGGCCCGTGCGGATACCTTCCGCCGCGTTTTCTGAATTCGTTCCAAGGACCAGGACAATGACCACCGGATACCGGATGATCGTACCCGCCCATGGTGGCCCCGAAGTCATCGAGCGGGAGGACTTCGAGGTCCCCTCTCCCGGTCTCGGGGAAGTACTGATCGAGACCGAAGCCGTCGGCCTCAATTTCATCGACACTTACTACCGCAAGGGACTCTACGACGATCCCTTGCCGATCACGCTGGGATCGGAAAGCGTCGGACGGATCATTGCACTCGGTGACGGGGTCTCCGGATTTTCTATCGGCGATCGCATAGGCTGCACGCAGAACGGCGGTGCCTATGCCACGCATCGCATCATTCCCGCTTCCAGAGCCATTCCGGTGCCCTCGGCCATCGAACCGCAGATTGCCGCCGCAGTGATGCTGAAAGGCTTGACCGCCTGCTACCTGGCCGAAGACACATTTCCGGCGAAGGCAGGAGACATTGTCCTCGTCCACTCGGCTGCGGGCGGCGTAGGTTCCCTGTTGGTGCCCTGGCTACTCGACAAGAACGTTACCGTGATTGCCCACGCCGGTTCACCCGAAAAGGCTGCAAGTGTTCCCGGTGAACACAATCTCTCTTGCGCCTTCGCTGAATTGCCCGAGGCCGTGCGAGAATTGACATCGGGCCGGATGTGCAATGCCGTCTACGACGGTGTCGGTGCTGCCAGTTGGTCCGCCTCGCTGGCCTGCCTGCGGCGGCGCGGGATGATGGTGAGTTATGGGAATGCATCGGGCCCCGTACCGCCGATTGCCGTCCTGGACCTCATGAAAGGCGGCTCGCTCTATCTCACGCGCCCTACCCTGGCCGACTACATCGCCACGCCAGAGATGTTGGCGACCAATGCCGCCAAACTGTTCAATCGTATCGGCAGCGGCATTCTCAAGCCGCAGATCGGAGCGCACTTTGCACTGCCCGATGCGGCCGAAGCCCACAGGGCCCTGGAGAACCGCGCGACCACGGGGTCTACTGTTCTCCTTCCCTGAAGGCTAAGACAAAGCGGATTTCAGACGAGAGAGACGATGCCGAGGTGCGGGTCGATCCAACCCTCGTAGATCATCTTGAGAGCCACGTAGAGGATCACCGCAAGGCCGACATAGCCGATCCAACGGTAGCGCTCGATATAACGGGCGATGATATTGGCTGCGACGCCCATCAGGACGACGGAGAGCAGCAGGCCGACGATCAGTATCCCGGGATGCTCGCGCGCTGCACCGGCGACGGCAAGCACGTTGTCGAGGCTCATCGATACGTCGGCAATGGCCACGGCCCAGGCAGCGCCTGCAAAGCTCTTGGCAGAGCGCAAGCCACTGTGCTCGTCACCCTCGATCTCGGGAGAACCGCCGCTTTCACCGGCACCATCCCGCAATTCGCGCCAGAACTTCCACGCGACCCACAGAAGCAGCAGGCCACCTGCGAAAATCAGCCCGACAATGCCGAGCAGCCAGGTTACGGCCAGCGCAAAGGCGATACGCAGAACGAGTGCGGCACCGATACCGATGAGGATCACCTTCTTGCGATCGGCCGCAGGAAGACCCGCCGCCAGCGCGCCGACAACGATAGCGTTGTCGCCGGCCAGCAGCAGGTCGATCATCAGTACCTGACCGAAGGCAGCAAGGGCTGCCGCCTCGGTGATGTTCGAGAAGTCGTTGACGATATGCTGCCAGATTTCTGCCGGTCCACCGATCGAACCGCTGGCAACAAGAGTCATCAGGATACTCACGGAAAGCTCCCTTCGACGGCCTTACTGGTTCATTGTCGCGAAGAAGTCTTCGTTGGTCTTGGAATCCTTCATCTTGTCGAGAAGGAATTCCATCGCATCGACCGTGCCCATCTGCATCAGGATGCGGCGCAGGACCCACATCTTGGAGAGCTGGTCCTTGGGAACCAGCAGCTCTTCCTTGCGGGTGCCGGACTTGCCGACGTCCAGAGCCGGGAAGATGCGTTTGTCGGCAACCTTGCGGTCGAGGACGATCTCCGAGTTACCGGTGCCCTTGAACTCTTCGAAGATGACTTCGTCCATGCGGCTGCCGGTATCGATCAGGGCGGTGGCGATGATCGAGAGCGAACCACCCTCCTCGATGTTGCGCGCCGCGCCGAAGAAGCGCTTGGGGCGCTGCAGGGCGTTTGCGTCGACACCGCCGGTCAGCACCTTGCCCGAGCTGGGCACGACGGTGTTGTAGGCGCGGCCGAGCCGAGTGATCGAGTCGAGCAGGATGACGACATCGCGCTTGTGCTCGACGAGACGCTTGGCCTTCTCGATCACCATTTCCGCGACCTGCACATGGCGCTGGGCCGGCTCGTCGAAAGTCGAGGAGATGACCTCGCCCTTCACCGAGCGCTGCATGTCGGTCACTTCTTCCGGGCGCTCGTCGACGAGCAGCACCAGCAGGAAGACTTCCGGATGGTTGTCGGTGATCGCCTTGGCGATGTTCTGCAGCAGCACGGTCTTACCGGTGCGTGGCGGCGCGACGATCAGGGCACGCTGGCCCTTGCCCTGCGGGCTGATCAGGTCGATCACGCGGGCCGACTTGTCCTTGACCGTAGGGTCGAGGCTGTCCAGCTTGAGGCGTTCGTCGGGATAGAGCGGCGTCAGGTTGTCGAAGTTGACGCGGTGGCGCACCACGTCGGGATCGTCATAGTTGACGCTCATCAGCTTGGTGATGGCGAAGTAGCGCTCACCGTCCTTGGGAGCGCGGATCTCGCCTTCCACGGTATCGCCTGTACGCAGGCCCCATTTGCGGACCTGGTTGGGCGAGACGTAGATGTCGTCCGGGCCGGCGAGATAATTCGCTTCGGGACTGCGCAGGAATCCGAAACCGTCGGTCAGCACTTCGATCGTGCCCTGGCCGATGATTTCCTCACCGTCTTCGGCGACTTCCTTGAGAATGCCGAACATCAGGTCCTGGCGGCGCATCGTCGAAGCGCCTTCTACTCCCATTTCCTCGGCCATCTCCACGAGCTCGGCCGGGGTCTTTTTCTTCAGTTCTTTCAGATGCATCTTGCTTGGTTTCCGAATGGAAAAGTTTGGATACGGCCGGCTGATCGAGGGGCTTGGGGAAAGCAGATCCGGGCTTGCGGACGGGCGTCGCAGCCCAATGCCGGTGGTCTGCCCAGATAAGGCCTGCGCGGCCCCCGGTCAACGGAACACTTCTCCCAGGCCGTGCAAGCGGGACAAACTGCCTCGCCCGCACGCCGGACCATCATTCGGAGGTAGGATTCAGAACGGCTTGACGACCACCAGGACGACGATGATTGCGGCAGCAAGCCCGGGAATTTCGTTCAGCAGGCGCAGCGTCTTGCCCGTAAGGCTCCGCTCGCCACGCGCCAGCTTCTTGCCGTAAGCGACAAGCCAGCCGTGATAGCCGCTCAGCGCCACGACGAAGAGCAGTTTGGCATGCAGCCAGCCCTGGCTCCATGCGCCGATCGAGCTGGCCAGCGCCAGACCGAAGAGCCAGACCATGATCAGTGAGGGAGTCAGGATGATCTTGCGCAGCTTGGCTTCGCGATCGACCCACTTCGCCTCCTCTTCAGAGCCGGGTGCCGACTCCTGATGATAGACGTAGTATCGCGGGAGCATGAAGAGCCCGGCCATCCAGAAGATCACGAAAATGATGTGGCCGGCTTTCAGCCAAAGGTAGGTGGTCTGCAAAATCTGCTCCATGAGTCACCACTGGCGCGTGAAGGCCGCGCCCTCCTTCCTTCTACACTTACGCTTGGCGCTGCCAGGCTCGAACGACCCGCAGCAGGTCCTCGACATGGGCAATCGGCGTATGTTGACCGATCCCGTGGCCGAGGTTGAACACGTGGGGACGACCGGCGAAGGCATCAAGAACCGCATGGGCCTGTTTCTCGAGGTCCGCACCGCCCGAAAGCAGCAGCAGTGGATCCAGGTTGCCCTGCACGGGCATGCCTTCGGGCAATTCGCGCGCGGCCCAGATCGGGTCTATCGTCTCGTCGATCCCGACGGCGTCGACTCCGGTCTCGCGGGCATAGGCGGCCAGCTTCTCTCCGGCGCCCTTGGGAAAGCCGATGATCGGTGTCTGCGGGTGCAGGGCCCTGATGCGCTCGACGATGCTCGCATTGGGCGCCACTACCCATTTCTCGAACTGCGCGGGGGCAAGGCTGCCCGACCATGAATCGAACAGCTGGATGGCTTCGGCGCCGGCCGTGATCTGGCCGCTGAGGTACTCGACCGTCACGTCGACGATTCCCTCGATGATCGCCTGGAAGGCCGCAGGATCGCGATAGGCCATGGCCCGGGTCTCATGCTGGTCCCGGCTCCCCTCGCCTGCGACCATGTACGTCGCGACGGTCCAGGGGCTTCCTGCAAAGCCCAACATCGTCTTGTCGGAATCGAGCGAGGCCCGAACCTTGGCGACGGTATCGTAAATCGGGGAAAGCCGCTCGGGCACTGCGGTGAGTCCATCGAGCATATGATCGACGAGGCGCGGGCTCAGTTTCGGCCCTTCGCCTGCAAGGAACTCGAGATTCTGTCCCATCGCGTAAGGTACGATGAGGATGTCGGAAAACAGGATCGCTCCATCGAATCCGAAGCGGCGGATTGGCTGCAGGGTAATCTCGGCCGCGGCGTCGGTGTCGTAGACCAGCGCGAGGAATCCGCCCTTCTCTGCACGCAAGGACCGATACTCCGGAAGATAGCGTCCAGCCTGCCGCATGAGCCAGATTGGGCGTTTGCCGGAATTTTCGCCACGGAGCGTGTTCAGAAGGAGGCCTGGCATCGCGTTTCGGGTCCGATCAAAAAAATAAGAGATTTTATAAAAGGATGATGGAGTCTGTTGGCCCTGTGGATATCGGGGACGGGCGACCCTTGCCCGATTTGTCCCGGATTGAACAGGGTGAAGTGGCCGATGCGACTCTCCCTCGCTGCAGAGTCAATCAAACGTTTTGCGCCTTATCCCCAGCCTGTGGAATGACTCCTCGGACTGTCCACAAGTACCCCCTGTGGAATCTGGACGATGGGGACGGAATCGCCCTCGCGAGTTGTCACCGGATCGCTCCCGTGGTTTATGCCGCTACATATCCACAGGCCGCCACAAGGACCTCGCGAGACCGCATTC
>NC_015579.1 GCF_000253255.1 Novosphingobium sp. PP1Y | reverse complement strand
TTATCCCGACTCTTCAGGACCGTCTCACAGACGCAATGATGATGAGGCAGCTCCATGATCGATCGCCTTCCTGTTGGAGGTGCGATGTTTTGCCGGGGTGGGCTCGAGCCCACCCCGGCAAAACATCGGCGCCCGGAGACTTCCCATCCCCAAGCTCTTCTTCACCGATCTCTCCTCCCTCCCCTCCACCGTCGTAATCGATGGGCAGGTTCACGGGCTGACGCCTGACGAAATCTCAGCAGCCAGCAGGTGTGGACTGGTCGATGGAATGCCGTTTATCCTGCGCGATGACGGGAGCTATGATCATCAGCTCAACCGCTTCTTCCGCTCCTGTCCCACGATGGGCGTGCGGTCGCTCAACAGCCTTCGGGCCTACGCGCGCGATATCGTCGTCTGGATGCGGTTCCTGGGCGAACGCAGAAACGGCAAATCCCTCTGGCAGGCCGATCGTGATGACGTCACCGCCTTCCACCATGCCCGGCGGCTGTCGAAGCCGCCCTATCGAATCTCGGCCGCATCGTGGAATCGCGCCGTAGCCGCGCTCGACAAACTCTATCGCTGGGCGCGCGACGAGAATCTGGTCGCCGATCTGCCGTTCACCTATCGCCAGAGCTGGGTCCGTTCGGCGCCGGACGGACCACGTCAGGCCGTAGCCGCCAATTGCGCGCGCGAGCCTGGGGCACGCAAGGGTAACATGCGCTTCGTCGATCTGGAGCGCTATATGCTGTTCCGGGATGTCGGCCTGCGAGGCCGGCTGCCGGATGGACGTGAGGATCCATACTGGCGTGGACGCCACGGTGAGCGCAACGCTCTGTTCGCCGAGTTCCTGATCACGACGGGGCTAAGGCTGCAGGAAGCATCGAGCCTGCTGCTCGGCGAGCTTCCACACCATAAGCTCTCCGACCCGTCGATCCGATCGGTGCCGTATCGGCTTGCGGCGGCTACGGCGAAGGGAGGTCGCGGACGAGATATCCGCCTGCCCGTCAGGCTGCTGGCCCAACTGCACGACTATGCGCGCATCGAACGGGAAAATGCCGTCAGCAAGCGAGGAGGCCGCGCCCCACCTTCGAATGCGCGGCCAATCCTCGCGACGCCGACTGGGCGTAGATCCCTTCGTGTCAGCAACGGTGATCGTGAAGCTGTCGTCAGCGTCGATCGCTTGTCTCCGACCGAACGCGCCAGGCTCATCGATGCAGATACGTTCGCACCGTTAAGCCTGTGGCTCACCGAAACCGGGCGGCCGATGACGATGCCGGCATGGGAGGCGGTATTCATGCGCGCGAGCGCCCGCTGCCATGCACTGGGGGTTGAAATCGACGTGACCCCACACATGCTGCGCCACGCCTTTGCCGTCCATATGCTTGCCCTGCTTCTGCGCGAACAGGTCAAATACGCCGCCAGCGGTGACGCGGGGCAGACCGGCTCGGTCTATCGGCGCCTGATCGGCGATCCGCTGCTCAAGCTGCAGCGGCTGATGGGACACAGCCGGATCGAGAGCACCTACATCTATCTGGATCATCTCGACGAAAGTCAGGCGATTATCGATGTGGCGGTGGAGCAGTGGGGGCTTGATCTCGCGCCGGAAAAAGCAGCGTGACACGCGGGCACCATGCCCGCTTCCCGGAAGCTGCGCCGGAGTCCCCAACAGGTGCAACGGCGCTCGATCCGCGGCGGTTCGCTGTTCGCTGCGATGACGGCAGCGAGGTGCTGGTAGACATGCGCAACTGGAAGCGCACAGCCCTTACAGCCGAAATGGCGGTGTTGCTCGATGAATATATCCGCCGGATGGGACCAAGCCCCATCGCCCGTTCGGTTCAACGAAAGGTCAGGCAACTGGGTCTGTTCTGGACGTTCCTGGATATGAATGATCTGTCGGTGAGCGGGCTCGGCGACATCGATACGACGCTGATCAACGATTACGAACTCTGGTTGGAGCGCAATGGCGGAGGGCGCTTCCACCAGCGTCACCTTCTCGCAACGCTGATTGGGCTTCTGCGCCTTGCACCGGAAATGCGCGGCGGCATCCTCTCGCAGGAGACGGTCGCACGCCTGACCTTCATCGGCCACGGCGAAGGCGGGGTCAGCCAGCCACGAGATGCCTATAGCAGCGGCATTGCAAACCGGCTGAGAAATGCCGCCCGCGTACAGATCGAAGACGCGCGACGCCGGATAGCACTGGGCGACGCGCGACCGCCGATTCCGAAGCGCATGGAGATCGGGACTCGCGTCCACGAGCATTATGCCGCCGTGGTCGACGCGATCGTTCGCTTGGGTCAGGTCGGCACACGCCGCAAGGACGTAAGACGCTTCGTCCAACTCGCCGGGCACCGTGGGATCGATAATACGATGGAAGCCCTGCATGCCGGCTTCTACCTGACCCGGCTCGACTTCATCGCGTTCCTCGTGCTCCTGTCTCTTGAGACCGGCATGGAAATGGAATGCCTGCTGCGTCTCAAGGCGGACTGCCTGCGTAATCCCACCAAGGGCTATGTCGAGATCGAGTATTACAAGCGTCGCGCGCGCGGATCGGAATGGAAACGCTTGCGTGTACGCGATGGTGGTAGTGGCACGCCAGGCGGCCTGATCAAGCTCGCCCTCGCGCTGACCGAGCGGGCGCGAGGGCATCTCGGAACAGATCGGTTGTGGGCGATCTGGACCATCACAGGGCTCCGCGTGGCTGGCGACGATAGCCGCAAAGGCATAGAGGTCTTTGTCCGTCACCACCAATTGCTCGATGATGACGGCGCGCCGCTACACCTGTCGCTGTCGCGCCTTCGCAAGACCAACAAGGCCGAATGGTATCGCAAGACCGGTGGGCAGCTCGAGCACTTCGCTGTTGGGCACTCGATACCGGTCGCGGCGCGGCATTATGCCGAAATCCCGGCACTTCGACCGATCCACGAGCGAACCGTCGCCGAGGCCATCGGAGACGCGCTGGAAATGGCGCTACGGCCAACTATCCTGTTGCCCGACGCCGATGGAGATCAGCATACTGCGGGCGAGCAAGGTGGGAAACCTGCGTACTGTAGATCTTCATCCGGTGAGGACCTGTGGCTTGCCCGCTGTAGCGGCTTCTTCAAAAGCCCGTTCGGTTCAGCGGGCGAAGCCTGCCCGACGCCCTTCTGGGGGTGCCTTGAATGCGAAAACGCGGTGATCACGGCGCGCAAGCTGCCGGCGCTTGTTGCCTTCCAAACTTTCATGGTTGCGCAGCGCGAGGTGCTCGACGCCGAAGAGTGGGCGAGCAAGTTCGGCCGGGCCTGGTGGCGGATTGCGGGCCAGATCCTGCCAGCCTTCCCCATGGCGCTGGTCGAGGCAGCCCGCACCGAAGCCGAATTATCGGGCACGGAACTGTTCTATCTTCCCGTGGAAGCACGACTATGAGCGAGAGCCAGCCAGCCCTTGCGCCGGGACTTTCCGCGATACGCGCCCATGATGACGTTGTGCTGGCTTCGATGGCGCTCAAGGATGGCACCGACCGTGCCAAACTGTCCCGATTCCACGACGATATCTGGGATATCGACCCCGCAATCATTCACGTCACAGCGCGTAATGCCTTCCGCACGATCGACTTCAGCGGGATTGCCTGCCCCATCGAACGTCTGACAGCCAAGGAATATATCTATGCATGGCTGAACGAACTACTCCCGGATCGCGCGGGGCGTTTACGCCCGCTATCGACCCGCACCGCGCTGGCGACGCTCTGCAGGTTCATGGCGTTCGTCCGGGAGCGAGTCGGACGGTTCGACGTTCGGATCATCGACCAGGCATTGCTCGATGGATATCTCGCCGAACTGAGGGCGCGAAACGTGCAGCCGAGCCGGGTGGCGGCATGCCTGCGGCCGATCGTGCAGCTTCGCCGCCTGGCACCCTTCCTGTCCCACGGTGGGCTGCGCTTCGTGCCTTGGCACGGACGCGCGATCTACACCGTCGCGGGCTGCAAGGGTCGGCCCTCCGAGAATCTCACGCCGCGCATACCTGAGCCGGTAATCGGCGCACTTATCCGTTGGTCGCTCAAATATATCGACATCTTCGCGGCCGACATCTTCGCAGCGCGCGCTGAACTGGATGCACTTGAAACGGCCTATGCCGAGCGCCCCGCCAGTACAAAGCATAGCCGTCTGGCGGACCGGATGGCGGAGTGGACCGCTGCCCGTCGGTTGGCGGGCCGTGGTGTTCCTGTCTGGAACCGCCCACAGCGGAATGGGGGGATGAGCCAGGCCATCGCGGAATCCGACCGTTACGACGGTCACGTCGTGAACATGCGGCTGATCGCCATGCAGGCAGGGATCCATCCGACCACGCTCAGTCAGCCCAACATGAGGGCGCTCGTGCTCTCGGCAATCGAGGAACTCGGCATCGAGCATGGCGGTATGGACACGCTAATCACCCTCGATCCCGATAGCGGACGTCCTTGGCGTGAACGGTTCGATGCGTTCGATCTTGTCCGAGAAGAGCGGCACCTGCAAACGGCAGCCTACATTCTGTGTTCCTATCTGACCGGCATGCGCGATGGCGAAATCCAGGCCATGCGCCCGAATTGCATCAAGCGAGGCAAAAGTGCCGATGGGCGGATCGAGCGGATCGCGGTGCAGAGCATGATCTACAAGGGACGCGGGACACACGGTGAGATCGAAGAATGGGTGACGATTGCACCCGTCGCACGCGCCGTTGAGGTGGCCGAGCGCCTTGCGCGCCGCCATCGCGCACCGCATCAGCATGACGGTTTATGGATCGTGCTCGAACGGGGCACAGCCGTTGAGCGCACGCTTCCCCACATCGTGCAGCAGATCAACCGCTATCGTGAGCACCTCGACGCGCAATATGGCTCTGTCGACATGCCTGCCGTGCCGCTCGTTGATGGCCGAAACTGGGTCTTCAACACCCGCCAGTTCCGTCGCACGCTTGCCTGGTATATCGCCAATCGGCCGTTCGGCGTGGTTGCCGGGAAAATCCAGTACAAGCACGCCTCGGTCGCCATGTTCGACGGCTACGCCGGAGCGTCAGCATCCGGGTTCCGGCAGGAGGTCGAGCAGGAACGCGCCCTTGGTCAACTCGATGATATCGTCGTCCATTATGAGGGCTACCGCAATGGCGAGAGACTGGCGGGACCTGCAGGCGCTCGGATCACTGCGGAAATGATGCGGGTAGCAACTGCCGCCGAGCTGCCCGGCATTGTTGCAGACGAAAAACGGGTGAAAGCGATGCTCGCTCATCTGGCGCGAACGCTGCATGTGGGCGTGCTCAACGACTGCTTCTTCGATCGCGCGACCGCGCTATGCCTGCGGAGCGCCAACGAAGGTGCGGCGCCGCGGCTCTCAAACTGCGCGCCGGATCGCTGTCCGAACTCGTGTATCACGAGCCGCCATGTTCCGGCATGGCAATCCGCCATCGATGATGCCGAGGCGGTGTTGAAGAGCAAGCGCCTGTCAGCCGCCCAACGCACGGCGATACGTGCGGATCGGGACCGCATGAAGAAGGTGATCGCGCTATGGGCGGATCCAGCGGCATGAAGCCGGTCAGCACCGAGACCGAACGCAGATTACGGGGCGCCCTGGCGCGCCTCGTGGCGAGCGGCGACCGGCTGTCGGTCGCGAACCTGGCGCGGCAGGCGGGTGTGAGCCGCGCTACCGCGAACAGGGCGGTTGCGGTCCGGGCAGAGCTGCGCGAGGCCGCAGCCGGGCGCCAAGGTGCCGCACCGGCAGCAATCGACAGCGGCGAGCAGTCGCAGACCATAGGCGAGAATATCCTCGCCCAACACGTGCAGGTACGTGCGCTGCTACGCGGCGAGGAACGCAGGCGAAATGCCGACGCCGGCAACGTCGTCCCCATCCTGCGGCGATGATACAATCTGCTCCGGCGGGGGCGTTGGCTGCTGAGCGTGCATCCAGTCCGCAGCCTGCTGCGCCTTGCTGGCAGCCGTGAAGATCGCGCGTGAGTCATTCTTCAACACCTCGAGCCAGGAGGCAATGTACGCTGCATGATCGGGACGTGGGTGATGCGCGATGCCGAGGTCCGCGAGCACGAGGCCGCTCAGAATCTCAACGCAGCACTCCTCGGCCGCATAAGCGGCGGAACCGAAGCGGCCGGAGAGGTCGCGATCGAGCCGATGCTTGGCTCCTGAGGCGTGGCCGTTCTCGTGAAGCCAGACACCGTAAAAAGAGGCAGCGTCGCGGAAACACTCGAACGGGGGCATGCACACCGTATCCGTCGAGGGGCGATAATAGGCCTCCGAACCGCCAAAGACAGTCGCGATACCCAGGCTGGAAATGAACGCTTCCGCTGCGGCATGGCGCGCCGTGTCCGGGAGCATCGTGATGGGCGGCACCTCATAGCCATCAACCTGCGCCACGTTGAAGACGGAAAATGCGCGCGCGAACATCTTGCGATGGCCATTCTCGTCCTCATCGCTGTCATCGTCGGCAGCGGAAGACACCTGCTTCCAGAACACCACGGTGGTGGCGTGCTCGCCCTTGCGGACTTGCGCGCCGGCCTCGATCCATTGGCGATAGGTGCCCCACAGCCCATCGCTGTAGCCGCCCGCCATCGCCGCCACCCAGAGCGCCACGGTGTTTATGCCGCGATAGCGCTTGGCCGAACTGACGTTGGTCGGGCGCGCAACGCTGGTGCCATGATGATGCCAAGGTGCGCGCCAGTCACCGGCCCCGTTCTCGATAGCTGCGATAATCTCGGCGGTGACGCGCGTGTAGACGTCAGCGCGCTCGCCAGCCTGCTTGCGATATGCCATGTTCATCTCCTGGGAAATGGCCGCGAGCGCACGTCGGCATCGCCCGCATCGGGGCGCGCACGGGGCTCAGCGGTGCGATGGAAAGATTAGTGAGCCGTCGGTGAGACAGGTTGACTGTTCAGATAACGGCCATAATCGGGCCCGGTCACGGCCCGCAGTTCGACACGACCATCCTCGGCCTCGAGCGTTTTCACCTGCTCGGCGCGATGTGCGGTCAGGCCATACTGGAGGTTGATACCGGTCAGCGGCGTGGGCAGCTGGCGCAGATAGGCGGCCGGTGCGCCAACCAGACTGGCGAGCTGACCGAAGCTCCAGTGCGTGGGCGCAACCGGCTGGTCTGAGCCCGGCAGCATCAGCGATAGGCGCTCTGCATCATCGCGGCTCGCCTCCACCCGGATCTCGGCGCTCTCCAGCGTCCGGGTCCGACTGCGTTCGGCACGGCCGTGGACGGCCTCGAACAGCTGGGACAAGGAAAGGTAGCGTTCGTCATCGGGCCGGGAGAACCATTCCGAGGAGACACGACCGATCCGCTCGCCGCGGCCAACGTCAACCTTGTAGCCACTTGCCTGTTTGCGAGCGCCGTCCAGAACTTCCACCTGTGTCATGGGAAATCTCCCTGACGGGCGCCGGGAGCCTCTCTCCCAGCTCAAAACCCGTCACGGCCAATCCCCTTCCCTCCTCTAACTCTCTCAACCAGAACGGACGCGACGCGCCTCGCCAGAGGAGCGCGACATCCCAAACTGATCGAATGAGGACAACCGTTGGCGCCGTGACGACAAACTATCGATATCGGGCATCCGCATCTTCGATAGACGAACCCTGTGTAACAAGGGCTTTGCGGCACAGGGATTGCGAAGGGCGCCCGCAAATCTGTCAGGCTCGGCCTATGACAGTCTGCTCTCCAAACGCATCACCAGATCCATACGCTCGTGAAGGACTGCGACGATGAGCACCGGTTCGGCCTCGCGTGGCAGACAAGAGATAAAGTGGTTTTCGCAGTGAACCATCCGAAGTCCCGGGTGGAATTCACTCATCTTCTTGAGCGATCCCAGCCCAATCGCAAGGCGAACCATACCTTGTTCGAGCTTGAAAATGTAGGAACGAACCTGTGCATTTCCCCATTGCTTGCGGGTCTAGCGGATGATCGAACGCAAGTCGTCTTCGGCTGCCGCCGTCAGAACATAGGGAGCAGTCAATCCCGGCTATCCTCGCCGGGTTCTTCATCCAGTATCGTGCCGACACTTTTGACTGAAATGCCGCCCGCCAGACCTTGGGCAACGCGCTCATTCAGAAGTGCTTTCAGTTCCTGCCATGCCTGATCGGTACCCGCATTGGCCGGGAAAAGCCGTTCGATCGCATATTGCCTGATCGTCTTGCCTTGCAAGGCGGCCAAGGCCTTCGAGCTCTGGTGCTGTTGTTCAGAAATGTCGATTGTAAGCCGGCTCATGGGACCCTCGCCTGGGACCCTCGCCAATTTTCACGAGCCCACATCAGCACAAATGTGGGTTTGTCGTCATGCCCGTCTGCCGAAAGCAAAGTCGCGGCCCGCCATGCACTGAATGGAATGGACTACCCTCTCATCGCAGCTCTATTGATAATGACTTGCAAGATCATGGGCATTTCCCTAATCGCTCGGCCGAAAGGGAGATCACATGTCCGCCAAGTTTCGCCGCGCCCTGCTCGTTTTGCCGATGACCATCGGTTCTGCTCCGGCCCTCGCCCAGACTCCGGTCAACTTTGATGCGAATGCAGATGCTCCCATTATCGTAACCGCGGCACGCACCGAGTTGCCCGCCAATGCCTTGCCGATGACGATCGATGTTCTCGACAATGCGACGCTTACACAGCAAGTGGCGATCGGCGGTTCCGTTGTCGACGCGGTGTCCGCCCTCACGCCCTCCTTCTCGCCGACCCGTCAGAAACTGTCAGGAGCCGGAGAGACGCTGCGCGGCAGGTCTCCGCTCTATGCAATCAACGGCATTCCCCAGTCAGCCCCGCTGCGCGACGGGGCACGCGACGGCTTCACCATCGATCCGTTCTTCGTCGACCGGGTCGAGGTGATCTACGGTTCGAATGCGCTCCAGGGCATCGGCGGCACCGGGGGCATCGTCAACCAGGTGACGGTGGGGCCTGCGCAACATGACGGAATTTCCGGCCGCGTCATGGTGCAGGGGAATGCGGACAACGGCTTCAGCAGCGACGGCATCGGCGGCAAGGTCGCGGGCCTGATCGGTTGGCGTGGCGGACGCTTCGATGCGACCGTTGGCGCCGCCTTCCACAAGCGCGGCGTCTACTACGATGGCAAAGGTCGCCGTATCGGCGCCGACCTGACCCAGGGCGAAACGCAGGATAGCCGTTCCTGGTCCGTCTTCGGCCGTTTCGGCTACGCGCTTTCGGATACCGCACGGCTCGACCTGATGCTGAGTCGTTTCGAACTGGAAGGCGAAGGCGACTACGTCCCCGAGAATGGGGACTACACCATCGATCTGCCGACGACATCGGTGCGCGGGACGCCGCCGGGCAAGTCGGCGACGAACCGAACGGAAAGCGCGGCACTGACGCTGACCGACAGCGACCTGTGGGGCGGCAGTCTCATGGCCCAGCTGTTCTGGAACCGCTCGCGCGACACATACGGCGGCGAACCGGTCATCGCCGGCGAGCAATTCATCGCCACTTTTCAGGACGCCTCCATCGCGCCTTTCGGCTCACTGTTCGACCAGTCGCAGAACCGCAGCCGCAAGTATGGCGGCAAGCTCTCCTACGAGCGCAAGGTTCCCGGTCTGGAAGCACTGACGGCAACGCTTGGCCTCGATGTGCTGTATGACGCGACCGAACAGCGTCTGATCGCTACCGATCGCAGCTGGGTTCCGCCTACGGATTATCGCAGCATCGCGCCCTTCGCGCAGTTCAATCTGGCCCTGCTGGACGACAAGCTGCGCCTTGCCGGCGGCCTGCGCTACGAAGACGTGAAGATCTCCATCGACGACTACACGACGCTGGCCAGCTATGGCGGCTTCGATGTTTCGGGAGGCACGCCCAGGTTCAGCGACACGCTGTTCAACGGCGGCGTCATCCTTGAGCCGGTCGCCGGCCTGCGCGCCTATGCCAGCTATGCGGAAGGCTATACCGTCCCCGACGTTGGCCGCATTGCACGCGCCGTCAACTCGGCAGGGGTGGACATCGACGACTATGTGAACATCAGTCCGATCGTCTCGAACAACCGCGAAATCGGCATAGAAGCGAAACGCGGGCCGCTCGATGCGAGCGCCGCCTATTTCTGGTCCACCAGCAAGAACGGCTCGCTCTTGGTGCGGACCGGCGGGGTCTTCGAAGTCCAGCGGCAGCGGGTGGAAATCGAGGGGTTGGAGATCAACCTGTCGGCCAAGACACCGCTCCCCGGTCTCCTGCTCTCAGCCGGATACGCCCACCTTATCGGCCGCACCGACGGATCAAATGATGGCATCGACACCGTGGACCGGGATCTCGACGGCGCCAACATCTCACCCGACCGCCTGAACCTGGCCGCCAGCTACCGTAGCGGCCCATTCTCTGCGCGGGTCCAGACGCTGCTTTTCCTGTCCCGCAAATTCGAGCGCACACCCGGTAACTTCAGCGACACGTACGCTTTCGATGGCTACGACGTCACGGACGTGAGCCTGCGCTACGAAACCGGCTTCGGCGCCCTGACACTGGCGGCCCAGAACATCTTCGATACGTTCTACATCGACTACTATACCCAGACCGTGCGCCCCACCGACAACGCCCACTTCTTCGCTGGGCGCGGACGCAACTTCACCTTCGGTTGGGACTATCGCTTCTGACGTGCCGGCAGTCATGAAGCTGCTCGACACCCTGCACCGCTGGACAGGGGGCCTCATCGGCCTCCTGCTGGCACTGCTCGGCCTGACGGGGACGATCCTGCTGCACAAGGATGCGTGGATCACGCTTCCCCATAGCAGCGACCCGCAAGTGCAGGAGACGGCCCTGCTGGCCGAAACGGCGCAGCGCCTGATGACAGGTGCTGCCAACAGGCCGCAATCGATCACTTTCGCGACTGCCGATTTCGGCCTCGATCGCCTCGCCTTCGCCGATGGAGCGGGCGCCTACGTCACACAGACAGGCGATCGGGTAACTACCTGGTCCAGTCAGTGGCAGCGGCCCGAGCTCTGGATCTTCGATCTTCACCATCACCTGTTTGCTGGCGAGCGCGGCGAGTTCGTGATCGGCATTGCCGCCCTGTGCGGGCTGTTCTTCGTGATCAGCGGTCTCATCCTCTGGTGGCGCCCACGCAAGACTTTCCGGTTCCGGCTTGTACCGCCACGCCTCACCCGCCCTGCAATCTTGCGACATCACCGCGATCTCGGCGCCGTCTTCGCCCCCTTGCTCGCAGTTTCGCTTGTGACCGGCGCCGTGCTCGTATTTCGTCCAATGGCGGCCGTCCTGTTCGGGCCCGGCGCACCGGAAGAAATCAGCCATGCTCTTGCCGCACCGAGCTACCGGCCCGTAGCCGTCGCGAGGGATCTCGATTGGGCTGCAATGATAGTAAGCGCACGCCGGCGCTTCCCCGATGCGGGAGTCCGCAGCCTATCGCTGCCCCGCAATGACAGCGGGTTGATCACCCTGCGCATGCGGGGGCAACAGGAGTGGCTGCCCAATGGGCGCACGACCGTCTGGTTCGCGGCGGATACGGGGAACCTCGTCGCTGCGCGCGATGCCTCTGACCTGTCCTGGACCGTCATCGGCTACAACGCGCTCTATCCACTTCATGCAGCCAAAGTCGGTGGGCTGGCCTTTCGCATCGTGATGACGCTCTCTGGACTGGCCCTCACCATGCTGGGATCGCTCGCTGTCTGGAGCTTCTGGTTCGCAAGACCCCGGCGCAAGGTGATGCAGCCGCGGGCACCAGCGGCACGCAGCTCCTGAACTGCAAGCGCACCAATGGACCGAAATGCATTCCGGGCAGATGGCCGTTTCGCCAACAAGGGCGCCTGAGGTCCCGATGGCGTCCATTCGCTTGCCTGCGCCTTTAGCTGCCTTTGCGATGTGTCATCGTCGGCATCCCTGCCTAAAGCTGCGTCGCAGCCGTCAGAAAGGCTCCGCGAACAGACTGCTCGCTGCGTCCCGGGTGGACGAGATGCACAAGCACTTCGCAGACTATCGCCTCCAAATGAAACGATCTGCACCGTCAGACGCAGGTAGCGACTTGCTGCTCTCATCATCACTGGAAGTATACTTCGGTTAACGACTACGATATATATCTAAGGCATTAACCGATGGATAGGTTCGTTCGATGACTGTAATGCCCAGCTTCGATATCGAGATCAGCAAGCGCCGCGCGGATCATCCGCTCTCCAGGCGCCTCGACCTCTCAAGGCGTGATACCCGGTTTTTGGGTGAGCCCGACGTGCCAGTCTCGGTATCCAAGCTTAGCAGATCCGGCATCTTGTTCCGATCTGATGTTTCACTGCTCATTGGCGAATCATTTCACATAATTTTCCCGGACGGGCACACACGCCTTGGTATAGTGCGATGGGAAAATGCGGACATCTTTGCCTGTGATTTCGATAAGTCAGTGACATACAGGGAGCTTCGGAAGGTCAAGATTCAAAAGCCGGAAGTGACACAATCGGATGACACTTGGTCAGCCGAGTCGATAGGCCCTCGCATTCGGCAGTGGCGAATGAAAAGAGGCCTGACGATGGTGGAACTGGCAGAGCGCCTCAAGGTTAGTCGGCCTACACTCTGGAAGTGGGAAAAAGGAACCGTCGCCCCTCGTCAGGAGGCGATGAAGGTTATTGCACGGGCCTTGGGCATTTCCGAGATCGATTTAATTCAAGAGAATTGCGACGAAACATCCATGCCATTTAGTCAGCCCGCCTGCAAACTCGTGAGTTCAAATAGCGAAATTGAAATCATAAAGCATGAAATCGGACAAAAATTAGGCGTTAGGTCTGAGAAAATAAGAATTCTAATTGAGATTTAGGCCTGCTTTAAGGATCCTTCTTGGAAACGAAAATTCAGTCGGACAAACGCAGACTTTACCCTCATTTGAACCGGACATCAGGCATTCGCGCGATGCACTTCAGCCTTCGAGTCCGGCATTGACCGTTCAGACATAGCCAAGTTCGAGAGAGGGGAGCGTCAGGTTACCCTGCTCAAACTTGAGCGTTTAGCAGGCGCGATAGCCGGCCAGCCTCTTCGCCTTCTGCCCGAACGGGGCGGATGGGAAAGTGGATTGCAATGATCGGCAAGTCATCGGCGTGCAGTTCGGATCCGGTTTCGAAGGCGTGAAGAGAGACTCGTTCACACTTCACCAATCGCCAGTGGCGCTCACAGTCAGCGGCTCTTGCCCCGCAATCCTGGCGAGTTGCTTGCCGATCCCACCTTGCGCGGCAATCCATCGCGACGCCGTGCGGGTAAAAGGTGGCATGTCTCACATTGCCGCCACCAATGTTTGAGCGCGCACCAAGGAGACCAAGCAGGGCTCGCCAAGGGGAACCGACCGACCCCTCCCGTACGGGGCCTGATCGAGAAGATCTTCGGAATGGAAGCGCTGCAGCGGCGCTGCGGCCGCCCAGATCTCCTCACCCACATTGCCTGCGATCCCGGAAGTACGATGAACGGGCTCGCCCGAGCGCAGTCAAATGTGCCGCTACCATGCCCGCCGGCGCGGCGCGGCACTTGCAAGCGAATCTGCTGCGCCAAGAAAGTCTAATTAAGCATGTGTCGTGAAGCTTGCGCCTCGAATCGAAGTAATCCGATCGGCCAAGATAGTGGCAAACGTAAATGGCGATTCGAATCCATCAGTAATCTGCGAGGTCGATTCGCGGCATTTCGACACCAGTCCCTCGTAAATCCGCATTATCGACCGCAGTGACATAATCTTTCGCGATGGAGTTCGCGCCGAGACCATTTTTCATCTCGCTGTCAGCTAACAAACGTTAACTGCTCAGACAGGCTATGTCTCGTTTCGAGACGAAGAGCTTTGCCTGGTGATCTGCAGAATCCCATTCAGAAAATCTAACTAGCTGAATCTACGTAGTTTTCATGCCTATCGAGGGCCTGCCGCCATTCGCAGACCACGGGAATTCGTCAGAACCTCGATTTTGGGTAGTGCGAATCGAAATATCTTTAGTTAGATGGAGTTAGCTAACGCCGGATAGCGGTTTTCATAAGCGTGGGGACGCTTGGGAAGTCGCAGTCCGGAAGTCGAGCCACTTCGGCTCAGGAGAGGGGCGATCAATGCGTTTCATGCTTATCGCGCTGGCAACCAGCGCGCTAGCTGCGCCTGCCGGCGCGGCAGAGGTTGAGAATGCCCGGTCTCTGGACATTGCGGTCAGAGGCGTGATCCGTGATCACTGCGCGATCGGCAACATCGCGGACATGGATTTCGGGGATCTGAACCGCCGCGGTCTGGGCATTCGGACAAGGGTCGACCTTGACTGCAACGTTCCATTCACGATGACGATCAAGGGCGCTCATGGGGCACTGACCCATGCCAGCATGCCGCATGGTCAAGGGCCCTATGGCGGGGCATTGCCTTACAGCCTCGCCGTCGAGATGCCCGTGCGTTATCCCGCGGCCCGCACCGTTTCCAGATCGTTCAACAGCAAGCAGCTCCAGGCAGGCGGCGTCATTTCCAGCGATGGCGGCATCGCCACCGATGGCATGGTCCTCGATGTCGAGCTCGGTACGCCTTCGGGCGAGGCAGGTCTTCTGGCCGGCTCCTATTCCGAGACCATCACGATCACGGTTTCGCCCATTTAGCCATTTCTGCCCGGGGCCGGTCCCCGGATTAGACCCGACGGAGCAGGCACCGATGCTCTGCCGGTTTCCCTGAAGCCCGGTGCAAAAGTCATGCCGCATCCCTGCCAATCGACAGGAGCGGAAGAGAAGAGGAAGTTCAGTTATGAAGAAGATTCTTTGCGGCGCAGTCGCCGCCGTCGCTCTCGTCGGCACCGTTTCGCCGGCCCTCGCCCAGACCGCCCAGCGCCACTACGCGAGCACGGCGTTCGGTGGCACCACGCTTACCAACCCCTCGGGCTTCGGTGGCGCCATTGCTCAGGCTATTGCTGAAACCGGCATCGCCTTCGGAATCGGCACCCGCTACACCGCCTACGCCGATGCCCCCAGCGACAGCGAAACCGCCACTCCGCAGGTCGATGTCGTGTTCCACCTTTCGGGCTCGGTCAACAAGGACTGCTCGTTCTACTCGGGTAACAACTCGAACGCGCGCAACATCGACTTCGGCGTGATCGGCGTGCGCACCGGCAACAACGAGAACGTCAACTCGGCGTTCGAGATGGTCGGCCCGGCCACTGCCAACATCGAATCCCTGACTGCCGGCTGCAACTTCAACAACGAAGTCGAAATTGCCAAGAACGACGTCAAGGGTCTCGTGAACTCCGCCGCCGGCGGTTACGACACCAACGAATTCCAGGCCAACATTCCCTACACCGTGAATGCTTCCTGGACTGGCGTTGCCGTGAACTCGGTCGCCGGCGGTTCGGCCCAGTCGCTGAACGTTGGCTCCAACGACCTGTCGAAGACCAAGCAGCAGGGCGCATGGCGCTCGGCCATGAACATCGCGATCACCGCTCCGGTCGTGAACAAGGGCCTGGTCGCCGGCACCTACAGCGGCACCACCACGCTGACGCTGCGCGCTCTCTGATCAAGCAGCAAAATGTGAGGAGAGGGGAAAGAGCAATCTTTCCCCTTTCTTTATAAATTCGCGGGATACTTGGTAAATCGAAGGGCAGGGAGAATCATGTCAGTACTGATTGCATTATCTCGCCGCTTTGGCGGCCTGTTCATGGCATTGGCTGCTCTTGCGTTTACCATCTCGCCAGCGCAGGCGATGCGCGTATCGCCCATGGTTCTTGAAATGGAATCGCGCGGCAGCGATGCGGTAGCCCGCGTCGAAGTCCAGAACATCAATGCGGGCAATCTCGCGTTCCAGACCCGCGTTTACGAGATGAACATCGAGAAGAACGGTGACATCGTCGAAACTCCGGCCGACGATCAGTTTCTGATCTTCCCGCCCCAGGGTGCATTGCCCCCGGGAGGCCGCCAGGTCATTCGTCTGCAATGGGTGGGCAATCCTGAACTCCCCACGTCGAAGGCGTTCTATGTCTCGGTAGAACAATTGCCGGTCGCCCTTGCACCGGGAGCCAGCGATTCGGTGGGCGCGCAAGTCCAGGTTCTCTATAACATGCGCGCGCTGGTCGTCGTGGCGCCTCCGGGCGCCAAGCCCGACGTCAAGGCCGCCTCGGTACGGCAGGTGCTCTATCAGCCGCCGGCGGCTCCGGGATCGAACGAGCTCCCGCCCAAGCAGGATGGCGTCGAAGTGACCTTGCGCAACGAGGGCCGACGCCATGCGATGATGGCGAATTTCGGTTGGCACCTCGAAGGCACCGATCGCGACGGCAAATGGCTGCGCGTCGATATCTCGCCCGAAGAGCTCAACCGCGCAATCGGGACCGGCTATGTCGCCGCGATGGGAGAGCGGGTCTTCAACCTGCCGGTGCCTGGTTTCGGGCCCGGACCGATCAAGTTGACATTCGCCAGGTGAGACAGTTCGCCCGCGCATTGCTGTGTTCCGCGACTGCGCCTGCCCTGCTCTGCGCAGGCAAGGCGAGTGCGCAAATCTCTATCCCCTTGCCTCAGGGGCCGGCTCCATCGCAGGCGGGGGGCGAAGCAAGTCGCCCAGGCGCTCTGCCCGAACCGTTTCCGTCCCAGACGGTACCGCTTCCAGGGCCGAGCCCGGCGCCTCCGGCGGACAATCCGCCCCAGGTAGATACTTCGTCGGTGCCGCAGGTGCCCATGGGCGCGCACGGGCGGCCCGACATCAATCCGTACGAGCGCGATATCGACATGACGGTCCCCCTGACCTTCATGGGCCGCAGCCTCGGCGATATCCCGATGCGGCTGACCGCCGACGACCGCTTCCTGCTCGATGCGACGGCCTTTCTCCGGCTGATGGAGCCGATCCTCAATGCCGATGCGCACGCCCAGCTCGCCGGCCACCTCAAGGGACTGAGCGATTTCGGGCCGGAGAATCTCGAGCAGACCGGCGTCGGGCTGACATATGACCCGAGCACCCTTGCCGTCGTCGTCGTCGAGGTGTCGCCCGACCAGCGCGCGGTGCAGGATCTGTTCGCGCCGCCGCGCGAGGACCTCGATGACATTACATTGCAGCCTTCCGGCTTCTCGGCCTATCTCAATCTGAGCGCGGTAGAGACGTACGTCTGGAACTCGGAGTCGACAGATCCCCCGACGCTCGATTTCGACGGTGCCGTGCGCTTCGGCAAAGTGGTGTTCGAAGGCGCCGCCCAGCTGGGCCAGAGCTTTGGCCTGACCGACAGCAGCTACAAGTTCACCCGCAACTACGCGCGTCTCGTCTACGATCAGCCGGGGTCCTACCGGCGTTTCTTCGTCGGCGATCTGGATCCGGAAATCCGCGGCCAGCAGGCCTATGTGCAAATGGGCGGCATTGGCGTGCTGCGCCAGCAGCGCCGGTTCAACACGTTCCGCTCGGCGGTCTTGCAGGCTAACCGGCAGCTGGTCCTGCAACGCGAATCCACCGTCAGATTTCTGCGCAACGGCGCCCTTTACCGGGAAATTCGCCTTCAGCCCGGCCGATACGATTTCGGTTCCCTGCCGCTGCTTGCAGGCAGCAACGATATCGCGATCCAGGTAACGGACAACTCCGGCGCAACACAGAACCTGGCTTATCAGCAGTACCTGGATCCGATCGATCTCGATCCGGGTGACTATGAGTATGGCGCCTTTCTCGGTAGCACGAGCCGCACTTTCGGCAGTCAACCCGAGTATGGCGGCCCGGTCGCCTTTACCGGTTTCTTCCGCAAGGCCTTCCTGAACCGCCCTGCCATCGGCGTCGGGCTTCAGGTGAGCAAGGATGTCCAGACGGTCACCGGACAAACCCAGTTCGTGCTGGGCAATGCCGGCCGGGTGCTTCTCGACGGGGGCGTCAGCAATGGCAAAATTGCCGGGCAGGGTTTTGCGCTGGGGCTCAGCTACGAGCACTACTTCGACAGGGAAGGCCTGTCAGACAGCTTCACATTGAGGACGGACTATCTGTCCCCGAAGTTCGCCACGCTCGGGAACATCGAGGGCATCAATTCCACCTCGCTGTCGGTCTCGGCCCAGTTCACGCACCAGTTCGACCTGCGTTTCATGACGACCTCGACGGCATCCTATCTCAAGGGCCGCAGCGGCCTCGGTGACAGCTATCGGATCGGTACGACTGCCTATTATCGCCTCGACAGACGATGGACTGTGCGAGCCGGGGTCGATTACGCCAGATATCCCTCGAACCTGTCCCGCGGAACGGGTTTCAGCGTCATGATCGGCCTCGTGTTCCAGCCCGATTATCGGCGCAGGGCGGAAGCGCGATACGAAAGCCGCAATAACCTGGCTGAAGTGTCCTACAACCAGAGCGGGCTCAATCAGCTCAACAGCGTGGGCTTTGGCGGGATCATGACGCGTCAGGACGACAACGTCGTGGGCCAGGGCTACGCGACTTATGCGGCCAACACATTCGAGGCGTCCGTCAGTCACGCCGCCTACGGTGCCGACTTCTCGGATCTGGGGGCGGTCAATGCGACTTCGGTGCGCGTCGGCACGACCTTGGCGTTCGCGGGCGGAATGTTCGGCGTGGGACGGCGCATCAACGACAGCTTCATGCTGCTCAAACCCCACAAGAACCTGGGCAAGCGCAGCGTCGTTGCAGGGCAATCGCTGGCTCAGAACGACTATATCGGCAAGAGCGGCGCACTCGGCGCTGCCGTCAACAACGCGCTGGCGTCCTATTCTGCCCAGACGGTGCAGTACGATGTCGAGGACCCGCCAGCTGGGTACGACACCGGGCCGGGCGTGGTTCGCGTTCGCCCCCCCTACAAGAGCGGTTACGCCCTGCGCGTGGGCACTGACGCCTTCGCCAGCGCCATTGGCACTCTTGTCAGCAAGCCCGGAAAGCCGGTCTCCCTGATTGGCGGCCGGGTCACGCTTCTCGATGTCAAGGACAATGAAAATCCCGAACCGCAGCCGTTCTTCACGAATTCGGTAGGCCGTTTCGCGATTTCCAACTTGTTGCCGGGACGCCGTTATCTGGTAGAAACCTATGGCGCCGCCGGTACCATCGATCGCAGTTTCGAATTTACTGTACCCGCCGACACCGATGGCCTGCTGGATCTCGGTACACTGCAGTCCGGCTTGAAGAATTAGGAGGCCTCGATGTATCGTTCTTTAGGGCTGGTTGGGGCAGCGTTGCTGGCCTCGCTCTCGTCGGCACAAGCATCCGCCGCTCGTCCCGGAATGGCCGAGATGGACTGCACCGTTCGCATGACGGCGACGCCCACGGCCTGGACCATACAGGGCTTCGACCCTTTCGGGGACGTCGCGCCCGAGGCCACCTTCAGCATTACCTACGTCAATGACGGTGATAAGGATTGCCGGTTCTCTCCGGCTTTCGAACTCGATCAACCGCCCTTCGGCCTATCCTCCGGGTCGGGCCAGCGGATCGGCTATGTGCTGCTCGATCTCACCGATTCGCAGGACGTTACCCCGCGCGCCGGCCGGTCTGTGCGAACGACCCTGCAGCGTGAAATCGTGCTGAAGGCGAACCAGTCCCGGACGATACTGTACAAGCTGGCCGTCGACGCGGACAAGGTTCGCGATGCAGGCACTTTCTCGCAGAACGTGATCGTCGAAGCGCGGGATGCGGCTTTCCGCACATATGGCGGCACCCGGCTGACCCTCGGCATAGATGTCCTGCCGTCGGCCAGGATCGGTCTTGCTGGTGCGTTCACGATGAATGACGGTCAGGCGGTGGTCGAGCTGGGAGAGCTGCGACAGGGGGTTGCTCCGGTGCCGCTGCAGCTTCGCGTAAGCAGCACGGGTCGATACGATCTTGCGGTTTCGTCCGCGAACTCGGGCAAGCTGAGGATGGATTCCACCCAGTGGAGCGTGCCTTATTCGCTCGCCATTGGGGGCCAATCGGTAAACCTCGCAGGCACTGCGCCGGTCACCGGCCCGGCCGGCCATGGATATCGCCGCGAGTCACTGCCGATCCAGTTCATCATCGGAGACGTCTCGAACCGGCGCGCAGGCGTTTACAGCGACATCATCTCCATTTCGGTATCGGCGCGGTGAACCAGACGCCTGCACCCGCTTTCTTGCGGCGGATAATCGCCCTTTAACTGAATGTTAGCGCGGCACGACCTAGAATCAGTCCAAGATTTGGCCTCATGGCGAAAGGTGCTTGGATGGTTCGGAAAGTCTCGCTCGCTATGGGATGCCTCGCGCTCGCAGTCCTGCCATCGGCTGCGCAGGCGGCAGCCATGGGCTATAACCTGCAGCTTACCGTTCCCGTGTTCTGTTCTGTCCGCCATCAGCCAACCGGCGGCGGCATCATGGACCATGGCGCAGTTTCGCTGGGCACGTTCCGTGAATACTGCAATGCACCGGGCGGCTATGAGCTCGTGGTCACCTACGCGCCAGGCTCTTTGCGCGGCGCGACCCTGATCGCCGGCAATGACGTCGTGGTGTTGAATGGATCAGGTCAGGCCGTTCTCAGCCACACCACCGGCCCCCGCATTCGAGAACGCATCATTGCCGCCATTCCCGGAGAAAACGGGTTCGATACCGACAGGCTGGACCTTCAGATTCTGCCTATCTGATGGCCGCCGCTCCAAGGCGGCGCGGACAGGCAAAATGCCCGCAATGGGTCGATAGGCGAATGTCGGGTTCAGAGCGCAGAAACTGGGATAACTGTCGCTCACACGCCGGCAGCAGCCGACCAACTCACGCTGTTCCAATGCGGCTGCGGGAATGTCGGCCCACGCCGGAACGGGTCATTCGAAAGGTTGACAGTTGCCGGGCAGCAACGCGCCCATCTTCGCCGTTCGGCTCCCGTTTTCCAGCGCTAGGAAGCGGACCTTCAGCTATGAAATGTCTGGGACGAAACTGCTGTTCGCGAACACCATCATGAACGGTGAGTTCTGGCATCAGCGGACATTCCGGCGACCGCCCCAGAACAGCGTGAGTTGGTCGTGACCTGGCGATTGACGCCTCAGCTGTTGAGAATTCTGGCGACTGTTTCCGCATCGGAGCCGGGCAGAGTTTGCGGCGGCGGCGAATAGGGAGGCATTTCGCTAGCATTGTCGCGATCGGTCGGCGGGACACCGCTAGTGTTGACGTACCAGTCGAGCAGGCGACGCTCTAGCGAATCCTTAGCTGAGGCATGCGTATGAGCGTCGATGAGGTTGTTCGTCTCTGCAGGGTCTGCAGCGCGGTCGTACAGTTCGTCCTGGCCTTGCGGTCGGCGAACATAGGTATAGCGCCGCGTCTTGATCGCCGCGCATCGCGATATCGTCTCGGGATGCTGCAGCGGCAGCTCAATCCTTGCCTTGTAAAATGGTCCCGGCCAATTCGTCTCAAAAGCCTGCGGTTCATAGACGTTCATACCGCCCTCGCTGAATGCGGCACGATCGGGATCGCCCGGAAGGCCGTGCATTTGCGGCAGCAGCGAACGTGCAAAATGCGTATGACGAGTCCGAGTGCCAGCAAGACCAAGGAAAGTCGGCATGATGTCGAAGAGTTCGACCATGTCGCTCGCGGCCTGCCCGCCTGCGAGCCCAGGCACGCGTCCGATTAGTGGCACATGGGTGAGGCAACTCGTCAGATCGCTCGGCCACTTTTCGATCAGACCATAATCACCGGCATAATCTCCATGATCAGAGGCAACGAACAACGCCGTATCACGGCTACGGCCTGTGCGCTCCATTGCCTCCATCAACTCGCCCAATAGCCAGTCCGTGTAACTCACTTGGCCGTAATAGGCGGCTCGAACCTCTCGCAAAGCGGCGTCATCGATGCGATCTAACCCGTGGGAGCCTCGGATCGCTGCGTGGAAGTCCGGCTTCTTCGCCAGGCCCGCCGGGATCAGTGGTGGCAGGTCTGCAGGCTTATACATCGTGGCAAAGTCGGCCGGAGCGCGGTAAGGCGGGTGCGGTTCCCAGGAAGCAATGAAGATACAAAACGGGCGATCGGTTTCCCGACGTTCGAGCCACTGAACAGCTTGCTGGATGCAGGCATAGTCCGTCGTGTCGGTCCGCTTGGCCTCGCCGGGGCGCATCACCATCGTTGCCGTATCGACGGAAGGTAGAGGCCCGCCGCCGAAGCGCAGGATTGGCTGGCTCTGCCATTCGGTGACACTGTCACGGAAGCATTCCTGGGTCAGCGCGTCATTCTTACCGACCCAGAATACGTCGTAACCCGCCTCGCGCAAATAGCGGAACATGTTGGGTTCGTCTGGGCGAAGCCGCGCAAACTGGCTGCGATGGCCTCGCACGCTTGGAGGCCAGCCAGTCAGCATGCTGCAGCGGGATGGACTGCAGATCGGATATTGCACGTGGCAATTGGCGAAACGCGTGCCCTGCCGCGCCAGCGCATCGAAATTGGGGGTGAGAGTTACGGGGTTGCCATAACAGCTCAGCACGTCCGCACGCAGTTCGTCAGGCATGAACAAGACTAGGTTCGGTCGCCGCGCAGGGGCAGCAAAGGCCGTGCGCGGCGCGGCGAGTGCCGTTCCGAGAAGGCCAAGAACAGTGCGGCGATCGACGGTCATCTCTGCGGATTTCTTTCGGTTAGGCGGTCACATCACCGATGCGTGAAATTTCCGGCGCAGCCTATGGCCCGGCATGTTATGGGAGACATGACCAATAGGTTATGGGTTAGGATCATGGCAGGTACCTTTCGTCAGCTCGAAATCTTCGCGTTGGTATGCCATCATGGCAGTTTCTCGGGGGCAGCCGAAGCGGAGGGCATTTCGCAAGCGGCGGTAAGCCGCCACATCAACGCCCTCGAACGAGCTGTGGGAAAACAGCTTTTTCGACGGCAGACCGGCAAGACCAATCAACTCTCCGCAGATGGCGAAGCGGTGCTGGCAGATGCCCTTCAAGCCTTGGAGAGCGGACGTCGGATCGGCCACATCGCACCGGCACGCCGTCGCGTTCGGGTGGGGTCAGACCAGATGATCCTCAACCTTCACCTGCTACCCGCCCGCCAGCGGCTGACGGAAATGTGTGGGGAGTTGGAAATCGATTTGATCGCTATTGAGGCTGGTATGGATCCTCTCGAAGACATGAGGCGCTCAGAACTCGATCTGCTCCATTTCACTGAAGGCGCCGACGAGCCTGTACCTGCCATCGCCCGTCGGCTCTCGACCCATGAAAACGGGCTTTTTATTGCGCCGCCGTTGCTGGCCCGCTTGTCCGATCGTGCGCCTCTACCCGTCCTCCTGCCTCCGGCAGGATCTCGGACAACTGAAGGCATCGTGCGCCTGCTGCAGCGCCGGCTAAAACGAGATTTCCGAGTAGTTGCTCACGTCGAGCCCAGTTCCGTCATGGAGATGGTAGCCGCAGGCATAGGAGCCGGCATAATCAATGGTCGTCGAGCGTCAGCGCTGGTTGATGCAGGTTTGTTATGCATGGTTCCAGACTTTAGCGGCCTGATTGAGGTCAGTCGGTGGCAACTTGCCTCTCCGAATGCAGACCGGCATCTGTTGCAATTAGCAAAGGTACTGGGCGATCTCATTGCGGCTGAGCCGACCGCCTGTTCGCAGTAAACTATAAGGGTCCCCCGTTCGTCCAATTCACGCAAGTCCGGACGTTCGTCCCAATTCCTGCGAGCGTCGTAATCTGGTCAGAAGCCCACGCCGTGTGAACGGCCGCTTTATCCGAAACCCGACGCTCCTGGGCACGTTCGCGAACGACGGCTTCGTCCCAAAAAAAGGCCCACCAAAGTTGGCTCCCCGCCAGCGGTGCGGGGAGCCAACGGTTCAAATTTCGGTATTCTCGGCGAGGGCAAGCGCGTCTTCCACGTCGATCCCAAGATACCGCACCGTATTTTCGATCTTGCTATGACCGAGCAGGATCTGGACGGCGCGCAAGTTGCCGGTTGCCCGGTAGATGATCGACGCCTTCGTCCGGCGCAGCGAGTGGGTGCCATATTCGCTTCGCATCAGGCCCACACCGGTCACCCATTCATCGACAAGCCGGGCATATTGGCGGGTGCTGAGATGGCCGTTGCGATCGACCCGACTTGGAAAGACATAATCGTCCACCGTGCCGCCACGGCGTTCAAGCCAAACCAGCAGACTGGCGCGGGCATCAGGAAGCAACTCAAACTGCACAGGGCGGCCGGTTTTCTGCTGCATTACGATGGCGCGTGTTCGGATCTGCCCGCCGCTGACAATGTCGCCGATTTTCATTTGCACGAGATCACAACCACGCAATTTGCTGTCGATCGCCAGGTCGAACAGAGCCCGGTCTCGAAGGCGACGACGCTGATTGAGATAAAAGCGGATCTCCCAAATTTGCTTCGGCTTCAGCGCCCGCTTCGCGCCGACAGCGCGACCTGCGTTCCAGACCTGACGCTTGGCGGATGTAGGTTGGGTTTCAGGCATTTCCATGTTCATTCTCCGATAGCCAGAATTGGCCAACGGAAGAACGTCTGGCAGCCGCAGGGGGAGGTGCTGCGAGGCGTCGGCTGCATAATTGTCCCTATTCGTGGGGGTAGGTCATGGCTGAGCAGCAATTGACAAGCTTTGCCAATCTTTGCTATTTCAGGGCATGGAGGTTGCCATGGCTACGATGAACATCTCACTGCCCGATCCGATGAAGCAATGGGTGGAAGCGCAAGCTGATACTGGTCGGTATAGCAATGCCAGCGACTATGTGCGCGATCTTATCCGCCGTGACCAGGAACGCGCCGACAAGATTGCCGCCATGCAGCGCCTTGTCGACGACGCCCGAGCTGGCGGTCTGAGCGATGAGACGATGGCGGATATCCGGGCGCGAGCGATCAGCCAGGCAGGCCTGCAAGCCTGACTGTGCCACGTTTTCACTTAACACGCGCCGCAGCCGACGATCTGACAGCCATTTTTCTGGAAGGCATCGAGCAGTTTGGCTTGCCGCAGGCTGACGCTTATCACGAAGGGCTGAGTGCGATTTTCGCGTTTCTCGCAGACTATCCCCATGCTGCGCGCTTGCGAGAGGAAATCTCGCCGCCAGTTCGCGTGCATCCCTACAAGGCCCACCTGGTGATTTATGATGTAGGAAATGAGGGCGAGGTCATCATTCTACGCGTCCGGCATGGTCGGGAAGATTGGACATCATCGAATTACGACGGTTAGCCGTAAAAAGGTCCGTGCTGGCGGCCAATCCGCAGAGATTCTCACCACACTTAGCGTTTCTCCTGCCGACCAACTCAAGCCATTCCGGTATGGGCGCCGGAATGACGGCTTGCACTGAAACCGGTCCCTTGCAAGTTTGACAGCTGCCGGTCGGTGACGCGCCCTAGTAAGTCGTCCCAGCGCAGTTGCAGCGATCCTAATAGCGGACCCTCGGCCATTAGTCCGCCCAAACCGAAATGACCGAAGTTGGGATTCAACTGCCTAACTGCTATTGGCGATAGTGGACAAACAACAGCAACTGATGGCGATGCGCTGAGTGAAGATCTGGGCTAGAGAATCCGGGCGCCCGGTGCGCGACTCTATGCTGGGGAAGTCATGGAAGAACGTGAAGTTCGCCAATTGCAGGCCGCTGGCCTTGTCGTAGTCCGGGTTGATCGGGAGACATGGGAAGCGCTAGAAGGTACGAGGCGACACGGTGCGCGGTTCACACTCAACTTTCGCCATTCGGTGGCGAGGCCAGCCAAAACGCGCTCGCTCGCGCTGATCGCGGTCGGCAGGTCGCACCTCCGCATTGGGATCGTTCGCTCGCGACAGGCCATCTCATCGCTGGATACCCGAGTCGCGTTCGATTTCGTCGATGATATCGAACCCGGCTCGCTTTCACGGCTCTTGCGTTACGTCGAAACCCCGACGTTGAGACATGCTGCCGCGCAATTGCGCGCTGCCTCCCAAGAGATCACCGCAGTATCCAGCCAACTCGGCCAATCGATGATCGCGGCACTAGCCGCCAATGAAGCTAACGCGCCCGTCCTGCGTCGCATCCTCGCCTGGATCGCCGGACGCGGTCGTGTCGAAAATGCGGTCGTCATGCAGCACGACGCGATCAAGCTCGCTGTCAACGCCTTTGGCGGCGATGGCGAAGCCTATGAGTTGGCTGTTCGCGGCCCAAGCGCGATCGCGTCGATCCGCGTGCTTGAGGACGCGGCGATCGAACATGACGCCCGGTGGTTGCCGGGCTGGACGATGGATGACAGCGATCTGACCGGACGGGCGCGTTTCAGGAAACATGACGGCGAGCTTGAGATCTATACGGCCAATCGCCGACCTCTTGAGGAGCTTCTCGGGGTGGATCTAATCTACCTCAACGAGCGACGTGGTGCGCTGGTAATGGTGCAATACAAGATGCTTGAGCGCGACCGCGATTTGGGTGAGGGATGGCAGGTCCGCATTAATTGGCAGTTCCAAGATGAGCTTGATCGGATGCGGCAATTCGATTGCGATCTCGAGCCGGAAGGGCCTTACCGCCTCCATCCCGGCGCTTTCTTCGTGAAAATGATGAAACGCCACTCGGCCGCAAGTGCAGCGGGCATCGTTATCAGTCTTGGCCATCTCGACCATATGATTGGCAATGGCGGTATGCGGGGGAGCCGAGGCGGCCTCCGCATCGACCATACCGAGCTCGATGGCCACTATTTGCGCAGCGAGGCATTCGTTGAGCTGGTCCGATCAGGTTACGTCGGCACGCGCGGCGCAACCACGCGCCATCTTCAGTCGATGATCGAAGCGACGCTGAACGAAGGACGTGCCGTCGTTGCTGCGATTCACCACAGTTTCCGTTGACCTTGGACCGGGCTGCCCGCCGCCGCCTCAAGCAAATATGTGCCCATCAACCTGTCCTCGATCGATCGTCTGATCAAATAGAGTGTGCGCGTTCAGCGCTGCGGTTTTTGCGCGACCTGCCCGCCGGGAATGCGCCCAAATCAGTCGTTCGGCCTGCTTGCCTCAATATCCAAAAGCTGCCGCCATCTCGATCCCCGGCTCTGCCTAGCCAACTTCACCGAGGACTCGGCGGCCCGGTGAATTGCGGCCTTGGGAATCCGCCACGCTCGATCGCGGAGCCGAAGAAGCGGTTGGCTACGCACCCCATCGACTCGCGATCATGCCTGAGCGACAGATTGCATGACGCGACGCATTTTTAGCTGTCGTTGTCTGGCGACGCGGCGTCGAACAAGGGGTGCCGTGCGTGATGTCTTCGTGCCGCCGCCGAAATTCGGGGCAGGCAGCCGCACCATTATGGCCAGAATCGTCTGCGATCATATGTCCCCGGCGAGTTGCATCGCGGCGACGGATCGCTCACTAAGCGCTCTGCGGACGATCTGACCAAGCAGGCCGTCTTTTTTTGGGGTACAAAGAAGATGTCGGCGCTGCGCCTTTTCATCCAGACAGCCGCCCGAAACGTCACATCGGTCGATGCCGATAAGGCGTTAATTCTGCTCGGAGATAATTGGAACGATTACAGCTACCGGACTCTATATACGCTTTATTACAAGGACGGCAGCACGACGCACCAAGTCGGAACGCTGAAAATCCTCAAGGAAGGCCAGCGTGAGGGTCCTCCCGCACTTGCCGTCGGGCCAGCCAAGGGCGTGCAGTTCACCAAGCACGTGGTCTCGCTCGGTACCTCGATCGACTATTATGTTCGCCTGATCGAGCTTGGATTACTCGACAAGGTGCGGAAGCTGTTCAATGATCTCTCGTCGCATCCCGAGCTGCGCGAGGCGTTCGCTGAGGAGCCGGGTTTGAAGATTTCGCTCTATCGCGATCATCGCCGCCCCGAGGACTTTTACGACGAGATTACGCGGACAGTGGAGGCCGGTGGTGCGCCGCCGGGTGAAGACGCGTTCACCCTCACCTTCACGCCATTGGGATCCAACGAACCGATTACCTTCGCGCTGGGTGAGACGGAAGCGCCTGCGGGACTACACCAGACACGTCCGTCACGGCGGGCGGGCATCATCATTGGGCCCAACGGCGTCGGCAAGACGCACTTGCTCGCGCGCATCGCGCGCGTCGCGTACGCGCCGCCTGCGGAGCGCGAGCAGCTGACGGCGGTCGAAGGGGCCATCACCGATGGCCCGGGCTTCCCCAATATTCTGGCGGTATCTTACAGCTCGTTCGATAACTTCGTTCCGCCGATGCTCGCCGGCGACGATCCCGAGGAGCGGCGCGCCGACTTCATCGCGGGGCGCGGGCGATACATTTATCTTGGAATGCGAGATCCCGCTGGACTCATTGAGGGCGGCGACATTGCCCCGCGGCTGCTGACGCAGGCCGAGCTTGCGGCGACATTCGCATCGCATGTCACTCGCATCCGCGAGCTCGACCGGTTCAAAGTTTTCGCAGAAATCATGAAACCGGTGCTCGAGGAAGTGTCGGTCCGCGCCTATGTTGGCATCCCGCCCCACGATGACCCGGAAGAGGTCGAGGATTTTTGGTCGCTGGACGAAGTCCGCGTCGAGCAACTCAATCGCTGGTTTGGTCAGGACCCCGCTGCCGCCTTCCTGAAGCTGTCGAGCGGACACAAGATCGTCTTGCATCAATTGGCGGGCATGACCGCCATGCTTCAGCGTCACGGGCTCGTCCTGATCGACGAACCCGAAACGCATTTGCACCCACCGTTGCTTGCGGCTCTTATGTCATCCATCCGCCGCTTGCTGTCGAAGCAGCGGGCATATGCGCTCGTTGCCACGCATTCACCCGTCGTCGTCCAGGAAGCGCTGGCGGGGCAGGTGGTCATCCTCGCTGGCCGGGAGCCGACGATCGCGAAGGCGCCTTCAATCGAGACCTATGGCGAGAATGTCGGCGCACTCAGCCGGGAGGTGTTCGGCTTCTATCCGACGGCCGGGGACTACCGGCACGTTCTTGACCGCATGGTCGACGCCTTTGAAACCGTCGAAGGCGTTGAGGAGGCGCTCGGATCGCGCTTGTCGTCGCAGGCGCTTGCGCATGTCATGGCAACGATCGCGCGCCGGGCAAGAAACGCCGAAGCCGAAGACTAATGTACACACTTCGCTATCCGCACGACAAAATCGGCGATCCGTTCGACGTGCTAAAGGCTGGGCTCGGGAAGGCCGTGCCCAAACCCATGGAAACTGCGCTGCGCACGCTCTACCTTGATTATTGGCTGGGGAGCGGTGCCGGTTGCCGCATCACCGCCAACAAACCGTTTCGCGTTAAATACGGTGCGGCGCTGCGCGCCGCTTACAAGAAAACGTATGAGGGCAAGCCGCTGTTTGGTTTGCGGGCGGAGTTGCTGGCGGTGGCGGGCAATCGTTGCCCGAGCTGCGGCGGCGCACGGCCCGTCCAACTCGATCACCACCTCCCACAGACGCCGTTCCCCGAGTTTGCGATCTTCCCGCTCAACCTCGTTGCGATGTGCGGCCCATGCAACCAGCGCAAGTCGGCGACAACGGGCAAAACCATCGCAAGCGCGTTCGTTCACCCGTATATAGATCAAATCCCGGCGGTTTCGTTCCTGACGGCCACCGTGACCCGCGCGGTGGGTAGTTACACGGTCAGTTTCGCATTCTCGCCTGCCGCGATCCCTGATTCCGTGCTCGCCAAGCGCATGGCGCGCCAGCTCGAGAAGGTCGATTTCAATCGGGCGCTGTTGCCAGAGGTGGGCGAACTGCTTACCGAATTGGCGTTGCGGCTCGAAACCGAGGTGGTCGCGCCGAATGGCGGCGTTATCGATCAGTCCCTGATCGAGGAGTACCTTCGCCGCAACGCAGACCGAATCGAACTGCAACATCGCATAGGGTTTTGGCAGGCGATCATGTCGCGCGCGTTGGCAGCCGAGGCGTCCTTCTGTTCGGGCGGGTATCGCGATCTGTTGCCGCGGCCACCTGCTTAGGAATTGCGCGCTGCCGTTCGTTTGGAGCGACTGCGGCGGGACGCATTGTTTGGAGCCCGGACATTGGTGATCCTGCGGCTGGTAAGGTGCAGGCCTCGCGTCAAGGCGCCGCTTTTGCAGCGCACCGTCGAGGTCCTAATGTCTGATTCTCAAAAATCTTCGCGGAAAGCTACCTGTCCGCAACCGGCCCACCTTTCCCGTTCCATGCCACGGCATCGCGTCCTTCGGAACGTCCGGTGCCCAGCTGAAAGCCGCCCTTCCGAGCCGGGACCAGGAATGACGGCAATGTCCCAGCCCCGGTCATAAACGGACTGACCGCTCATATGCGCGCCATTTTCCCACTCGAGCGGCTTGGATGGGCGCACTTCGGCCTCAGTGCGCGGCCACCCAATCCTTGAGGGCAGCATCGATCCGTGACTGCCAACCGGGACCGCCGGATTTGAAATGCTCGATCACCTCGGGCGAAAGGCGCAGCGTGGTGCTGACCTTTTTCGGGGCCTTCTGCGGACCGCGTGCGCGAATCGTCTTTGCGAGGTCCGGGAAGGCCTCAGCGAAAGGCTTTGCCCTGGCGAAGTCCTCGGCTGTCCATTCGGGGTTATTACTGACCTCATCCATATCGGCCTTGGTGTATCCGGGAGCGACGTGTTTCGGGTCGGTCATGGCAGGAGCCTCCGTTCCATAATGCTGGCCGGGCGGGCAGAGATGATCGAGACGCCTTCGGTGCCCAGCACAGCGAAAATCACCGTGATCGTGCCGTTCATCTCACCGATGGCGGCAAAGCGTCCGTCCTTCGCGGGGATAACCAGAGCGGAGAGGAAGAACGCTTCCCCCACATCGGCAAAGTCGATCCCGTGCTTGACGAGGTTCGCTTGCCGTTTCGGTTCATCCCATACGATGATCATGGTTTTTTGTAGTTACGATTTGATTGGTCGTCAATCGTTTATCGTAACTACAATTTGCCTTTAGCGTCGCGATCTATCTTCCAATTCTTAAGGCGTCGCACGCCCTTGAACATCTTGCCGGCCTGACGGCGGCAAGGCGAGCGCGCTGGTCGAGCCGTCCGCGAGCATGTTATCGGCCACGCGCCTGAGGTTCGAGCGGCGAAGGACCTGTCCCAGCTTAAGCGCAGCGCGCGGGCGTTGGGCCGGATCGAGCCCTTGCAGGACGCGTCCTTCTTCGCCGCCGGCGAACGTAGTCGGCAAGGGAAGCCGGGCCGCCGGCTCCCTGTCGCTTTGGATCAGGTATGGAACTACCAACGAGCGCGCATGGCAGCCGCAGACGCTCTGTGAGCCTATCGTCACTTCCGAACAGGCGCCTTCCGGATTGAAATCCTGAAAAGTGCTTGCGGGAACCCGCGCTGGAACTCGTCCGCGCGGCCTCAGGGGCCGAGGGCGCGGGTCGGCATGGACAGGGGCGCAGGCCTGTGGGCATCATTCTGCCCTGTGACGAGGCCAACTACCTCGAATCGTGCGTAAATGAACCCGCTTGGTGGAAGCCATCAATCGATGCGCCTTGCTCCGGCCACGACTTCCGTTCCCATGGAGGACGTCTGGCTGGAAACGTTCGAATTGACTGAATCCTGGCTCCAATCCGCGGCAAGATCGCCATCGGGTTCGTCACCTTGCGCTGCTTCGTCCGGAGCCTCAAGCGACGGCTCATAGGGTGAACCATCTGCATTCGTCACGATCGCCTTCGAGCCGGCCCCTTCGGGATGGGGCAATTCCACTGTCGCAGATCTGACTTGCCCTGCCTCGTGGTTTGTAAAATTCCTATCCGCAGCATCTGCAATAAACAGCGAAATAACTACAACAATTCCCGAAACAATCAGTACCGTGTTGCGATTTGCCATCAAAGACATCTCACGCACTCCAGGAAACAGAAGCATGGTTTCGTAACGAGTATTTCACTCTCGATCAGCAGCGGTTCACACCCAGGCCTTGTACGTTGGAAATGTCCTGATTGGTCCGCTCGCGGACGTTGAAGGCGCTCTCATAACGGATGAATTGCGGGCCGGATCCGAGTACGCCGGAGATCAGCGGATCGTACCGATACGTGACTTCCACGAACATGACGGCTGTACCCTCGGCGGCCTGAATCTGGCGTCCCGTACCGCCCATTCCGTCAACGAGAGAAGCATCGTACTTGCCGGCGCCCTCCCGTCCGTACCTTGGATCGACGGACAGATTACCGTGGCATCTCTGCCAGTTGATCATTTGCCCTTTTCTGGTGCCGGACTGCTCGTTCGGTTGCAGTGACGAAAGAACTATCCTTCCGTTCGATGCGAAGCCCAGTGACTTGCCCACCAGATCGGCACCTGCGAAGACCTCATTGATGTTCGTTTCATCGATCGCGGTGCGAACGCGGCCTGCATTGTCGGCTACCGTGATCGCGATTTGATTCACACGCATGTGCGCCATTGCGAGATGAACAGTTTCGAGCCCGCCCAGGACCACCAAGGCAAACACCGGGAACGCGAATGCGAACTCGATCATGGCAAGCCCTTCGCGACGGGCGAGGCTGGCAGCGATGAGGCGCTTCACGCACAAAGGACTGGGCGAGCGCATCAATTGCACACCGTCGGAGGCGTCTTTTGACGGGAGTAAGGTTGGTTGCGGAGCGCCATTTCGGCAGTGATGGTGTAATTGTCGTCCCATCCGAGCAAACCCTTCATGGGAAACAGTCGCGGCATGGAAAGAGAAGCCTGGTAGAACACTACGTCGTCCGCCCCGCCGACGCCTTCCTTTCCGGCATCTTCATCGAAGGATCCGTTTTCGTTGAGATCGGAGTAGCAATCGCCATCATCATACTCGCCGTTCCCATTGTAGTCGGTGATCAGCTTTTCGCTGCGGCCAACGCCGGAAAAGTCGTAAAAGCTCTTCATCACGATGCTGTAGGTCGCGTCACGCGCGATCACGTCGGACCTGCTCTGGACTGCACAGCCGATCTTCGCTTCCACCGTGTCTCCATCGCAATCGAATGAGGGAGATTCCATCGATCCTGAACGCGCAACATCGTTCAGGGCGCCTTGCAGCACGGTTTGCAGATAGGCCTGATAGCCCAGATCCAGGCCGCCAATGACGATAATCAGCAAGGGAGGCAGGACAAGAGCGAACTCGATGATCGTCACGCCTTGCGTGTCACCTCGCAGCAATCTGCAGATGCGATCCCATCGGTTGATCGGCAGCTTCATTGCATCCTGTCCTATTTGGTCAGCCTGAGGGCACCGATCTGGTTTCCGATCTGACGAAAGCGCGCAATCAAGCTGTCTCGATCGGATGACGTGCTGGCCTGGGAGGCATTGCTGGCACACCCTGTGAGGTTCGAGTTGAGTGACGTGTCGAAGCCGATCACCCAAACCGAGGCGTTCATGTTCTTCGCGGCATTGCAAGCCATTCGAAAGCGCTGCTGGTGCCGTGCGAGTTGGCTGGGGCAGTTCCCGGCGCCCGTCGTCCTCATGTCGTTTTGCTCGACGCCGTAGGCTGTCAGGACATTGCAATAGGCCGTCTGCGCGCCGTCGGTCATGAAGATGATGTGCCGGTTGCAGGGCATCCCATTGTACTCTTCGCACCCGTCAGCAAATATGCCGTCGGTCGAGATCATCCGTGCACCCCAGATCATGCCAATGTCATGATAGGTGCCGCCGACGGTCTGCAGGCCCGTTACGTAGTCCTCCAAATCGTCACGCGACCACTCCTGCAGTCGGCGTGCCTCGGTTGGACATGCCCAGTATCCCTGGCTGTAGGAATAGTTCTTGATCCATCCCGTGGTGCTGGTGCTGCCGCTGTTGGAATTGACCGAGGTAGAGCCGGCAGTGCGGGTATACACGACGTCTGGCAACATGGGGCGCCAACGCGAGTCATCGCTGCTCGGGATTCCATCGATGTCGAGGTCGAGAGCCTCTGAAGGTATGACCATGCTGGTCCCGCCATCGATCGAGCTTGTGGTCGCCCTCTCCTCGATGCAGCCATTCCAGCTTACCGATGCAGAACTGCCGCCAGTTGCGGCAGCCGCCAATTGCTGGGCATTGAAGCTTCCGCCAGGCTCGGCGACGGACCCGGAGGCATTCGTTGCAAGAAGCATGCTTCCGCCGGGCTGTATGTAGTCGCTCAGGTCGTAAGTCTCGTGCCGGTAGGTCCAGTTGCTGAACGTGCGCCGGGTCGAGTACGTCGTGGTGGTAGTAATCTTCCAGCGCCGGCAGCTGCGATTGGAACCCGAGGTCACAGGAGCACCTGACCATCCCCAGTTCATGCTCTGCACATAGCTTGAGCTGCTGGAACTCCCATCGTAAGTGAATTGGTACGTAGGAGATGGCGCAGGTCCTCCCCCGGTGCCTCCCGAGGAGTTTACCCAGCTTTGACACTGACTGGAGGATCGCGTCGAACTCGTCGGCGAGGATGACCCGGAACCCGAGCTTCCGCTGTAGTACTCCCAGGCACCGCTTGAACTGGGATCGTTGGCTACGTAGGAAGCCTGGTTGAAATTTGCCGTGCGCGACGGGTAGGAAGCGCTGTCCAGCAGATAGTCAGGGTCCACGCTGTAGATCAGATGGCCCACGTTTACAGTGCTCGAGTACGGCACGATCCCATAACGTAGCCGCAGTCCCTGATCTTCAAGCTGCGCCTGAACAGGTGCCAGTTCATCATAAAGCGCGAGCACTGCGTCACGCAGAGCTTCGATTTTCGGTTCACCGCCGATGGGATCGGCCATCGATCCCGTCACATCCAGTACCAGGACAACGTCAGTATTGACGAAGTTGAGCGACGCATCGCAACTTACGGCAATGGGAATGCTTCCGTAGCCGAAGATCTTCATGATCGAGGTTGGGATGGTGGTTGCCGCCGTGATCCTGACGATCCCCGATTCCGGCCGCGAAATCTGCGGTTCGAACGAAGTCGCTTCGTAGATCCCCGCCGGAAAATTGAAATCGAAGAATTTTCGGCCCGTCTCCTGAACTTCGTCGCTGAGACTATCGTCCTTCATCACCCGGCGCGCAGCCAGTGATGCAGCATCGCAAGCACTTTGAAGCTTGCTCTTGGCCATATAGGCGCGGCCTATATCGACGCCCCCACCGATCATTGCCGCAATCGGCACCATCGCGGCCGCACAGATAATAAAGACATTGGCTCGAGTATCACGCAGCAGTGACCGGCAGAAATCGACGCACCACATGTGTATACCCCCCCCACAGGAGCAATTTGCCATTAGTCACCTGCAACAAAGCAGGTGCAATTCCCCGGGCTGTTTTTACGTAAAAAACACAAATGATTCGTTAATTTTTCGGATCGTTTTGAAGTACACCTGCCGGCAGGTTGGATCTCCACTAGCAATGCATTGCTAGAAGCGGGCCTGGAGGTCCGGTGAGGCTGCATCCGCATTGAGGGCAATGCCACGGCGCAGCGCGCAGCCTGGATCGGAAAGCCTGCCCTATCCAACCAGCCTGTAGCCAATGCCCGGTTCATTGCGGATCAGGCGAGGGTCCGAGGGGTCGGCTTCCAGTTTCAGCCGCAAGGCGCGGATGACGACGCGCAGGTAGTCGACGCTTTCGACGTGCGTCTTGCCCCATACCTGTTCGAGGATGGCGGCGTGGGTGAGGATGCGTCCCGAGGCCTGCAGCAGGGCCTTGAGGACCGCGTACTCGCGCGGTGTCAGGGCAACCGGTGCGTCATTGCATCGCACTTCGTGACGCGCCAGGTCCATCCTGACCGGTCCGAATTCGAGGTGCTCGTCATCGCCGGTCATCGCCGTTCCGGAACGGCGCAGGGCAGAGCGCAGGCGCGCCAGCAATTCGTCACTGTCGAATGGCTTGGTCACATAATCGTCCGCGCCGAGATCGAGGGCCGAGATCTTTTCAGCTGTCTCGTGGCGCGCCGTCAGCACGATGATCGGAATGGGGGAGCGTTGCCGAACCGCGGCGATAACCTCCAGTCCGTCCCGGTCGGGCAGGCCCAGGTCGAGCAGGATGACATCGACATTGCCGCGATCGAGGGCGGACAGCGCGCTGGCCGCGTTCGGGGCAGCGATGACGTCGTGACCGGCGCGGGACAGGATTGCCTCGAGCAGGCGCCGGATTGCCGCTTCGTCATCGACGATCAGGACACTGCTCATTCTTCGGGCTCCGGTTGCCGGGGACTGACCTGCGCCAGCGAGAGACGGAAACAGGCGCCGCCGGACGCGCTGTCCGACACGGTTATGGGGATCGCCATGGCCTCTGCGAAGCCCTTGACGATCGAGAGGCCCAGCCCACTGCCCTGCCCCCGGTCATCGCCTTCAAGCCTGATGAACCGCTCGAAGATCCGCGCGCGGTCCGCTTCGGCGATCCCGCCACCGTCATCGCAGACCGCCAGCGCCATGCGGGAACCTGCACATCGCGCCGAAAGCGTAACGGTGCCGGAGGCGTGCCGCCCGGCATTATCCAGCAAGTTGATCAGACAATGGCGCAGCAGGACCGGATCCGCATGGACGAATGGGAGGTCCGGCGGGATATCGCGCACCAATGCGATCCGGCCCGGCAGGCGCACGGCCTCCACCGCGGCCCCGACGACATCGACGAGATCGACGCTTTCCATCCGCGGTGCGACCGAACCGTCTTCGATCCGCGCAGCGCCGAGCAGGTCCTCCAGCATCCGTTCCAATCGCCGTGCCGCTTCAAGGGCTTCGTCGGCATCGGGCACGGTTTGGCTGAGCGATACAAGTCGTCCGGTTATGACCGTCAGCGGCGTGTGAAAATCATGTGCGAGCGAGGCGAGGAAGGTGCGCCTTAACCGGTCACCCTGGGCGAGGCGTTCGCGCTCGCGCGTCTGCTGCTCAAGCGCGGCCCGGTCCCGGGCCTGACCGAGCAGCGCGGCAATCTGCCCGAGATGGGACAGCTCGCTTGCGCCGCGCGTGACGCCGGTCGCGGGACGGGCAACGGCAAGGACATCCGGGTCCGTCCCGAGGCGGGGGCCAAGAGGTATGAAAGTCCAGTCTGCAGCAGGCATGACCTGCGTGGCGTGGCCGGTCATGTCTGCGTTATGGAGGGCCCATGATGCTGCGGCCAGGTCGAGCGCGGACAGACCGGCATCATTGCCGGACAAGAAATCCTCGTCGATCAGCAGAATGCGGTCGTGGCGACGTTCAAGCCAGCTGATGGCCTCGCCCAGCGCCGATGCGGCATCCTTGCTCGCCAGCAAAGCCGAAAGCGCGGCCAGTTCCTCGCTGCAGGCGGCGCGGGCCAGCGCTTCCTCCTCGCGCGCTTTCAGCAATGTCGCAAGCCGGCTCGTCACCACGGCAACCACGACGAACACGAGAACGCTGATCACGTTGTCGAAACCGTGGATCCGCAGCGTGAAGCGCGGCGGAAGAAGGAAGAAGTTGTAGGCGATCGCACCTGCAAAGGCGGCCAGCAGACCGGGCAGCAACCCGCCGCGCACAGCCGCGTAGAGAACGGGCAGAAGAAACAGCAGCGCGGCCGAAGCGATGCCGATCTGCGGCAGCAGGGTTGCGGTCAGCCAGGCAATGGCCGCCACGCCGAACAGGGCAATCGCATAAGAGGCAATCGAGCGTTGCATAGTGTCCTGTCCAGCTGCTCTCGGGTCACAATTCGATCTGGCTTCCGAGCTCCACGACGCGATTGGCCGGAATGGCGAACCAGGCCGTAGGATCGGCAGCATTACGGTGCAGGAAGCGATAAAGCCACGTCATCCACCGCGGCAACATGGGATTGCTGGCGCGCCGGATGGCATTGCGCCCCACGAAGAACGAAGTCCCGCCTCGGCCCAGCAGCAGCCCTTCGCCGCGGGAGAGGTCGCTCGGCACGTCGACCTGATCCATGTATCCATAATGCAGGACGGCGCGGGTGAAGCGCTCGTTAATCCGCTCCAGCGCCAGTCGATCGGCGGGCGCCACGTAGGGCACGCCCTCGGTGACCACCTTTAGCAGCACGTTCGTTTCGTGCAGCGCCTTGTTGTGCTTGAGGTTGTGCAGAAGCGCCGAGGGGGCAACGTCGAGGTTCTCGGTCGGAAACACGGCCACGCCGGGAATGATCACTGCAGGGCGCTGCTCCAGCGCGGCGGCCAGCTGCTGCATCGAGGCGCCCTGCCTGGCGATGCGCAGGCGCATGACCTGCCGACCCCTCAGCCAGGTCGCGATCACCGTCCCCATGACACCTGCGACGAGCAGCGGGACCCAACCGCCTTGCATGATACGAAGGACATTGGCCCCCAGGAAAATGATGTCGAGGCCAAGGAACGGCGCAAGCAGGAGCGCGGTCCAGAACGGCTGCCAGTGCCATGCGCGCCAGGCGATGATGAAGGCAAGCAGGCTTGTCACGACCATGGTGCCGGTCACCGCGATCCCATAGGCCGTGGCCATGGCCGAACTGCTCTTGAAGGCGAAGACCAGGACCAGCACTCCGCCCAGAAGCAGCCAGTTCACTATCGGCATGTAGATCTGGCCCCTCTGGGATGCCGAAGTCTGGCGGATCGTCATGCGCGGCAGCAGTCCCAGCGCAATCGCCTGATGCGTCAGCGAGTAGGCGCCGGTGATCACGGCCTGGCTGGCAATGATGGTCGCGAATGTCGCCAGGACGACAAGCGGCGCCCGCAGCGCGTCGGGCGCCATCAGGAAGAACCAGTCCGCGTTCTCGAACGGCCTGCCCGCGGCCTGCGCGTCGGCAAGGGCCTGCAGCGCCATGGCGCCCTGTCCGAGATAGTTCAGCGTAAGCGCCGGCCAGACGAAGCTCAGCCAGCCCAGCTGGATCGGCCCGCGCCCGAAGTGGCCCATGTCGGCGATCAGCGCTTCAGCACCGGTCACGGTCAGGAACACCGCTCCGAGCACGAAGAGCCCGGCCATACCGTGCTGCGTGAGAAAGCCGGTGGCCGCGAGCGGATTGAAAGCGGCCAGGATCTGCGGCGCATCGAAGATATGGATGAGGCCGAGCGCCGCAAGCGCAAGGAACCAGACACAGCACACCGGGCCGAACAGGCTGGCGACGCCGGCCGTCCCGCGCGACTGGAAGGCGAACAGCCCGAACAGGATCGCCATCGTCAGGCCCAGGATCATCGGCAGTTCCATGCCCTCAAGCCCCGGCACGGTCCTTAGACCTTCGACAGCGGCGAGAACCGACAGGGCCGGGGTGATGATCGCATCGCCATAGAACAGCGCGGCGCCCGTCGCACCGAGGATGGTGACGATCAACCAGCGCCCCCCGGTCGCGATCCGCGCCAGAGCCATGAGCGAGAGCACACCGCCCTCACCCTTGTTGTCCATCCGGCACAGAAAGAGCACGTATTTCAGCGTGACGACGATGATCAGCGCCCAAAGCGCCAGAGACAGCACCCCGATGATGTCACTGCTGCCGATCTCCTGCCCGCCGACATGGGCAAGCGCCTCGCGAAAGGCATAGAGCGGGCTCGTGCCGATATCGCCATAGACGACGCCGATCGCGCCTAAGGTCAGGGCAGCGGTGGATGCATGGGGCAAAGGGGACTTTTCGCGCATCTTGGTTTCCATTCAATCTTGGAAAGCAAGATCGCTCGCCGGGGCATTAAGGCGCCATGGGAAAGCCGCCGACGCGCCATTAAAAATGCATAAACTCCGCTATCTATGTCTGTCCCCGGTCGTAACCACGCGAGCCTGCGCAGCTGAAGCCTACCCACCGCCGGGACCAATCCGTGCAAAGCCCAATATCGGTACGCCAATGATGAAAACGACCATCGGTTTGTCCGTCTGCCCATGCGGACTGGCAACCTACGGCTGTTTCGCGCTCGAAATTGAATGAGCGAGAAATGTGCAAGATGAGTTCTAAAACCCTGGAGAAGGCCAGAGCCCTGAAAGTCGCGGAAGGTCAGGCGGCGGATCGAGTGCTACAATATTCCACGATGGCGCTATGGATTGTCGCCGCGCTGCCGCTAGTTGTACCGGCTACGAAACGCCGTGCGAGAAAGGAACATCAATCGTGACGCCACGTGCCGCCATCCAGCAAATTGCACGCATGGTTCGGGATGATATCCGCTCGGGCGAACTGTCGCCCGGGGCCCACAGCGTCGGAGAGATGCTGGCAGCTCAACCCGAAGCCTTAATCCTGATCGTCGACCTCACCGCTGCCGAAGGGCGCAAGAAGCGGCCTGACTCAACGATGCATCAGGCATATTCGTTCATGCTTGATCAGGCTCTTGAGCAGCTACGTCAGCGCAGCGAAGCCGGAAACGGCCATGCGGGCATGGCCATGGAGAATGTCAGGGCCGCGATCGCTCAGCAGATGCGTGCCGGCAAGCTCGTGCCGACAGCAGCGGTGGCGCTTGTCTCGGCGTTTTCACGGGCTGGGATCGACGTGGGGGAAGACATACGCAGCGCAATGGATCACGCAATGATCCAGACCGGAGCTGACCAACAGAATCTCCCGACGGCAGATGTCGACGAAATGTTGAAGGACTTGGTGACAGCCTGTGAGGGCGACCCTTTCCTGATCCACAGCCAGTTCGCCGAGTTGACAGCAGCCATGCCTGCCGAGCTGCAACTCAGTCTGTTGGAAGGTTTCGTCCTCGCTGACGAATCCAGTCTGCGCGAGGCCGCTATCGGTTGGCTTCTTGCAGAACCCGCGATCGCCTTGCCGTTAGCCTCCATGATGAAAGAGACCGCGAAACGAGGGCTCATACCGGCATCGTCGGTTACCAACCTCATGCTGATCCGAAACTGGGTCCCAGAAGATCGGCGCCGTGCAATCGACGCGATCATTAGAGCCGCACGAGCTGTCGACTCGGTGCCGGAGAAGCGCCCCGCAATTCAGGTCAGGGAACTTCTGCTATCCGAGCGCGATGGGGCGGGAGCCCAAAGCATATTTGCATCGATCAAGCAGGGCAGGAAGAACGCGCTGGTTTCGATTTTGGTCAAGCAGGGTCATGGTGTGCGGGACGCTTGGGTAGTGCACTCGCTGAGCAGGCCTGAGATCGAAGACATGCTTGACCATATTGCATCCGAGATGCCGGTCCATGAAGCGACGGCTGAGGATACGGCCTTGATCCTGAGCAGCGCAATGGCGGACGGTCCGGCTAACTCGCCACCCCCATTTGGCCTCGTTCAGGCGATCACGCTTATGGGGCTCTCGGATGTCGCGCCCACTTTTCTATCGGTGGAAGATCTCATTGCCTCGATGCTCGCGGAGACCGACGCTGCGGAAACCGATGCCAAGGCGGTGAAGAGGGCAGTGCGCGCTTCAGGCCGGTGGCTGGCGACCAACCCTCAGATCGATTCCTGGTTTGAGAATGGCGACGATGTCGCCGCAGCGATCAAAGGCAAGCGCAAGATCGAAGACCGGATCGCCGCAATTATCGAGAAGGTGCTGGAACCGAAGCGGGCCTATTGGGCCAGCGTCATCGCTTGGAGTGCATTTGCACAGCGAGGTGACGGCAACGGCTCGGACTGGATCGAAATGGCGCTCGTCGCTCGTGAGATGGCTTCGGAACGACCTCTGAGCGAGATTCCACTAGCGCGCTTCATTGCCGTACAAACGACGGAGGCGGCCCGAACAGGCCAACGGCTTGTTCCGATGTCGTGACGGTCAAGCAGCCAACTTGGCAAATTTTGCCATTGGCGGAATAAGCGGCCTATGGCGACGATGAACATTTCGCTTCCCGACGCGCTCAAGGCTTTTGTCGATCAACAGGTCCAAAGCCGCGGCTTTGGCACGGGCAGCGAATATGTGCGCGGTAGGCGTGTCCGAAGCCCAGGAAATAGAGCAGCGGATCGCTGCCGAAGAAGCGGGAACCATGCTATCTAACATTGAAGTTGATATTTAACACCGCTGATGTTAGATAAACGGTGCGATGTTAGATGAATTTCCTGACCTGCGATTACGCGCGCTGGCGAACGCATCGGAAACTTATGCGCGCGAAGCTTTCGGTGCGCACCTCCATCTCGATCCCATTAAGCCGCTCGGGCTCCCGCACTTCTTGTATGATCGCTATGCCTTGTGGCGCGGGGAACTGCTCGACAGTCCGACCGTGTTCATCGTTCCGCAAAGCGGCGGAATAGGCGGTGTTGACGAGTTCCTGAAGCATCGGGACCAGATGCGACGCCATATCGATGCCCGCCTGTTCGTGCTGTTGCTCGAAGCTGTACCGGCGGCATTGCGTCGGCGCCTCGTGGAGAAGCGCGTCGCGTTCATCTCGCCGGGCGCACAATTCTATGTGCCCGAAGCGTTTGTCGACCTGCGCGAGACCTATTCCAGCGAACCGGGACCGTCGTCCGAGCGGGTGTCTCCCACCACTCAGGTCGTAATTCTGGCCGCCCTGCTTGGGCACGATGTGAACGATGCCAGCCTGACCCAGCTCTCCGAGCGCTACCAAGTCGCGATCATGAGCATGAGCCGGGCGTTCGATGAACTGGAAGCGCTCGAACTGGCGCGGCCGCACCGCGTCGGCCGCCAGCGTCGCCTCAGTCTTCGCTTTGGTGGCGGCGACCTTTGGCGCGCGGTCGAGGGGCGCTTGCAATCGCCGGTGCGCAAGACTCGTTATGTCACGGGCGATCTGCCCCTGAACGAGGCGGTGTTGGCGGGCGAAAGCGCCCTTGCCCGATATACGATGCTCAACGAACCGCGAATTGAATGCAGGGCGGCGCCGGCCGCCGCATGGAAGCGGATGGCGCGGCATCACGGATTGGAACCTGCCTGGGCCTATGACGAACACCGGATCGAGGTCCAGACATGGGCCTATGATCCTAAAGTCCTCAGCGACAATGAGGTTGCCGACCGACTTTCGCTCTATCTGAGCGCACGGCATGACGCCGACGAACGAGTCGCGCAGGCAGCCGATCACCTTTTGGAGCCCTTTGGATGGTAGCTGGCGTCGACCGCTTTCGCGCGCACTTTTCCGGCCATGAGCACCAATATGTGCTGATCGGCGGAGCCGCATGCGAGCTGATCATGGAGGAGGCCGGTCTCGATTTCCGCGCTACCAAGGATCTCGATATTGTCCTCATCGTCGAGGCGCTCGACCCGGCATTCTCCGAGACGTTCATGGCCTTTGTCGAGGCGGGCGGATACAAGATCCGGCAGCGGAGCGAAGGCGAACGGATTCTCTACCGGTTCGCCAAACCGTCAACCGAGGGCTACCCGGCGATGTTGGAGCTGTTCTCCAATGCGCCGGAAGGATTTGAGCTGGCGCCCGGTAGCCAGCTCACGCCGATCCCGATCGCCGAGGAAGCTGCGAGCCTGTCGGCCATCCTGCTCGACGCCGACTATTATGCGTTTCTCAAGACGATGGGGCGGTCGCTGGACGGCGTGCCGGTTCTCGGCGAAGCCGGCCTTATTCCCTTCAAGGCGCGTGCCTGGGTTGATCTCAGCCGCCGTCGTGCGGAGGGCGAGAAAGTCGACGACAGAGACGTGAAGAAGCACCGCAACGATGTGGCGCGTCTGTTGCAGCTCCTGAGCGCGGAGGCGGCGTATGACCTGTCCGAAACGATCAAGGCCGATATGCAGGCGTTCATCGACGCTCTTGGCGAACAGGACGATTTCACGCCGAAGCAGTTTGGCGTCGCGATGACAAGAGAGGTCGTGATCGATCGACTGCGCCACGCCTATAATCTCTGAATTACAGGGTCATAACAGCGCCCGGGCCGACTGCGGTGATTATCAGGAGGCCGCGCGGCAAGTCCTGGGGCTGCGCGCGCTGAGTGAGCACGCTCGCCGCAAGCTGAAGGCGCATCTGCGCAGGATCGTGCCTACCCACCGCCGGGACCAATCCGTGCAAAGCCCAATATCGGTACGCCAATGATGAAAACGACCATCGTTTTGTCCGTCTGCCCATGCGGACTGACGACTTGCGGCCTTGCCCCGCTACACATTGGGATCGCGAGAAATGCGCGGGATCGGTTCATAAGCCCACGAGAAGACCAAGCTGCGGATCGAGTGCTATAATAGCCCACGATGGCACTATGGGTTGTCACGGCGCTACCGCCAGTTGCACCGACCACGCAGGATTGGGCGCTTCCAGAGCGTCAGATATCGCAAGCTGAGTCTGCTAGGGCTACTATTTGCGATCTGACTTACGCACGCTTCGGCGTTTACCCATGTCTCGCGACATGACGACGATGGTATCGCACGAGCTTTCGCCATCCAATCACCACGCCCGAAATCGACATAACTACGCCAAGCGCTGAAAACAGCCACATCAGCGGATCACGCACAATGCGATTCGCGAGAAGAAGCGGCAAGTCGAAGCTATGCAACGCATTGAACAACCAGCGATAGTTGCGCCCATTTGCGTTCTGCAAAGCCAGCAGCGCGCCGCTGTGTGGTTCGATGGTAGCCCATGTCCGATCAGGATCGCCGAAGATGACGCGGATCACCGGCAGGGGCCGTTCCCGGCCGTGCGCATACCAGTATAGGTCCGGCTCAGTGAGGACCATGACCCGTCGAACGGGCAGGTCGGGCACGATCCGCCGAGCATTGGTTATTAGCTCTGCTTGTGTGAAGCGCAGCGCGTCACCGTTGGGGGTAGCGATTATTGGGCGCCCCTCGCGCGCCACGAGGCTGACGACCGGGCGCCCACCGACCCAGGCGAACCGCGCTTCGCGCGCCTGCGGTCCGCGCACGGCAAGCCCGGCGGCATCCAGTGCGGGAAAGTCCGCTCCATCGTGCGCCGCATAGAGGGCGGCACTGCCGACAGGACCGTTCCGCGCGAACCAGTCGAATGGATTGACCGAGAGCCAGCCACTGAACATCCAGGTCACTGCGCAGAGCCCTCCGATCAGCCCGCTCAGGTGATGCCACTTCATCCAGCCACGATAGGGCGTGATGGCGCGGCTCCGGTAGCGCCGCCGCAGACGCAGCCGCAGGATGCCGATCCACAGGCCGGTGACACCCACGACCACCGCCGGGCCGGAGGTCCATAGCACAACCTGTCGCCAGAAAGAGCCGTTGCGCCTGACCGCGGTGAGATAGAGCCAGTGCGGCACCGACCCCACCCAGTTCCATGCCCTCTCGCGCGCGTCGCTGTTCTGGACCGGCTCCGCCGTCGTGGAGGAAATGTAAACCTGCGTGCCGCGCCCGTCTGCCAGCGAGACCTTCCAGAGCGGCCGCGCCCAGTTGAACCCTTGTGCGACCGTCCACTGGTCGTCATGGCTGCGCTCGACGTCGCTGACCGGCGTCCCGCCTGCGAAGCGTCGCGCGACCGTGATCGCGGCAGCGGCATCGGGAGCGGAGAGCCGCCGGCCATCGACAGCCGAGATTGCAGTGCGCCGATTCTCGCCGCTAATGCGCCAGGCTGGCTCTCCCGCCGCCATGTCGAGGCGCAGCTCGGAGGGAAAGCCGCGCTCCCCTGCCCGGCGCAGCGCTTCGGTCGGACCGACCCTGACCCGGCTCCAGTCAATGGGGGCCATTCCTGCCAGTCGTTCCGCGTCGGTCAGCGACGGATAGGGCACGTACATCATGACCAGGCCCGACAGAAACCACAGCAGGAACAGCAGGCAGGCAGCGATGCCCAACCAGCGATGGAGCAAGTAAAGCCACCGCAGGCCAGCCTTCACCAGAGCCGGGCGCGTCATGGCGACTAAAGGCTCATGTCGAGGCGAACGTCAAAGCGCCGGGGCGCTGCGAGCAGCCATTGCGACGAATTGCTGCCGATCGAGTACACCTTATCGAAGGCATTGCTCACCCGACCGTCGATTGCCAGTTTGTCGCTGATTGTCCATCGCAGGCCGAGATCGACCACCTCGTAGCCGGGCACGCGCAGGGTATTCGCGTTGTCGGTCCAGCGCGGCGCGACGAAGCGGGCCGAGACGCGGGCCTGCAGGGGTTCGGCGACGCGCCAGTTGGCGGAGATGTTGGCGGTCTTCGTCGGTATCCCCGGCGGCGTGTTTCCGGCCCGGTCGATGACGACCCCATTCACGAATTCGCCGAAATCCTTGAACCGCGCCTTCAGGACGGTTCCGTTGGCCTCGATCCCGAAGGCATCGGTCAGCTGCAGCGCCAGCGTCGCTTCGACGCCCTGCGACGTGCGCTTGCCGACCTGCTGCGTGATCAGGCGGTTTTCCGGATCGGGAGTGAGCAGGCGCCGCTTCTCGATATCGAAAAGCGCGATCGAGGCCGAGCCACGTCCCTCGAGAAGACGCTGCTTTACGCCCACCTCGAACTGCCTCGCGGGTGAGAGCCCGAAGTCTTTCTGTACATTGGACGTGGTGACGAGCGTGCTGATCGGGTCGGTGCCCACCGTGAAGGAGCCATAGAGCGCGGTATCGACCGTCGGATTCAGCACTACGCCGAAACGGCCCGAGGTACTGTGGTAGTTGCGCCGAAAGCCGTTCACCGGAATCCGTGCGTCGATACGCTGCAGGTCGTACCAGTCCTGCCGGAAACCGCCCACCAGCGATACAGATTCGTTCAGCTTGAGCCGGTCTTCCATGAACACCGAGTGCTGCGTGGTCAAGGTGCGGAAGCCCAGGGTCGTGGGCACCGCGGTGATAAAGCCGCCGGGCTCAAAGTCGAATGGATCGACGATGGAACTGCCGCCGTAAGGCGAGTTGTTGAGATGGCGGAATTTGACGCGGTTAAGATCGAAGCCGACCAGCAGGGTGTTCTCAACGCCGCCGCCCAGCGGCGTGCGGACAGTAAGATCCCCGCGATCGCCGATCTGATCCTGTCGGTGCATGATGTTGAGATAGTCACCGCGCGTCACCAGCCCGGTGGCGGCGGAGAAACGATAGCTCTCGGCATTGAGCCAGTCACGGTTCGAACTGAGGTAGTAGACCGAGTTGCGCAGCGAAATCGCGTCCGACGCATGCCACTCGGCCGTCAGTCGCGTCCAGCTGTCACGGAAATGGTCTTTGCTGCCCGCGATGTTGAAATTGATGAAACGAAAGCGCTTGTCGAACTTGCCCTCGTTCAGCGGCGCGCCGAAATAGGGCAGCATATCGACGTCGCCATAGTCGGAGGCGAGCGTGAAGCTTAGCGTCGGGCTGGCATCCCAGCGCAGTGCACCGGAAATGGCGAGGTTGCGGTTGTCGCTATTGCGAGCGAGCCAGCCATCGGAACGAGTGGAACTGGCGGCCAGACGATAGGACAGGCCCCCGCCGATCGGGCCGGCCGCATCGCCGGCGATTTGTATCGCATTGTCCGAACCATAGGCCACGCGCGCACGCGCCACGGTGCGGTCGGTCACCGGCTTTTTCATGATGACATTGATCGCTCCCCCGATCGCGCCTTCGCCCGAAATGACCGAACTCGGCCCGCGCAGCACGTCGATGCGATCGACCGTCCAAGGATCTACCGGGAAGGTCAGCGTACCCGAGGCCACGAAGAGGCGCGTGCCGTCCACCAGCAGTTGCACCGAGCCCTGCCCGGAGAACCCGCGCGCCGCCATTGCCGTGTTACCGTTGCCCGGTGTGCCCTGAAAAGTCAGGCCGGTGGCACGGCTGACCGCCTCCTGGATGGACTGATCGCCCCTCGCCCGAATCGCGTCGCCGTCGAGCACTTCGACGCTGGCCGGTGTCTCAAACACCGTCAGGCCCAGTCGGCTGCCGCTGCTTCTGGTATCGAGGCTGGTCTCTGCCCGCAGCCCTGTCACCAGGATGGTGTTTGCGGAATCGGCCTCGTCGGCGAGCGCGGCCGAAGAAAGCATGGGGAAGGAAAATACGGCAATACCGCGCGCTGCGCACAGCACAAACTTGGAAGTCGTCATGTAAAAACTTAACCCTGTCCGGCGTCATCGACGTCTGGCGAGGGCGTCCGCGCGAACGGTCGACCCGCGCAACGGCACGACGCCCCGGGCGCCGCCGCTTGGGTCGATGCGGCCCTCGCCGCACATGCGTCGCTCAGACGGATTTCACCGTGCCTCGGCCATCCCCTGGACCAGGGCAAGAGCGACCGGACGCTGGCAGGTCTCCTGGCTTGCGGGTCATCGCGCGATGCACGGCCTTCCCAGGCCCCGCAGAAATTTGCGTCCGGCCCAGTGGCTGCGGCAGAGCCTGTTGGCCCGCCGCGAATGTGCATCGCACTCGCCGCTTACAGTTGCAGGGACAGCCTCGGATTCGAGGGGCAGGCCCCTCTCACCGCGTTCCCTTTTAAGCTCCCTTTCGGGGGCACCAACGCGATCATTGCCTCCCTGAATTTGAGAGGCAGGAGCGCTCTATTCGAGGCAATCAACCTTGGCAAGAGGAACTAAAGCCCTGTTCTCGCGCGGCAAAAAATGCAGGAATGGCAGTTCCCTACCCCTTGTCGGTCGATCAGGCGCCGAATTTCTCACGCCATCGACTGTCCGACCAGGCTTCGTATCTGTGTACCTAACCCGGGAACATTCGCTCGTCTGCAGGTTGACGCAGAAGCGGCCCGGGCAAAGTCAAAGCACGTGGAGCCGCTCTACGTTCCCGTTGGGCGGTACCATGTCGACCAGTCGGTCATGCTCGGCAAGGATGCGTTCGATTTCCTGGCGCTTGTCAAAGACGAGCTTGGCAACGCCGGCAGTCATCCCGCCTTCGTCACCGACGCGGCCGAGCACTGCAGCAAGGTCCTTGAGGGTAGCCTCTTCGAGACCGGCGTGGAGACCACCTTTTGAATCACGAAATGCAACGCACTGACTGGCCATATTCGCCTCCAGTAGCTGGATCACAGCAACGCTAGTGCGGGGCGGATTGTTGCCGGAATGGCGGTCCCCGCGTCCGCGAACATGCGCCGATCTTCGCCGCCCGACAATTGGAAAGGTGAGCTTCCGGCCGGCACAGGGCACATTTGCCACCGTCTTGGTGGCTTCTGACGTCGCGCACTTTGAAGCTCGATTCGCTTCAGCTCAGTTCGAACGCCATGCTATGAAGGCCGGGCTTCGATGACGGAGGTTCGCATGCGGATTCGCCTTGCTCTTGTTGCACTCTCGATCTTTGTCGCCTCGCCGGTCCTGGCCCAATCTACTCTCACTCCGAAAGATCGCGCTGCCGCGTTTCGTGCGGCCGGTTTCAAGTTCGCGGCCGGTAAGTGGTCAGCCTGCGGCGATCCGGGAACGCCCAGCTACTCGCCGGGGCAAATTGAGTCCGTCCGCGACCTTAATGGAGATGGCCGCCCCGAAGCCGTGATCACCGAGGGCGGCACTTATTGCTTCGGCATGACGGGCACCGGTTACACAATCGTGAGCAAACAGGCCGACGGTACCTGGAAGAACATAACCGGCGGCACCGGCATTCCGAATTTCCTGGCAACGAAGGGTGTCGGGGGCTGGCCTGATATCGAGATCGATGGTCCGGGTTTCTGCTTCCCGGTCGAGCGCTGGAACGGCAAGGCCTACGTGCTCAATCGGCATCAATACGATGGCAAGGCATGTCGACCGCAGATGTAGGTTTGCGGTTGATCGCCGGATAAAGAAGACCCGGCACAATGGCCGGGTCTTCCGGGGTCTGGTCGAGTCAGCCCGGGAACGGGGGCTCCGAAGAATGCCACCGGGAAGACTCGCATCAGCGTATGCAACAGGCTGAAGGACTTTGCTACTTGCGCAAGACCAACCAGACCGAGAATCCGATCAACGCGAACAGGCCGATCAGGAACAGCATTGCCATGACCTCGACGGTGCGCTCAAGCGCGCGCCGGGTCAACGCGGTTTAATGTCGGGAGAGTCGAGAATAGTGGGCGCCGGGGAGTGAAGCGGTCAGCGCTTAATTCAGCCATGGAAGTGGCCCACGATCCATTCATAACCCACATCGATCCTGTTCCACAGATCTTCGAGACCTACCCACCGCCGAGGCCAATCTAGACAAAGCCCAATATCGGTACGCCGAAGATGAAAATGACCAACATTTTGTCCGGCTTCCCATGTCGACTGGCAACTTCTGGGCTGTTTCGCGCTACAAATTGGGTGAGCGCGAAACATGCAAGATCATCAAACCCAGGAGAAGGCTGAGGGCCATGCCCTGAGCATAGACTGATGTCTGGATATGGCCGTTTGCTGTCGATTTCAGTGATGCAGGGCTTTGCCTCCCACCGCGGCGAATACAGCCCGGAACGTGACGATTAGCTCCGTCCGGCCAAAAAAATCGTGCCCGATGTCACATCCCGGGGTGCTGCGTCGTCAAGGCTTGCATCGTTATCTCAGGAGCAAGTCATGTCGCAGCGTCTGGACCACCTTAGGCAGCATCCCGAACTCACCGCCAAGCTCACGGAGCTCACTCTGGCGGTAAAGAAGGGGGCTGTAGAAAGAGACATTCTCTCCCTCGCCGAAATTCGCGCCTCGCAGCTCAATGGCTGCGCGTTCTGCGTAGACATGCACATCAAGGAAGCGACTCTTCATGGGGAGCGCCCGCTGCGGCTGCATCATGTCGCAATCTGGCGGGAATCGACGTTGTTCACCGATCGGGAACGCGCGGCGCTGGAGTGGACTGAAGCCGTGACGCGCCTTTCGCCGCAAGGCGTGCCGGACGCTGTCTATGCACAAGCGCGGGAGCACTTCTCGGAGCGGGAACTGGTCGACCTCACCTACATGATCATGGTCATCAACGCCTGGAACCGCGCCTCCATCGCCTTTCGCTCCGTTCCCGGATCGGCGGACAAGGCCTTCGGCCTCGACCGCGCCGGACTCGCCTGAAGGCAGGAGCAGACTAATGGCTTCCATTCTTTCCATCCTTGCCAGTCCTTACGGCGCTGCTTCGCGCGGCGCCAAACTGGCCGCGCGCGCGGCCGCCAACCTCAGGGCGGGCGATCCGTCATTGGCGATTGTGGAGCGCGATCTGTCCGCGCTTCCGCGTGCCGTGATTTCGCCGGCTTACTCCGATGCGGTGCTGGCGCGGCAGCCGGATGATCACTCAGCCTTCGAGCTATCCGAAGCGCTCATCCGTGAAGTGGAGGATGCGGCCTTCATCACCATCGCCGCCCCCATGCACAATTATACGGTTCCAGCCTGCCTCAAGCTATGGATCGATCTGGTCCTTCGCCATGGCCGCAGCTTCGCGACCGTAGGAGGCGTGAAGTCGGGGCTGCTGGGAAACAGGCCGGTGCTGGTGGTCGTGACTGCTGGCGGCCCGATCGCCGGCCGGCATGGAGGGCAACCCGACCATATGACCGGCTATCTCACCGACGTGCTTTCCACGCTAGGCATGACCGATGTGCGCTTCATCTATCTTGATGGCCTCGTGAACCCGGTTCAAGCTGGCCAGGCGCTGCTGGAGGGAGCCGAGGCAATGCTCCAGGATCAGGTGTTCGGAAGAAGCGAGGCGGAGAGGCAGCCATGCCATGCACGGTGAACGAGTGATGGTCATGCAGCCATCATCTGCCGCCTTGGAAGCATTCGGCCCGCTCCGCCCAAGGCTGATACGCGTAGCCTATCGCATGCTCGGCTCTGTCGCCGATGCGGAGGACGTTGTGCAGGAAGCCTTCATCCGCTGGCTGCGCATTGACCGTACTGCGATCCGGGAACCTGAAGCGTTCTTGCGCACGACAGTAACACGGCTGTGCCTCGATCACCTCAAGTCTGCCCGGCATCGCCGCGAGAGCTATATCGGACCCTGGCTGCCCGACCCGGTGCTGGACGAGGAGGGAGAGGAGGATGTCACCCTTCCGCTTATGCTGGCGCTCGAACGGTTGTCACCACTGGAGCGAGCCGCTTTCCTCCTGCACGATGTATTTGGCGCTGCGTTCGAGGATGTCGCTGCTACAATCGGCCGCGATGTCGCTGCCTGCCGCCAGCTCGCGGCGCGGGCCCGCGCGCATGTTCGGGAGGAGCGGCCCCGTTTTACACTGGAGAAACAGCGCGGCCTCGCCATCGCGCAGGCTTTCTTCGAAGCATCGCGTAGCGGCGACATGGCCGCGCTCGGATCGATGCTCGCCAGCGATGTTGCCATGCATTCGGATGGCGGCGGGAAACGCCCGGCCGCAGTGCGGCCGATCTTCGGCAGCCGCCCGGTTCTGCAGTTGCACAAGGCGCTGGCCGTGCTGTTTCGCAAGCAGGGATCGCAGCTGGTCGGCACACGGATGATCAACGGTCTTCCCGGCTTCATCACAAGGGAAGCCGACGGTGAGCTGCAGACCACGGCGCTGGAAATCCAGGGAGAAAGGATCGTCGCCATCTACGTCATGCGCAATCCGGACAAACTCAAACATCTGCACTGAACTGCCGGGCGGCTGCGCGGCCAGGTCGGCCGCCAATGTCTTGATTTGTCCGCGCCCGAGACCAGCCATTCCAATGGCGGCCTCCAAACGATTTGACCTACCCAGAAGGAACGCCCGCCCGATCGAAACCGGACGAGCGTAAGATAAAAAGCCGGGTTTCCTGAGGAGAAAAGCCCTTTTGTGTCGCACGGCGCAGATAGCATGCGGGTGAACCGGATACTGGACCGCAATGCCAAAAGAGCAGTGCTCACACCTCAGGGCCAGGCCGCAACCGGAAGGCGGAATGGTGCGCCCAGCCTGTTGAAAGCATTCATCGCTGCAATGGCGATCGTCAGGTCGACCAGGTCTTTCGGCTCGAAGGCTTCAGCTGCCGCGGCATAGGCCTCGTCGGAAGCATGTGTCTCGCTCACGCGCGTGACTTCCTCCGCCCATGCGAGCGCTGCGCGATACTGGTCGGGGAACAGATGCGGGACCTCGCTCAAATCCGGGCACTTGATGCCAAGGTTCGCTCGACTGCGCGCCGCAATGCCACTGTGCGGCACCTCATGACCGTGCCCGGGGTCGGCGTCGTCACTGCGCTCGGGTTTGTTGCCACTATCGACGATCCCGCTCGTTTCCGCCGATCATCAAGCGCTGGCGCCTATCTTAGGCTCACTCCCAGAATTTATGCTTCAGGCGAAACCATGAAAGCGGGCCGGATATCCCGGCGCGGCGACGACCCTGCGCCCGGCATACAGTGATGGCCTCATGACCCTGAACATCAACCAAGCACAAAGTGACTTGCTCTATGAGGCGCGATTTGACGACCCTTCTCCCCCCAAGCTCTCCGACTTGTACCCCGCCGCTGTCCGCCACGATCGGCTCTCCATAAAACTCGTGTCGACCGCAAGCCTCGCTGTCGCAGACGTCCGGCGAAGAAAGCGTAAGGGCCTAAGTTTGCGGATGCTTTCACACTGCGAACGGCAGTGTTTACCGCCATGCCGCGGCAATTCAGCGCATCCTTCCAGACAGCGGTGCAATGATACGCACCGCGATCCTTGCGCAAAATGCAGGCTCGAGTTCCCGGCTCGGTTCTGTTCATCGGCTCGAACACGGCTTTGTCACTCGCCGTTCGCACTACCGGAAGGAAGGAAACAGAAGATGTCTGCTGCGTCCGAAACATGGGCATCGGAAACCTTGCCACCGCCGCCGAAGGCAATGGCCCAAGCCGTGAGGACCTCGCGGATAACCTCAATCGACGCGCTGCGCGGGCTGGTCATGGTCTTCATGCTGCTCGACCATGTGCGCGAGACGTTCTGGCTATATGTGGCGATAACCGATCCCGTCGATGCCCGCACTGTGGCGCCCGCCCTCTTCTTCACGCGTCTGACTTCAACACTCTGCGCGCCGATCTTTGTCGCGCTCACGGGTCTTTCGGCCTATCTTTACGGACAGAAGCACTCCAAGGCCGAAGTCAGCAAGTTCCTGCTGTCGCGCGGCGTATTTCTTGTCCTTCTCGAATTCACGATCGTCGGCTATGCTTGGCCCACGCAATCACTCAGCTATCCGCCGCCGGTCATCTACCTGCAGGTGATCTGGGCCATCGGCCTGAGCATGATCGCCCTGGCTGCGCTGATATATCTGCCGCGCTGGGCGCAGTTTACCATCGGCCTTGGCATCGTGTGCCTCCACAATCTGCTGGGCGGGATCGTCGTGACACCCGGTTCCCCGTTCCACGAAATCTGGGGCGTGCTCTATGAACGCACGAATTTCCAAATCGGCTCCGATCTCGTCATCCGCACGTCCTATCCGCTTCTTCCGTGGATAGGTGTGATCCTTACCGGCTATGCCTGTGGACCTATCTTCGGCCGCCGCATCACCACCGATGCGCGCGAGAAGAGACTCGTCGCCATCGGCATCGGCCTGATCGTCGGCTTCCTTGTCCTGCGATTCCTGAATTTCTACGGGGATGCGCCTTGGTTCCAAGCCCAGCCTCCACTGCGGACGGTGATGAGCTTCCTTGCACTGACAAAGTATCCGCCTTCGCTGCTCTTCCTCATGCCGACGATCGGTATCGGCTGCCTGCTGTTGGTCCTGTTCGAACGGGTTCCCAACAGCCCTGTCGCAAAACCCCTTGCCTATTTCGGCGGCGCGCCAATGTTCTTCTACATCGTGCATCTCTATGTGCTGAAGGTGCTCTACAACATCATGTGGGCCACCGTCGGGCCGAACAAGGGCGACTACTACGGCTTCGATGAGTTCTGGATGATCTGGCTCAGCGCAGCGGTGCTGACCGTGGCGATGTACTTCCCCACGAAGTGGTTTGCCCAGCTCAAGCAGCGGCGCAAGGACATCTGGTGGCTCAAGTATCTGTGAGGAATTCTGCCGATCATTGCACTGAAATTACGTGACCAAGATCCGCCACGCCAGCGCTCTTGGTCGACTGCGTCGGTCGTCGAAGTTGCTACCTTGCGCTGGGTCCACTGGTACAACGAGCATCGCCTCTTCGGACCCATCGGTTACATTGCGCCCGCCGAAGCAGAGGCAAATTACTATGCAGCCATCGAGACCCTCGATATGGCTGCCTGAGTCAAACCGGATAGCCTCCGGAAAACCCGGGGCGCTTTACCTGCCGCCAGCTCGCGGCGCGGGCCCGCGCGCATGTTCGGGAGGAGCGGCCCCGTTTTACACTGGAGAAACAGCGCGGCCTCGCCATCGCGCAGGCTTTCTTCGAAGCATCGCGTAGCGGCGACATGGCCGCGCTCGGATCGATGCTCGCCAGCGATGTTGCCATGCATTCGGATGGCGGCGGGAAACGCCCGGCCGCAGTGCGGCCGATCTTCGGCAGCCGCCCGGTTCTGCAGTTGCACAAGGCGCTTGCCGTGCTGTTTCGCAAGCAGGGATCGCAGCTGGTCGGCACACGGATGATCAACGGTCTTCCCGGCTTCATCACAAGGGAAGCCGACGGCGAGCTGCAGACCACGGCGCTGGAAATCCAGGGCGAAAGGATCGTCGCCATCTACGTCATGCGCAATCCGGACAAACTCAAACATCTGCACTGAACTGCCGAGCGGCTGCACGGCCAGGTCGGCCGCCAATGTCTTGATTTGTCCGCGTCCGAAGCCAACCATTTCAATTGCGGCATCCAAACGATTTGACCTACCCAGAAGGAACCCCCGCCCGATCGAAACCGGACGAGCATAAGATAAAGAGCCGGGTTTCCTGAGGGAAAAAGCCCTCTTGTGTCGCACGGCGCAGATAGCATGCGGGTGACCCGGATACTGGACCGCAATGCCAAAAGAGCAGTGCTCACACCTCAGGGCCAGGCCGCAACCGGAAGGCGGAATGGTGCGCCCAGCCTGTTGAAAGCGTTCATCGCTGCAATGGCGATCGTCAGGTCGACCAGGTCTTTCGGCTCGAAGGCTTCAGCTGCCGCGGCATAGGCCTCGTCGGAAGCATGTGTCTCGCTCACGCGCGTGACTTCCTCCGCCCATGCGAGCGCTGCGCGATACTGGTCGGGGAACAGATGCGGGACCTCGCTCCACACCGGAAGCAGCGCGACCTTGTCGATCGGCATGGTCTTGAGAAGATCGCGGGTGTGCAGATCGATACAGTGAGCGCACCCGTTTATCTGTGAAACCCTCAGGAAGACGAGGTGGATCAGCTCTTCCGGAAGGGCTGTGCCATCGGTAATGTAATGGTGGACGCCGTAAAGTGCCTTGGCCCCTGCGGGGGCTAGTTCGGACCAATTCAAGCGCTTCATCTGATCTTCCTTCTTTCGTCGAGCCGGGATGGCGGCATCATGCATGACGAGCGAAGGGCATCGGATGTGACATCGCGCCTGGAAAAACCGGCAAGCGAGAGGATTGCGGGGGAAGAGGCCGGCCTGCCCCGGGGTACAGAAAGTCGGCGCCTGAATGACTGACTACCCACCGCCGGGACCAATTCGTGCAAAGCGCAATATCGGTACGCCGATGATGAAAATGACCATCGCTTTGTCCGCCGGGGAGCGCATACCTAGACCGCAAGGCGCTTTCGATGCTTGTCGATTGCGGCCGTGACTTCTCCCGAAAAGGGTAGATGCGCCTTTTCTTGATCCCAAAGCGCGTCAAATTGCTCGACGGTCTCTTTGACTGTCGAGATGACGAGGTGGGTGGGCAGCCGCGCCTTGTCCGCGATCGTTTCCAGTTCGCGGTAGGTGAACGACTCCCATTCGCGCGAGCGATGGAATTTGAGAGCGGAATCCTCCCCGGGGATATAAGCGACCGTCGACAGGAGGTCGTAGGCGGGGGCGAGGATTGGTCGGCGCCGGTCGGGATAGATCAGCGACCAGTTCTTCAAATGCATGTCGCCATTGCCGATCAGCACGGAATAGGTGAGACGGCGGACAAACTCGACGGCGCTGGCTTCGTCTGTCTCGATCGCGAGCACCGACAGGATTTGGCGATAGCTGGCGTTCTCGTATTTGTCGTCGGCGTACACGCCATAGACCTGGGCAAAGTCCTCGACGTGGATTGCACCCTCCTCGCTTCGATCGAAGCGGCGTATAGCGTAGGCCGACGCCCCGTATCGGGTGATCCCATCGGGCAATCCTTCAATCGTATCCAGCGGCACGAGATCGATATCAGGGACATCGATCCCGAGTTTGGAAGCCAGACTCATGGCCGCGAATTCGTTCTCGGGAACGTCGGGATGTCTGGCTGAGGGCAGTTTGACGATCCAGTCGCCGCCTGTGCCGTTCACCGGAATGGTGAGGCCGGCATTCTTGCCCTTGTTCTTCAATGCCGAGAATTTGAGTTGGACGCCCGCGAGTGAGAAGCGAAGGGCATGCCTGGCCTGCCCTGCAATGCTACCATCCTCAACATCGTCGGACAGCCCATCTTGTGCATCGACGGGAACGGCCTGGACCGCTCCCGGCAAGTCCCCGCCAAGTTGAGTGAGTAGCGGGTACTCGCGCACCGCTTTGACGCCAGCGCGGCGCGCAAGATAGTCGCGCAAGGTGCCTTCGGGCAGAAGGTTGGAGAAGAATGGCTCGATCCGGGTCTGATAGGCACGCGGCGTATTGACGATGCCGCCATAGGGGTCACGGTAGGCGAGCGAGAGAACTGGGCGATCCTCGTCTGCGAGGTAGGCATCGTCGAAGGTGAAGATGCTGCGATCTCCATCGAGACGCGCGAGCGTTCCGATCCGGCGGTCATGCAAGAGTATGTCGAGCGCGGCTGCGTCGATCATTCGTCATCCTCCTCCAGTCGGTATGCGGGAAGCTGACGCTGTGTCTCTATGAATGGGGTACGCACTTGAATCTGGCGGAAGTGCCTGAGTGACGAAGTTGCCTCCTCAAGCTGCTTTGCCAGTTGGGCCGCACTTCCCGGCGCATCGATCAGGGATTTGAGTCGTCTTGAAGGTTGGAAGGCTTCGTCCAGAGCCTTCAGTTGGGCAGCATCGAATTGCAGCCTGGGAATGTTGCGGATCTCATTCTGATATCCTTCAACCTGCGAGAGCTCGGGAAAGCTACCCTTGATGCGTTCGGCAAGCTGCGCTTGCTCATTGAGCAGGTTCAGCGCGCGACTGGTTTCGACTGGCGTACCGTGGACGCGCACAGCGCCCTCCACAGCGGGCAGGGCCTTGCGGGGGATAAGCTTGACCTCAAGGCCGAGTGCGCGCGCGATTTCGACAAGGCTGGAAAGTTGGAGATCCACCGCGCCCTTCTCTATCTTGGAGATATGGCTTTGAGGCAGGCCGACACGCTGCCCCAGTTCCTTCTGGGTCATTGCCTTTGCCTTCCGTGCCGCGCGAATGCTGGCGGCTATCTCGTCAATTCCAGCGCTCATTCATCTGCTTTTGCATATACTGAATAGGAAATATATGCCATTGCATATCATCTGGCTGACTCTTTGATCAAACAAAATATGCTTTGGCATATACACCATACTTAGCATATGTAGTAACATATATTCTGGCGCATCTGCAGGGGCACTGCCCTGAGACCGCGGATTTCCTCCAGATTCGTACCTCATGCGGCCTATCGAAAGTGTCTTGTGCCAATCTTTGGCTTGGGCACCGTCGCGCCATCGTGAAGCCGGTCCAACGCGTCAGACCAGAATTGCATAATCGCGACGCGCTCATCCCGGCATTCTCCGCACGTGTCGCTGCCTGGGCTCAATTGACCCGTTTACGGAAATGAGATGGCGCAAGAATCAAAGACCTGAAGCGCACCATTCGACTTTTCGGAACATCCACGGCCCGCCTCAGGTTGTTACAAACATACCCGCCCAAAACGCGGAGGAAACCATGAGAAACCTGCTTTTTGGCGCCACTGCCCTGGCACCCGTCCTGGCCGTTCCCGCCGCGGCACAAGCAAACGAACCGTCGCCCTGCCCGGATCCGCCCCCACCAGTCGTCCTCCCAGATAACGAGCCCTCGCAAGAGAGCGATCGCATCTCGGTCAGCATGGGTGCCAGCGTGGTGACCGAGTACATCTCGCGCGGCGTGATGTTTGCAAAAGAGGTGAGCCTGCAGCCCAGCGTTACCGTTTCGCTGGATCTGGTAGATGATAACGGAGGGCTGGTCACCGATGCCAGTGTCTTTGCCGGCAGCTGGACGAGCATCAAGCTCGGATCGGTACCGCCTGGCCCGGCCGGAAGCCTCAACCGCTTTTTCGAGACCGACCTCTATGCCGGCGCCGCCGTCCAGCTGGCCGACAGATGGAACATCTCTGCCACCTACTATCGCTATGAATCGCTCAGCGATTCCTTCGAGGGATACAACGATCTCGAATTGATCGTAGGATACGACGATTCAGGGGCTTGGGATAGCCTACCGCTGGATAACTTCAGGCTGTCGCCCTCGCTACGACTGGTGCAAGAGGCTGGGCGCCCGGGGCGAAAGGACGCGCTCTATATCGAGCCATCGCTGACACCTTCCTTCGATGCAGAGATCGCCGGCGTACCCCTCAACGTGGCCATTCCCCTCATGATCGGCCTGTCCGACGAGTACTATGATGGTATCGATGGCGGCAAGGAAACCTTCGGCTTCTTCCGCACCGGCCTTCTACTTTCCGGCCAACCCGCGCCAGAGAGCCTCCCTGGACTTACCATTAGCGCAGGTGCCGACCTGTGGGTTCCGAACAGCGCCGTTGCCAGCGGCATCGACCGATACGACCTTGTCGGCCGAATGGGCATCAACTGGGGCTTCTGACTTACGGAACGCGGGTCGGGCGCTCCGTTGCGAATGACGGAGCCACGCTTCACGCATACGGTCGACACAAACTCGCAGATAGGTTTGACGCGTGGATGCGCCAATCACGGCACGGTTTGTCCGACGTCGACGGTCGGAAAGCGTCACCGCAGAGGTGGCGGGGAGACAGCCGAGCAAGCGCTCGAGGGGGCTGCTGTTCATTGGCCATGGCGGTACGCTGTCTTTCCGCTATCCGCCTGAGCGATTTGCCCGCATAGCGGTTCAGCCGGACAAGAATTGACGGGCGATCGTTCGAGACCGCTACTGCCCGCTAATTTCGTAGTGGATCGGCTTGAAGGTTCCGCCATTTGAGGCATAGGCCGAGCAGGCCGTTAGGCCAATCACGCAATCCTGCGCTGCGCGAAGGCGGATGAAATCGCCGGCCTTACTCGTCGGAGGCAGGACCTCCAATCGTCCGCCAGGACTGACAGGCACGTTCATGAAAAGGTTGAAGGCGACGGGGATAGCATCGGGCTCGACCCCGTAGGGTGCCAGCGCCTCCGCCAGATTGCCGAAGCAGCCGCGATGGACCGGTTTTTCCGGATAGAAATGTCGGAAGGTCGCCTCGCTGCATGGCGTGAGCAGGAAGTCGTGGCAGCCCGCCGTGTCCTCGATGATTTCCAGCAACACCCGCGAGCGGTTCGACCAGATACGATTGCCAGTGGTCAGCCTGATAGTCTCTTCGTAATCGAACGTGCGGCCATTGGATACCACCTCACGCGCGTCCTCCGCCGCGAAGGCAAGGAGATCGGCCACTTGGCAGCCGAGGACATCGGTGACGGTGAGCACCTGTCCGACCTTCAGTGGGAACGCGGTACCGCTGCGCGGCGCGATGACTTGCGGCCCACTCATTCGCGTGGATCGCGGAACGGGCAGGCCCAATCGGCGTCTACCATCCGGCCGCTATACTGGCGCGCTTCACTGGCCTCTCCGTGGCGAGCAAGCATCGGGTTGATTGATCCGGCAATCGCCGCGTCGCGCTCAAGGATTCTCTCTCGCATGCGTTCGTATTTTCCTTCCTCCCGCAGACGCTCGAATTGGTCGTGCAGGTTGAAAACCAACGCGGGGCGGCGGAAGCGCCGCGCCGGACGGGAAGCGTTTGGATGCAGGCCGACGACGAAAAAGGCGCTGCCGCCGAAACTCAGCGAAAAATGGGGATCGGCCGGGTCTGGGCTTACGCCCTCATCATAGGGCTGGCCGAGCCAGGCATCCTTGTCCGCAAATGACTGGATACGCTCCCACATTGCCGACTCAAACTGCGTCTCGGTCAAGTCGAGAGGACCTTCGAAGACCACGGCAAGGCTCCGCAGCCCTTCTGGCCCCTCACGATAGTCTCGGCTCCAGGCAAGAAGTTCGCGGTGGATCGCGACGTCATTCCATGCGCTCGTCAGATCGCGCGCAGGCAGAACTTTCAAAGAGCCCTTCGCCAATGCCGACTTCGCGCCGACACAAGGAAAGGCGGAATCCTGAATTTGTGCTCGAAATTCCTCTTCCAATGACAGGGTTGCCATATTGTTCTCGTCCTCTTGTCGCCCCTCGGCATGCCCGAGGTTGCGACCCACAAAGATGATCACCATCACGGCGAGCACGATAGCGTCGGTTATGATGACCGCTCGGGCTTGCGCCGCAAACTTGGTTTTTCGGTTCTCGGCACTGTCTTAACCATCATCCGCGATCGACATACCCACCTGCATGCAAATCGCTGCCGCCACCAAGGGTAATTCGGCGGCCACGAGAAGAGGCAGCGCCAAACCATATCGGATGAATGTCATGTGCGTACTCCGTTGCAATGTCGGAGAACTCACTTGGCACGGTCCGCGTTACCATCACCGGGTGCCAAGCGGATGATCTCCTTTCTGGACCGAACAACGAAACAGAACGCTGCAAGTTTCGCAGAAAATGTCTAACCTGAAGCAAGTAAGTCCGCTTCCAGGATTCATGCTTCAATACATACGGCCCCTCGACCGCCGCCTTCGCACCGCTTTCGGCCGCTTGTGTTTTGAACAACGTGTGGAGAAACACGATAGGTACAGGTCCGGCTTGGAGCCGCTCTGTGGGGAAAGCAGTTGTTCGCGCGGCGCCGGCTGCCGACCTACTCCGGCCGTCCGCGCACCAATACGGGAAGACTCCCGGCTGCATCCAGGCCGCTCCTTTTCGCCAGATCGCCGCCCAGGATCGACGCTACATGCTCGTCGAAGCCCACAGCGGGCGCGACGATCACACGCGGGACCATCGGCAGATTACCGTTGGCGCAGGAAAGTCATTGTCAGAGTTGCTTATCAGACTGGTGTTACGTGAGCTAACTGTTGGTTAACCATCACTGCCATACATTACGTGTAACATCGGGGGATGTGCAATGGACCAACGCAAACACGAACGCTTTGTAGTTGAGCGCAAGATTGAATGCTTTGTCGATGATAGATGTCATGAGGTTTCCCTCTACGACCTTTGTTCTGGCGGGTGCATGATCCAGGCTTTGCGGGTTCCGCTAAAGGTCGAGACCATCGTCGATCTCAAGCTGAACCATTTCATCGAGGTGAACGGCCAGATTGTCTGGAAGGCTGGGGCGAGCGCTGGAGTGCGCTTCGGCCAAAAACTTCATGAAGCGGCTGTCAGGTATCTCGGCTTTATGCCGCGACACCAGACTTTCGAGGCGTTGGCGCCGCGTGACCGGTTTGGCCGATTGCTGCCGCCATTGCCACAAATGGGATCGGGATATTGATGTCGCAGCTCCAAAGCCCGGGCATCGTTCCAAGAGATCTGCACAGATGGCAGGGCGCCGCGGCTCTGGGATCGCATCAGGAGCGATCGCGGCTGCAATCTTCAACGCAGTAACGCACGGGCCACAGCATGAGGTGACCGGCGATTTGAGGAAATGTCGCCTCTCGCCCATGCAGCGCCGAACTCTTCAAATCAGATTCGCAGCATTGTTTGCGCCACATCGGAATTTCCATCTGTGTTCAACACCTTATACTCAAGTATAGCTCTTTGCGCAAACTCACCTGAATAGTGAAATGAACGAAAAATCACATTTTATTCATTATTGTCGGTCAATTTATTACCCGGTGATTCGGGAGAATTGCAATGGACGAGCGTGAACACGAGCGTTTTATCATTGACCGTGAAGTCGAATGCTTTGTCGGTGAGCGAAGACATGAGGTCTTTGTCTACGATCTGTCTGCCGGAGGCTGCATGATCGAGGCTCCCCATCTTGAACTTGAGGGCGGAACGCTCATTTATCTACGGCTGAACCATTTCATCGAAGCGCAAGGCAGGGTCGTATGGCTCGCAAAGGGGCACGCTGGCGTGCGTTTCGATGAGAGGCTCGCTGATGTTGAGGTCCGACATCTGGGCTTCACGCCGCGCCAAGAACCCTTCGAGACCATCGCGCCTTGCGACCGGCTTGGTCGGCCATTGCCCGCATACCAACAATATTAAGCCTCGACCGCGCAGATACTGCACTCAGCTCTTTGTGCAAAGCCCAAAGGCCCGGAGGGTCTTCGCCCGGGGAAGCAGCGAAGAAGTCCGGGCCTGCGGAACTGGGATCAAATAACGGATTGATCCCTTGAGGGCATCGATGTTTACCGTCACCGGTGAACTTACTCAATAGGCAAAGCGTCGATCTTAACCGCCGCAACATCGCGTTGCATTAGCAGCAATGCCTATTCTCAAGTTGCCCGTACTATAGCCGTCCCAAACCAACCGATTTTCGCGTCCCAGGATGAAGGGGGCAATCGGCAGAGACGTTCCAGCTCACGTCATTCAAACGCGTTTGTCCTTCGATGAATGGAGGGCCGCTTTCAAAGAACTCACCGGGGCCCGAAACTTCTGCTCCGCCGGCGCCTCTTGTAGATGCCTGAACCGATTCAGACATCGAGGATAGCCTAAGCGATAGCGCAGTCAGCGAGATCGTAGAGGTCAGGCTGTCCATCAGCAAGCGCGCATTGGGGTACTTTATTCCCTTCCAAGACCAATTGATTGTTGCGCTTATCTTCCTTGCGCGACAATATAGCCAATGCGGAAATGATTCTCTTGGGAGCAAGCGTAGTTAGCAACTGCGCGGAGGGAGGAATTGGTGCCGCTATATAAGCTGATCCTGCTTGAGACCGACAATGACCCCGAAGAGGTCATTACGTTCGAGGCTGCAGATTCGGTTGCTGCGCTAGTTAAGGCGCACAAGGAAAGTCCCAATAGGTCTGCCGAATTGTGGTGTGGCGACAATAGGCTCTGCCAGCTTCGGCGCAAGCCAGTCTCTGAAGAAGCCCTCTGGGCCGTCTTGAGCACAATTGCCTGATCACCCCGTCGATAAAGAAAGCGGCCCAAGTTCGGGTCGCCTTCCCGAAGGCCTCGCCCTGCGGAAATGAAAAGGACGAACCTTCTGGTTTCGATGTAATCGAAACTTATTCATTAAACGCACAACACCACCACTTTGTTCCCAAGTTCATGACAAGTCATAAGAAATGCTGCACTGCACAATTTTGTTGTGCAGTGCAGCGTGATTGCATATATGGAATCACATCCAAGGCTCGACAGAGCCGAGATAGCGAGAGGAAATCTTGAATGGCGCGAGTGGCAATCGTCACCGGTGGAACACGCGGAATTGGCAAGGCAATCGCACTTAGGCTGAAGGAAAGAGGTCTGACTGTAGTCGCCAACTATGCGGGCAATGAAACTGCAGCCCAGACCTTCACAAAGGAAACGGACATCCCGGCATTCAAATGGGATGTGGGAAATCATGATGCTTGTCTCGAAGGCTGCGCGCGCGTTGAAGCCGAAGTCGGCCCGATCGATGTCTTGGTGAACAACGCAGGAATAACCCGCGACGGTACGCTCCACAGAATGAGCTGGGATGATTGGAGCGAAGTCATCCGAATCAATCTGGGCGGTTGCTTCAACATGGCCAAGGCGACATTTCCCGGCATGCGAGAGCGGCGCTGGGGGCGCGTGATCAATATTGGTTCGGTCAATGGTCAAGCTGGGCAATATGGCCAGGTCAATTATGCCGCAGCCAAATCTGGGATTCACGGCTTCACAAAGGCGCTCGCCCAGGAAGGGGCGAAGTTTGGTGTAACAGCCAATGCAATTGCGCCTGGATATGTCGATACGGACATGGTCGCAGCCGTCCCCGATACGGTGCTGGAGAAGATCGTTTCCAACATTCCTGTTGGACGCCTGGGCCACGCCGACGAAATTGCCCGTGGGGTCGCCTTTCTTGCTTCAGATAACGCTGCCTTCATCACCGGCTCGACCCTGTCGATCAACGGCGGTCAGCATATGTACTGACCCCTGGCCACTGCGCTTGGGCACGCATGCTCATTCAGCGGCGAATATGCTGCACTGCAGCAATCGTCATCACTTTCGACCTCTATTTATCCAATCGCGAGGCACAAGAGGTGACTGATTGCAACTTCCACAGGAAGGCCGAATTTTTACTACGGAGAGAGAAGAAAATATGGATACTACGACTAAAACGAGTGCCGAGAAGATTCCCTTCGACGCAATCAGCGACAAGGCCAAGACTGCCATCGACAAAGGGGCGTCAGCGTTTGGGGCTTACGGCGAAATCGCGAAGGCGAACGTCAGCGCACTTTGGGAGGCGGGAAAGATCTTTGCCGATGGCCTGCAGAAGCTTGGAACCTCTTACTCTGAAGACAATCGAGCCAGCTTCGAAAATCTTTCAGAAGGTCTGAAGAGCTTGGCCGCTGCCACGTCCCCGGCAGAATTCTACAAGCTGCAGAGTGAGCTTTTGCGCCGCAATGTAGAAACTGCGATCGCGCTTGGCACGAAAAACAATGATGCCCTTGTGAAGCTCACCAAGGCTGCAGCTGCCCCTCTTGCAAAGCAGGCCGATGTGAACGTGCGAGCCCTTCAGAAGATTGCCTAGGGGCTCATTCCAGGAACAAATTTAGGCTCCCCCGGATCTGCTCAACACCTTAGCCGCGCAGATCCGGGGTATTTTTCCATTCTTTCTGCCACCTCAATTCTGTGCCGGCGTACTCTCGGGCTATGCGGTGATCCTTCCCACAAACCCTGCATCCATTCCGGAATCGGAAGCGAAGAAGGCAACCTTGTCACCCCGTTCCGGTCGTCACGCACGACAACCGATAAGTAATGTGGGGCAGGTTTTGAGGACCCCGGATCTTACGTTGGCCGGCAAACATGTCCCAGACGTCGTCGTTCTTGCCCGTCAGCTTTGTCAGTCCAAGGCGAAAGCTCCATCAGAGGATCTCGGCTCATGCACGAGCGTGCTTCGCGGGCGGGTCGCTCGGTTGCGACGTTGAGTCATATTCATAGGCATTGAGCGAAGGGATTTCCCATGTCCACCGCATGCCCGATCATCCAGATTGTTTCAGCGATCCCGTGGCTTGCCCGGACAGCCGACCAACCTTCGATGATTCCTGATCACTTTCAGCCGTGCCATCGCCAGACAACTGCCAGGCGCAGCCCAACGCAACAGCGCCTGCCAAAGCGTGGACCCAGAAGGCGGAAGCGCTGGAAGGCCCAAAGCCGACAATCGTCGGTGCCATCAGCGTTCCAAACCCCGCCAGCATCAAAAGCCCGGTGAACCAGGATTCGTTCTGCCTTACGGCAGCCATCACAAAAAATCCGGCTGCGCATGTCCAAGAGCTCCAGGTGGCTGACTGGTTCGCATCGAACCCCAACAGGTGAGGGGCAAGAGCCAACCCAGTCCCACTCGCGACGAGCGCCCAACACATCGCCCGAAATTGTGAAACATAACGTGCTTGCATATCCATCCTCCACCCTTCCCTTCTCGGGAATTTTCAAGAGCGGCTATTTCGGATGATTGTCCGCTAATTCGTGGCTGAATTGGAAGGATCCGCGCCGGGCTCATCGAGCGAACGCAGTGCGCTGAAAACTTCGTCGACGCCAAATGGCCTGCTGATCCCCTTTGGCTTGCGCAAGGCTGGCTGGTCTTTCACTGCCGAGCGATCAGATGCCCACGAGGCCAGGATTGCGCGCTTTACCTCCGGTTCAAGACTGGGATGACGCGCGACGTCGAATGGATGAAGAAACCGAGAAATTGGCCGCGACATGGCTATCCTCCTTTCGTTCTTGCCGCTTCTGACTCGATATCTAGCTTTCGGCTGCAAGGAATTTTGGGATTTTCCATTTCGGCGTCAAGAGGGTTTTGGCACTCTGCCCACATGAGTGCCAAGGAGCTTTTCAACCCCCGTTTCAAAGGCGAAATTATCTTCTCCAAGTCCTTATGGAGTCCTGCCCGGAGGCAGGGGCTACAGCGTGTCAGCTACTGGAGCGGTCATTCAAGACCGGAATCCTGCGAACTTGTTGCTTCGCATCAGTCTGCGGCATAGTCACTGTCAGGACCCCACCATTGAAGTTGGCTTCGCAGTCATCCTCTTCCTATCAAGAACGGCCAGGAAGTGGCTTGCCGCCCGCCACTTGCGCGGCGGTGTCGGCAAGCCCATTTTTAATCAGCGCTAAACCGCTTCCGGTTCTTGGGCCTTGGATGCCGTAATTTTGCCTTGGACCGGCTCGCTTGCACCGATATCGATCTTGCGCGGCTTCATGGCTTCAGGAACGCGCCGCTTCAGTGAGATGCTGAGCAGGCCGTTCTCGAAGTTGGCCGACGTCACTTCAACAAAGTCCGCAAGCTGGAAGCGACGCTCGAAGTCGCGCGTCGCAATGCCGTGGTGCAGAAATTCGCCCTGCTCTCGGGCATCTGCCTGCCTGCCGGTAATGGTCAGCTGGTGCTGCTGCGCGACGACATCGATTTCATCACGGTGGTAACCAGCGAGGGCAAGGTCGACCCGATAGCTGTCCTCTCCCTCCTTCACGAGGTTGAAGGGCGGATAATCGCTTACATCCGAGCGCGTGGGGCTGTCTAACAAATCGAACAGACGATCGAAGCCCACCGTGGAGCGGCGATAGGGTGTAAAGTCAAAGTTCGTTCTCATTTCCAAATCCTCCAATGAGCAATCTGAGCATGAGATGCGCCGGGATGAGAGCCAGCGCCCTCTGTGTCCAACCGGACCCGCAAATCGGCATCCGGTACTTCAAGATTTGGGATCGGCAATACCCGGTTCAAGAGCAGAATTGAAACACGCCTAGCGGCGCTGAGCGAATTTCCGCACCGGGGATCCCCTCGCGACGACTTGAGCGCAGGTCTGCGGACGCCAGCATTCAAACGCCGCGTGTTTATCGCATACACCGTAAATGGAACGGTCGTAACATTGCAGCGAATTATCAATGCATCCCGCGATCTGGCGCCGGTTCTTCAAAACCCATGAGGTGATCGGCGGTCATCGCTGCAAGTGGCCCCGCTGTTGATTTCCGTTGAGAGTTGACCCGGGATTTCCATCGAGAAGTGACCCGGGTGGGTAATATGTCCCGCTGTGCGGGCAGTGGGTCAAGCGGGTGATTTTTCCCTTCTGGATTTGGGCGCTGCCGAACTGGCGCGGAAGCGGAAGCTGTCGTTTCCGGTCTCGAGGATGTGACAGTGGTGGGTGAGCCGATCGAGCAGTGCGGTGGTCATCTTGGCATCGCCGAACACACCGGCCCATTCGCTGAAGCTGAGGTTGGTGGTGATGATGACGCTGGTGCGCTCGTAGAGTTTGCTGAGCAGGTGGAACAGCAGCGCGCCGCCTGACGCGCTGAACGGCAGGTAGCCCAGCTCGTCGAGGATAAGCAGGTCTAGGCGCAGCAGCCGATCGGCGAGCTGACCGGCCTTGTTCATGGCCTTTTCCTGTTCCAGCGCATTGACCAGGTCGACGGTGGCGAAGAAGCGGACCTTCTTGCGGTGATGCTCGACGGCCTGCACGCCGAGCGCAGTGGCAATGTGGGTTTTGCCGGTGCCGGGTCCGCCGATCAGCACCACGTTGTGGGCGCCGTCGATAAACTCGCCGCGATGGAGCTGGCGGACCAGGGCTTCGTTCACCTCGCTGGATGCAAAATCGAAGCCGGCCAGGTCCTTGTAGGCCGGGAACTTGGCCGCCTTGATCTGGTAGGCGATGGACCTGACCTCGCGTTCGGCAACTTCGGCCTTGAGCAACTGGGAGAGGATCGGAACGGCCGCATCGAACGCGGGCGCCCCTTGCTCGATGAGGTCATCGACGGCTTGGGCCATGCCATACATCTTGAGAGAGCGCAGCATGACCACGACGGCGGCGCTGGCGGGATCATGACGCATGGCGCAGATCCTTGTCCCGCAGGGTATCATAACGTGCGACGTTGGCCTTGGGTTCGCGGCGGAGGATCAGGGCCTGCGGGGCATCGATCCTGGGCGGAGTGCCGTCCTTGCCGTCGACCAGGCGGTGCAGGATATTGAGGATATGGGTCTTGGTCACGACGCCGGCCTCGAGAGCCAGTTCGACGGCACACAGCACGGCCTGTTCGTCATGGTGCAGGACCAACGAGAGGATCTCCACCATCTCCCTATCGCCGCCGGGGCGCTTCAGAAGTTGGCTCTGCAGCTGCCGGAACGCCTCCGGCATCTCGGTGAAGGGCGCGCCATTGCGCAGGGCTCCCGGTTTGCGCTGGATCACCGCGAGATAGTGCCGCCAGTCATAGATCGTCCGTCCCGGCTGATCATGGGATCGTTCGATGATCCGCCCATGCTCGCACAGGATCTGTCCCTCGGCGGCAATGACGATCCGCTCGGGATAGACCCGCAGACTTACCGGCCGGTTGGCGAAGGACGCGGGGACGCTGTAGCGGTTGCGCTCGAAGGAGATCAGGCATGTCGGCGATACTCGCTTGGTGTGTTCAACGAAGCCGTCGAAGGGCCGCCCCAGCGGCATCAGGCTCGCGATCTCCGCGGCATGCACGTCGGCGATGGTGCCGGGCAGCACGCCATGCGGAATCTCTCCCCACTGCGCGATGCATTGCTCCTCGAGCCAGGCATTGAGCGCATCGATGTCCGGGAAGGCTGGCATTGCCTGCCACAATCGCCGCCGTGCATCCTGGACGTTCTTCTCGACCTGACCCTTCTCCCATCCTGCGGCCGGGTTGCAGAACTCCGGCTCGAACAGATAGTGGCTCGCCATGGCGGCAAAACGGGCGTTGACCTGCCGCGCTTTGCCGGTGCCGATCTTGTCGACCGCGGTCTTCATATTGTCGAAGATTCCTCGTTGCGGCACGCCGCCCAGAACCCGGAAGGCCTGGGTCATGGCATCGAACAGCATCTCGTGGGTCTGCAGTGGATAGGCCCTGACGACGAAAGCCCTGCTGTGCGACAGCTTCGTGTGTGCGGCCTGCAGCTTGGTCTGCTTGCCGCCGATCATGGCCCAGTCCTCGCTCCAGTCAAACTGGAAGGCTTCGCCGGGTCGGAAGATCAGCGGCACGAAAGTCCCGCGACCACTGGTCTGGGCATCGCGCTGCCGGTCGGCCTTCCAGGCCCGCGCGAAGGCTGCCACGCGGTTGTAGGAACCCTCGTATCCCAAAGCCACGAGATCGGCGTGCATCTGCTTAGCTGTGCGCCGCTGCTTGCGTGACTTGCCAGCTTCGATCCGCAGCCAGGCCGACAGCTTCTCGGCAAACGGGTCCAGCTTGCTCGGCCGCTCTGGGACCTTGAACTTCGGCTCCACAGTATCCGCGCGCAGGTACTTGCGGATCGTGTTGCGCGACAAGCCCGTGCGCCGCTCAATCTCCCGGATCGGGATGTTTTGCCGGAAATGCCAGCGTCGGATTACACTCAGTAACGCCATGTCGATCACTCCTGGATCCCCCGACAAATCAGCCAGGGGAACGATCAAAACATGGGTCAATTCTCAGTGGAAATTTGTGCCCCTCCCGGGTCAACTCTCAACGGAAATCAACAATAATCCTCCAGATCGAGGTCGGCGATCGTTGTTTCGTCAACCATAGTAAAAGTCAGCCGCCAGTTCTTGGTGACGGTCATGGCGAAAGTCCCTGCCCGCTCACCGGACAGCGGGTGGAAGCCGAAATTGGAAGGACACGCCAGTTCATCAAACGAGCCTGCACCCACGATGTACTGAAGCATGTTGATCACGCGACGATGCTCGATAACGCCTTTGGTCAACCCTGTGGTGGACATCTTGCGAAGCGCATTGTGCGTGATGCTTTCGATTTCCACGCGTCAAGTCATGGGCGACACGGCGGCGCGTGTCGACCGGCGCTTGACAGGGGCGGCCTAGCTGTACCGAGCCACAACACACATCACCCTTCATCCGCAAAGGCGATTGATCCTCCCCGCTGCCGTCCGTTGGCGCTTCGAGCGAACCCCATTGCACCCGTCTGCGGCGGTTATGCCAGCGTTTCGTGAGAGCACGCCTTTCTGAATCGCCGCGATTGAAGATGCATTGGCGACATGTCACCTTTGCATAGCGGATTTCGGGGCGGCACAACGATGGAACTTCTTGAATGGCTGAGATCGGGTGTGGAGCTAGCGCTCGAATGGCTCAAATCGAAGGGCGCGCCGGAGTGGATCGAGAGCGTTCCGACAGCCATCACCATCATCCTGGCGCTGGTCGCTCTCCTGCTGATCTATCAGGAGTTTGCGAAATGCTTCATCCTGCTTCGCCGAATGAACCCGAACCAGAGGCGCGGTAGTTTTAGCCAAGTGTTTGGAAGCGTGCTTCGCCTCGCTTTCACGGACCGCGCCTTGCTCTCTCTCGACCGACGCACCCTGGCCAGGCGCACGCGCATATTGATCGAGCACGAGATGTTCTCGACCAAGCCGCAGCCCGATTGGCGAGACTCAGGGACTGAGCCAGTGGAGAGTCTGTTTCCCATTCGGGCCATCACGACCCTGGGGCGCTGGCGCAAGATGAAGGTCGCGTATTGGAAAAAGCGGCGCGAGTGGTGGAAAAGCATGCGGCGCGCGCTGGCGATCGAGGGTAATTGGACGATCTATGTCGACAATCCGGCGCTCGTGAGCGCCCGCATTGAAGAGATCGAACGATACTTCGAATGTCTGCACTCGCTGGGCTATGAAGGCGAGGAGGGCGATCGCTTCATTTGCCCGATCGAGATCGCATCGGGGTTCGTCACGCCCCTGCATCTGTTGACGGGGCTGCTGGTAAAATTCGACCAGAAATGGCCGCAGATCCTGGAGTCATTCGATCGGGACGCGAACACAGGAGCGCAACACAAGCCGCTATCGGCAAGCGACCGCGACCTTCGGCAGATCCAACTCTTCATCTACAATTGCTGGCTGCTCTGGGGGCCCAGCATCCCGATCTGCGAATGCCGCAATTGGGCCGCCCGTTACTCGGTCATCCAGTATGGCTTTGGCGACGAGAACAACTCCGTCGAAATTGTCGGTGAAAGCAAGGAAATCCGCAGCAGCCTCGAACAGCTGATGGCAGCGCAGATCGAGCACGAGCGCGCCATTCGTACCATAGGCGCCGATCGCCCCGAACCAAAGCCGTTCACGGGCATGGCTATTCCTGCAAACGTCATTGGCCGTGTGCGACTATCGGGCAGTCTGGGCGGACGCCAAAAGGAGCAAGTCAATGCGCTGCCGCGTGCGGCGCTCAGCAGTTGGGGCGGATCGCAAGACGAGCGACCGGTCTTGTTCATTTCCGAAATCGTCGCCTCGAATGCGGTCGAAGGAGACGTCGAATTCCGCGGCGCGCGGCGCGGTCGCATCGCGGCGGACGCAAACGCACTGCCATCCCGATATTACTCGGCCTATCTTTGGGCGGCGATCGTCGTGCTGGTTCCCACCGCCGAGGGGGCGATCGCAATAAATAGCCTGCCCACCGAGGGTGCTGAACCGTGGAAGGACTTCATCCCCTTCTTCGAACACGGAAATCTGGCTGATCCCGAAAGCTGCCTGTTCGGAAAGCGTCAGCTCGCAACGAAGGTGATAACCGGCCTGGCGTCCGCACTTCGCGACTGGGGCGAGGATCGCGAGCCGCTTCATTTCGCGTTCGCCTGCGCAATCGACGAGGCGGGGTGCGGGCATTCGCTCGCGTATCCGGAGTGGTCGGGCCACGTAACAATGCGTGAACTGATCGGTGAGGCGCTGAACACCCTCGCCCTCACTGACCCCATCATAAAGCGTATGCGCGACGATAAGCTCCTCGATATGAAGCACTTTAGCGGCGCCCCGGGGCAACATGATTTCTCGGCCTGCGGTTTCCCGACCATCGTCGCGTCACATTACGCGCGCATGGAGAGCGCCGAACGGATGCTGTGAGGGCGATCGGGGCGATCGAGCTCTGCTACGGGATCGTTGAGGGCCCTGAGATATGGCAGCGGATCGAGCAGCGCGATCGCCTCGCCCGCCGCCCGCATCCGTTCCAGCGCATTCAGTTGCTCGGTCGCAACGGCGACCCGGTCGAGCGGTGCGCCCTTGAGAACCGAGATCCCAAAAAAGCCCGCCAGGTGGTGGCGCAGCACGGCCGGATCTATCTGGTCGCCAGATATCCCCATGACTGAATAGACGAGCGTATCGTCGGCACTCTGTTCATCTGACAGCGGCGGCTGAACGTAAGGGAAATCGACAACGCGGGCCTGCATGCGCGCCCAAATCAGCAGACGCGCGAATTGATCCATGCCACTGTGTTCAGAGTCGCGCTCATAGGCCTCGCGCGACATGCTAAACGGGTCATTCTGCTCGATGAAGATGGCGACCCCAGCGGCATCGTCTTTACCGAACAGCGATCCGATCAGATCCGACAACGCCCCGATAAAGGTCCGCAAGGCACCCCGTCCCCGCGCGGCCGGGCAAATATAGAGGTAGTTGAGATTGGCGGTGGCCGGCAGGCCAGGCGCCGCAGGTGCTAGCGAGATAAAGTTCGCGCCGCCGATCATCTGACCTGAATGGGCGTCACGCGCAACAACGCAGAGCTCGCGAAACGCCCCAAACTGACGCGCCAACCGGGCGTGTTCAGTTCCGTGATTGAGCGCCAGGCAGCGCGAAAAACCACTGCGATCTTCAGTCTCCTCGGGGAGCGTGAAGTTCTCCTCATAGCCCTCAAAAAAGCGGTCGAACGTTGCACTTTCGACGGTGTCGGTCACGTCCAGAGAAAGATGGAGATTGGTCATATCCTTCCTTCACCACAGCAACTCTCTTGCTTCAACCATCACAGACTGAAGGGCAACAGATGTGCAAGGATATCCGCACTCTCAAGAAATGGCGAAAAACTGCCAATCCCGCCAAGCGTCCCGGAACGAGGGTGCGGATAACATCCCCTCAAACCCGCAGAAAACCGGCATGCACCCGTGCGTGAGGTGTGTATCCGAATTATGGGTCCGATGCGTCAGCATCACGGCCCTTCCAGCGGTCCGGAAATAGGGCTGCCCGGTCAGGCCGCGCGCAGCACGTCGCGGGCCGCGTCGGGCAGCCGGGCGATGACCAAGAGATAGGCGCTGGCGGTGGCATCGGGCTGACGGCGGCCCTGTTCCCAGCCCTTCAGGGTGGCCAGCGGGATATGGTAGGCGCTGGCGAAAGCCTGCTGCGACAGCCCCAGCTCCTCGCGAATCGCGCGCACGTCTGGCACCTCGATCGTATGGACGCGGGCCACCTTGCCCTTGCCCTGGGCGTGCGCTGCGGCCTCTTCCATCGCCGCGATCAGGTCCTTGCCATAGTCCGACATCGCCATGCTCCTTACGCTCAATCCACCACGCTCTTGATCGTCGCCGCAAAGGCGGCCACCGCCTTCTTCTCGTCCGCGCTCAGGTCCGTTCCCTGCGCCTTGGCATAGGCCAGCAGCAGGTACAGCGGACAGTCGGGGTGGTAGTAGAAATAGATCACCCGCGCCCCGCCGCGCTTGCCGCTCCCCGAACGCGCCCAGCGCAGCTTCCTTACTCCGCCGGTGCCGGGGATCACGTCGCCCGCCTCAGCGGTTATGGGCGACGTAATTGACCAGTGCGGCCTGTTCCTCCTCGCTCCAAGTCTTCTCGGCCGCGCGCAGAAAAAAGTGCGTCGCGGCAACGGTGATCGGACGGGTCTTCACCGCGACCATATACGTCAATGACGCCCAAATAGCGAGCCGGTGTTGAGCTGCTCATCCGCTCTCGCCACACCTGCTGCCATGATCGCGACGGCCCGCACATCACCTTCTCAGCCGCTGGCCCTTCCGGGCCGCAAAACCGCCTCTGGCGGTCTCGCAGCCGTGCCCCGGCTTCGTGCCCGTCGCCGGGGTCGAGTAGCCGCAGCAGATTACTCTGCTGCGGCTCTCTCAGAACCGGACATGCGGGCCACGCATCCGGCTCTTTGGATTGATATATCAAAGCGCCAGCGATAGCTGGTTCGATACCAACGGCGAGTTCAGGTCGAACCATCGGGCCTGCAGCGAAGTCAGCCGCCCATTGAACCATGACGGCGGGTAGGCTTGCACGCTTCGGCCAATCCCGGTTTTTGCGACTTCGCGGTTGCCGCTCGCATCGTGCAGGATCGTACGATCGCCGACGGCATTTCGCCGGATATCAATCCTACAAGCCGCACCTTGCTCGTGGCTCTGACCGAAGACGGTTCGCTTGGTGCGTTGCTGAAGGCAGGAGCCCGCCTGCATCAGGCCGGCTGCAATGGCTGCATCGGAATGGGCCAGGCACCCGCACAGGGGCGCAACAGCCTGCGCACGGTTCCGCGTTTTTGGTGTTTGACAGCATGATAGCTTAGCGCATGCTTGTCCTTGGTCCTAGGACAGCGGACATACGGGTTCATCATGAAAAGCCAAGACATCGTCATATTGCTCAAGCTGGTGAGTTTGGAAGACCAGATCAGGCAGGGCTGCCTTGATGAACCGGTAAGCTCCGACCCATTTGCATTGCGAAGTCTGGAAGGCGCATTGGGCATCAGCAAATCGGAGATAAGCGCATCACTCCGGCGCAGTATCGCTGCGAAATTGGCCATCAAGTCCAACGATCGTCCGAAAGTGAACCGCCGCAATCTTACCGAATTTCTCCAGCACGGGCTGAAATATGTGTTCCCCGCCAAACCTGGTGCACCACAGCGGGGCGTCGCCACTGGCTTTGCTGCGCCCATGCTCGAAGGGCAACTCGTTAGCTCCGGCGCGGATATCTATGTGTGGCCTCACGCCGAAGGAAGCCAGCGAGGGTCATCTATAACGCCATTGTTCAAATCTGTCCCCGAAGCAGCTCTCAAAGATGAGCGACTTTACGAATTGCTGGCGCTGGTCGATGCGATCAGGCTGGGCAATCAGCGCGAAGCAAATCTGGCCCAAGACAGGTTCGAAGAACGGATGGCGCGCGCATGAGCCTTCGAGGTGAACTTCTCGCAATGCTGGAGACTGTCGCCGAAGCATTGGGCGATGATCTGTGCCAGCAGATGATGGGGAGGACGAATGCCGGTAATCGCCGAATTCGGTGGCGTTTACACCCACTCGGCAGTCCGATGGAACTTGCCATTCATTCATCGTAACTGCTGCACGGGGCCCTCGCTGGAGTTGACGGGGCAGTCGACAGAGCCCCGTCATGGTTCGTGCGAGGGCGCCGTAGCCGAGGATGAACCGGAAGATCTCGGACACCATACGCCAGGTTTCGGCGAGAGCGTGATTGGCGGACGGATCGCCGAGTAGATCGATCCAGAAAAGCAGGCGATCCAGTGGTTTCGAACTTCCCTTCGGCCCAGTCGCTAACCCTGATGCTCCCGTCTTCGAAGCAGGTCAGACACAACGAAGTTGGCGGTCAATTTTCGGATGCCCGGCAAATTTGCCAGCAGGCCGCTTTTGACGTGTTCGTACTCTCCCACGCTCTTCAGGCAAAGGCGTAGAGAATAGTTCATGTCGTTGGACAGCAGCAGGCATTCTCGCAGATTGGGCCAGTTCAGCACGGCCTCTTCGAAACGCGCGCGATAGCCTGGTTGGCGCCTATCGATTTCGATCTGGATGATGACATCGATGCCGGTTTGTTGCTCGGTAGCCGGTTCAGGCAGGGTGGATAAGCCTTCGGCCCGCAGCGGTTTCGCCTCGACCTGTGGCGTCTCAAGCTGATCGCCCTGCACAACCTTGATAACTGTCAGGAGCCGCTCTTGCCCATCCCGGTCTGGCCAAAGGATGGATTGCCCCTCGCGCAGACCGACAAGGCCCGCGCCTATCAGGGTGAGTATGGAAATTCGCCCCTGAACGATATCGGCTTCGCGGGGGTAGACCAATTGTACCCAGCGTGCAGTGCCATTCGCTTCATCGCGATACTTCACTGTGGCACGCATGGTGACGACGTCTTTCGGGATGCGCTCGGCTTTCAAAACCTTGGCGCGCAAAATCTCCTCAAGCAGGAGCTTGCTGACGTCGGGCGCAAGCTTCTCCGCTGAGTATGCAAGACCTGAAAGCGCATCGGCTTCGACATCGATCAAGTGAATTGGCGGCCGCTTTGCCGCCCCTGACTTTGGCATGGTTGTAACTTTCCGGTGGATGGCGTGGAGCAGCGCCGCTGTCGGGCGCCGTAGTTTCACCTTCACCCCGAGTTCGGGGCGCTATCCACCTGAACTCGGGGCTAAATGCCTGCGAGAAGCTGCCCCCCATGGCGGGCGTACCGGAAATGCCGAAGGTCAAGAATCATGAGGGTGACGTTGCCGCAATCCGTGAGAGCAGTCAAACTGCAAGCCCGTGATCGGTCATGGGTTGGTCTTCACCGATCTCTCGCATCTGGCCAGCCACACATTCCAATGCAGCCCCGCGAAACTCGATCAAGTGCGCGCCATGGTCGCCCCATGGCGTAACACCTCGATCCCGAACAGCTAACAGGCGAAGTGCTGTGGTTCGGAATGATCGCGTTATCCATGAGGCCAACGCCTCCTGCACCGTCCCAAGCGATGATATAGCGATGCGCATGCGGCCGCTGCCGCCCTCGCCTTAGACCCCATGTTCGCCTGAGCTGACTAGGTGAGTGGCCTCTCCTGCGGCATTCTGCGTTCGAGGGTTGCACCAGGTTGGCTGGTGCCGAGCCTCAAGAATGGAGGAGGCAGCATGAGCAGAGGCCGATACAACTCAAGGCACCAGTCGCGACCACTAAACCGCTCAGCATATCGGCGGGATCGTCGTCAATAGAACCCGCGATACGTGCATTCTCTTCGTCTTTTATCTTACTCTTAGAGTTAATTAGCATCGCCTTTGGAACCGTCCGTGATGGGGGGCATTCTTGAAGTTTCACCTGAGACCGAAGAAGTTTGCAACGAGCATCGAAGGAAAAGCAAAGGAAGCAGCCGGCTACATCAAAGGAAAGGTGTACGAGCCCGGCACCCGCGCTGCGAAATAATCCAGCAATTGTCGGGATGGCGCCGCTCATCACCGGGGGCGGCGCCGTCGTTCGAGAAGGCTGCCACCCTTCATCAATCATGTACAGGGAAAGGAGACGTTGCAATGAAACAGGCTGGCTCAACTCCGAAGACAACGGACAAACCGTCCGACACCGGCGCAGGTGCGCGCACGGACCGCGAAGCCAAATTCACGGTTGCCAGCAAGCCCGGCACAGATGGCCACGCCCCGGTCGACTCTGGCAAGCCGGAGCCTGACGCACCCGATCCTACCAGCGATCGCCCGGAACGCGGCCCATCCGGCGCAGCGACGCAGACGGAATTCATCAAGGAAAAAACCGAGAAACGCTGAATGCGCAGCGCCCTTTTGACTGGTTTGCTTCGTCAGTATTCGAGGCCTACCGGGATACCCTTGCTCGCTGGCGTCTTGGACAATTCATCGTGGTATTCGAGCGGCACCAGCGCGTTTAGCTCAGGAAAATAGCCTACGACCGTGCGCTCAGGCAGGTCGTAAGGTTTGACCGCCAGGCCTTCGACCCGGCGGTTCACACCATCGGCATATTGAGTGGCGAGCGCGATCTGCTGGTCCTCCACCAGCCCGAGCCGCTCCATTTCCGATGGCGCCATCATCACGATCATGCGGCTGCCCTCGAGACCGCGCAAGCGGTCCGAATAACCGTAGATCGTGGTGTTGAACTGATCGTTTGAACGCAGCGTCACGAGATGCATGCCGCCCGGATTGTCAGTGACCCCGCAAGCATTGAGCACGGTGGGATCGGTGAATTCGGCTTTGCCGCTCTCGGTCTTCCAGATGCGCTCATGCGCCGGGTTCCCGCGATAAAAGCCGCCGGGCTGATTCATCCGCGCGCTCATGTCATGGAACTCGTCTGGAAAAGTGCGGGCGATAAGGTCGCGGATCACGCCGTAATCTGCGCGCCATGCGTCCCAAGTCCAGCGTGGATTGGCGGGCAGCGTCGCTTTGGCCAGTTCGCAGATGATGGCCGTCTCGCTCATCAGGTGCCCGCTCGCGGGTTTGCGCTTGCCCTTCGAGCCGTAGATGTGGCTGAAACTGTCCTCGATCGAAACCCACTGGCTGCCGGTCTTCTGAATATCTTCCTCGGCACGCACAAGGCAGGGTAGGATCCACGAGGACTTGCCAGGCATGCAATGCGTGCGGTTGAGCTTCGTCGCAATGTGGACGGTCAGTTCCATCTGCCGCCACGCCGGATGGACGCGGCCATGATCGGGCACGGCGCGGGCAAGGTTTCCACCGAGACCGATATAGCCCTTGTTTGTGCCCTCGATCACCGCTTGGAGAAACTCCACTGTGGTGTGGCCGTCCTCCTCCGGCGTCTCAAGTCCGAACAGCTCGCGATATTTCTCGACCGGCGCAAGTTTTGTCTTCTCGGTAATGCCGACGGTGCGCTGGCCCTGCACATTTGAATGCCCGCGGATCGGGGAGCAGCCCGCCCCCTTGCGGCCGATATTGCCGCCAAGCAGCAGCAGGTTGACGAGCAGGCCGATCGACTGACTGCCGTGGACATGCTGGGTCAGTCCCATGCCATAGATACCGATCACGGTATTGGCGCTGGCATAGACGTCGCCGGCCTCGATCATCTCTGCGCGTGTAAGACCGCTAGCCTGCTCGAGTTCATCCCAAGACGTCGCCCCGAGTTTGGCAAGGAACGCGTCGAAGCCGTGCGTGTGCTGTTCGATGAACGCGCAATCGAGGATGCGTTGTTCCCCGGCGGCCTTCGCCGCCTCGTCGCGTTCGAGCACGCGTTTGCACACGCCCATCAGCGCGGCGATATCGCCGCCGGGCCGCACTTGCAGATAGAGGTGGCTCATCTGCGTCGGCTTGCCGACCGTCATCTGTAGCGGGTTTTGCGGATTGACGAACTCGACAAGACCTTTTTCCTTCAAGGGATTGAAGACGACGATCTTGCAGCCGCGTTTCACCGCCTGCTGAAGCGGGTGGAGGATGCGCGGCGAATTCGTGCCCGGGTTCTGGCCAAGGTAGAATATCGCATCACAGTGGTCGAAATCCTCCAGCTGACAAGTGCCGACGGGCGATCCTACGACCTTCTTCAGTCCTACCGATGTCGTCTCGTGGCACATGTTCGAGCTGTCCGGCAGGTTGTTATGCCCGTACATCCGCGCAAACAGCGCATATAGGTAGCTCGCCTCCAGTCCAGCTTTGCCACTGGCATAGAAGGTCACCGATTTGGGATCGAGCTTTTGCAGCTCAGCCGCTATTCCCGCGAATGCCTCGTCCCAGCTCGTTCGAACATAACGGTCACTCGCCGCGTCATAGCGCATCGGCTCGGTTAGGCGGCCCAACATTTCCAGGTCGTGATCCGGCCAGTCGGCAAGCTCGCTGACTGTATATGCCGACACATCCTCGGGTCGACAGCGGGCGCTGGTGAGATCCCAGAGCGTGGCCTTTGCCCCGTTTTCGCAAAATTCAAAGGGATGCGGCTCAGCGGGCTTCACCCACGCGCACGAACTGCACATGTATCCGGCCGGCTTGTTCTGCTCCTTGAGTGTCTCAAGCGCGCCGGGCCCGGCTTTCTGCGCGATTTCGGTGCGCGCTATGCCTTTGAGCGAGCCCCAGCCCCCGGCTGGGCCTTCATATTCGATGGGGTCGACGGTTTCGGCCATGCACGTTCTCCTCAAGGTCTGTCTGTCCAACGGATCGGCAGTCCCATCGGTTTCATGCAACCGCTTCACTTTATCGCTGCGTGGGCGCGCGCCGCAGCCATCACATGCCGTTGAACTGACTGGCCAGGATCCACATAGTGCCGCCGATCATCAGCGCAACGATAAGGCCTGTGAACAGGATCAGTTGAGGTTCGTCGCGATGGGATTTCTTCAGATCAATATGGAGGAATTATCGCGTTTCTGTGAAAAGCCGAATCGCGCCTCTTCTCTGGACCGCTTCTCCTCCCCGCATCCCGTCGGCTACCGCCACGGAGATCGTTGCTTTATGGACATCAAGCCCGATAAACATGCTATCCTGCATGCCTCTCAAAGATCCCGATGGGGGACAAAATTAGCCGCATAAGAGTGCTGATGTACGATACCGACACAGGTCACGGTTGATATCTCGCCGTCCCGACGGAAAATGCGACACGAACCGCGCGCGGATTGAATTTCCTTCCTTGGAACATCCAAGCTCTCAACGGACATGGTGTCCCCATCAAATTGCCCTTCGTATCGAGCCACTCTCCTATGGTTCCCGTCCCGGAACTCTACGGCGCCGCTCAAATCTACCAGAACTGATCGGCAGAATAGGAAGCTATTCTGCGGTCCTGGATAACCCGCTGCTTTGTTTCCGTACTCACACCGTCCTTGCAGTTCGCGAATTGCGCCTGGGTCCGCAGCTGTCATCTGGGGCAATCCGAGCGAGCAAGCCGCAAACAATCCCAAAAGTAATGGATCTGTGCAGATCTGCCTCACAACGGTTCTCCTACCCGATTTTCCTAAACGCGCTCAGGCTGCAATTGGGTCAATAAACATGCAGCATTTTCGCTTCAGTCGATCAATGTAACTTACCCACCGCCCGGACCAATCCGTGCAAAGCCAATATCGGTACGCCGATGATGAAAATGAGCGTCGTTTTGTCCAGCTGCCCATGCGGACTGGCGACTTACCGCTGTGCCGCGCTACAAATTGGCCGAACGAGAAATCCGCAGGATCAATTCTCAATCCCAAGCGAGGGCCAGAGCTCTGAGAATTGCGGAGGCTCCGTCCGGCCAAAGAAGTCGTGCTCGATGTCACATCCTGGGGTGCAGCGTCATTCAGCAGGGTGCTGAGAGCTTGGCGCGAAACGCCAAAGTGCCTCGCCAGATCCTTGGTCGTGTAGCCGGAAGGATCCACGATCTCTTCGTTCTCGACCAAGCTGCAGCCCGATTGGCGACACTCAGGGACCGAGCCAGTGGAGAGTCTGTTTCCCATTCTGGCCATCATGACGGCGGAATCCAGGATAACACCGTCAATCGCTTGCTACTCATGCCGAGTTCCGAACATCATCTGCCGAGCGTGCAGATGGCGTTCTTCATCGAGCCGGCTAAGGCATCGGTCGGAGGGGGGAGCGCGGTCTTGGCTAAGCCTGCGCGCAGTTGAGCATCTGGTCTGCCCATGCTACGTTTAAGCTTATCATAATGGAAACATCCTATTACATAAAGTGCCGATAACGGAAAGCGATGTTTCCAATGCCGAGTCCTCATCTTCCATCGATCGCGGTTCGCCGCGCGCTGGCCAGGCTAGGGTCCGATTTGCGCGACGCCCGGCTAAGGCGCAGCTTGCCCGCAGATGTCGTCGCCAGTCGCGCCTTTACCACGCGCCCGACGCTTCGCCGCATTGAGGCCGGTGATCCGGGCGTCGGAATCGGACTTTATGCCGCCGTCCTCCAGGCGATGGGACTGCTCGACGGCCTTGGCGCGCTCGCCGATCCGGCGAACGACCCGACAGGGCAGCGCCTCTCGGCCGAGACCCTGCCTAAGCGCGCGCGGATAAAGCGGCGCAAACCGCGCTCCGAGAGCACTCGACCTGACAGCAATGGCTGACGTCGAGGTGCATATCGCACTCGGCGAGGCGACGTTGCGTGTCGGAACACTCTACGCGCCCGAACGCGTCGGCGACCGCGCGCCTGTCGTCTTCGAGTATCATCCTGACTGGCTGGGCCACGACACCGATTTCTCGCTCGACCCCGCGCTGCAGCTTGGCCGCGGCGCCTTCGAGCCCACCACAGGGCTGTTCGGCTCGATCGGGGATTTGGCGCCCGACACATGGGGCCGCCGCCTCATGCAGCGCGCCGAACGCCGCGGCGCTGAGCGCGAGGCACGAACGCCACGCACGCTGACCGAAATCGATTATCTATTGGGCGTCTCCGACCGCGCGCGCCTCGGTGCCCTGCGCTTCCGCCGGGTGGGTGAGGAGTCCTTTCTTGCAGAAGAAGGCGCGGGCGTTCCCGGACTGGTCGATCTCGGCAAGCTCCTCGCCGTGACCGAACGGATCGAGCGCGACGAGGAAAGCGAGGAGGATCTGCGCATGATCTTCGCGCCAGGCTCGTCGCTCGGCGGCACGCGCCCCAAGGCCTCGGTGCTCGATCAACACGGGGCAGATCAGATACTGAAAGGGTCAGCCCGTCGCCAGCAATTGCAACGAGGCGGCGAAATAATCGGAGGCCAGTTGCGTCGGCATAGTGGTGCCGAGCAGCCGCCCGGCGACCGCCGCGCCGCCGGTCGAGATCGCGTAAGGTGCCTCTTCCCCGGTCACGACATCGATCCACGCGGGGATCGGCTTGGCCTGCGCCAGACACTTGCGCCAGTACGCCGCCACCGGTGCCGCCAGAGCCGGACGATTGCCCATCATCGCGTAAAGCGGCACGCGCACCGCATCGAAACCGAAGCGCGGCGGCTTTCCGCTCGCAGGTGCAACCTCGCCGTGGCCGGTCAGGTCCACCCAGTCGGTGGGCAAGGCGTCCGGACCGAAGCGCGACAGGGTGGTCAGCGCGACGCTGTCGGAAATGACATCGTCCCACACGCCCTGCCCGTCCATCCGGGCGAAATCATCAAACGCGGGCCAGATGAAGTACGACGGGTTGATCGTCAGCGCCGTGCCGGTTTCGAAACCGGCCAGCCCCGGCATCAGCGCCGACCGGCCATAGCGGCTGGCCACGCAATGCTGACGGATCGCCGCGCGGACCGCCTGCGACCGCGCGGCATAGGCCTTCACCGACCAGTTCTGCGCGGCGATGGCCAGCGCCCAGGCGATCAGGACGTCGCCGTCGGTCGCATTGTTGGGATCGGATACAGGATCGGCGGACGACGGATCGTAGCGCCAGGAATGCAGCGCCATGTCCTTGTGGCCCAGGTTCGCTTCGGTCCACCGCGCCATTTTCGCGAACATGTCCGCATCGCGCGCCTTGGCCGCCAGCAACATGCCGTAGCCCTGCCCCTCGCTGTGGCTGATATTGCCGTTGCCGGTATCGACCACACGGCCTTCCGGGGCCACAAAGCGCTTGCGGTATAGCAGCCAGCTGCTGGCCGGGACTGTCGCCTTGCCTTGCGAACCCACCGTGCAGGCAGCGGTCATGGCCACGAGCAGGCCGGTCGAGAATGTGCGTCTATCAACGGCCATGGCGCAGCTCGAGCACGTCCCCTTTCCATTCCGATACTGTCGTCAGCGCAGGCCCGCTGCCCAAGGCACGAAACCATGCGTCATAAGCACCTTCGAGCAGGGCCTGCAACGCCGGGCGCCAGTGCTTCGGGTTTCCGCCCGGTATCGCCAGCGGTGCGTGATGGTGGCGCACGGCGATCGCCTGCGCCCCGGCCTCGATCTCCACCGACCCCCAGCCCAGGGTCCGCCAGAAGGTATTCGTGCGGGTGGACAGGACCGCCAGGTCGGTAACGCCTTCCAGCGGCTCCAGCGCGGCAAAGCGCTTGCCGATGGCTAGATAAAACCCGCGTGCCTGCGACGGAGAAAGCGCTTCGCCCAGTTCGGACGCGGTGAGGGCCGACAGCAGGCACAGGCCCGGCGTTACATCGTCCCGGTCCTTGTCCGGCCAGCACGGTTGCGGAAACGACTGCATCTTCATTTGGTGCTCCCGAATGTCTGGCGCACGCCCAGTACGCTGCGCAATTCGTCGTAGGATCCGAAGGTATTATAGCTCGCCTCGCCGCCGATCTGGGTATTCGCGCCGACGCGGTAATAGACCGAACCGCCCGCGTTCAACGCGAAGCCGGTCTTGCTGGTGGAGTCGTAATAGGAGCGCACGTCGCTGTTGAGGGCCTTGAGTGCGTCGAGTTGCGCCTGCGCCGCAGAATCGGTCGGATAAATCGCGGACTCGTCCTCGCTGTAGCTCTGGAAGCCCGGCGTCAGGTTGGCCCGCACGGTCAGACGATCGGTATCCAGCGTATAATTGACCGGGAAGCCGATGCTCAGGAACGACTGCGGGCTGAAGTAACCGCCATTGCCGAAGGTGAAGGTGTTCTGGCTCTTGTCATACTTCTGGTAATTGACGTTGAGCCCCACCTTCAGCGTCGAGCGGGGCCCGCGCATGACTTGCAGATAGCCGCCGACATTGGCCTCGAACCCGTCATTGCGCACCACGTTGGTGCCACGGAAGCGGTAATAGCGCCCTTCACCGTAAACGCCGCTGCCGTCCTGGTCATAGGAGAGCGACAGGCCGCCGCCGGTGCGCATAACCTGGCCCCAGCGCTCGCCGGTTACCGGATCGCGGGTGCCGGCATAGGACAGCACGCTGTCCGTCACCGGCTGGCGCGCGACCCAGGCCTTGCCCGCTATGGTATTGCTGAACTTGGGTGTGACGGCGGCATTGAACGTCGCCTTGGTCTTGCCCATGCCGATCGACGTGGTTCCGGCCTCGAGCTGGACGATATCGCTTTCGTACCCGGCCGAAAGCGCCACGCCCGAAGCGTTCTGGCTGTCCGCATTGACGAGGGCGGATTCCTCCTCGTCAACGATCCCCTGCGCTTCGGGCGTTGCATTGCGGCCGAAGCGGGCAAGGCCGGAGCCCGTCGGACGGCCGGCATCGACCACCACTGCCTCGCCCTTGCCATAGAACCGGCCGCCCAGCGCACCGGCGGAAATCTTGGCCGAACCCTTGATCTCGTCGAGCTGGCTGAGGCCGGCCTCGCCCGAACGCTGGCGGAAGGCGGTGCCGACTTCGACGCGCGGCGCATTGTCGCGCGCCAGTCCCTGAATGTCCGATTCAAGCTGCGCCATGACCGGATCCGCGGGATAGGTTGCATCCGCCTGCCCGGCACCGTCTGTGTAGCCAGCTCCGGCCGTGTAGCCGCCCGTGCCCGAAGCGGCATAGGCCGGCGCTGCCGCCGCGCCCGGATAGGCCGACTGGCCGTAACCCGCGGGCGCGAAGGATGCGGTGGGCGCCCCAACGGAACCCGCACTCTGGCCATAGGTAGCGGGCGCATAGCCGGTCGCAGCACCATAAGGAGCGGCCGGGCCGCCATCCAGCCGCGTGCCGCCGTCAAGCGCGAACGGATTGACCTGACGCGGCTGCTGGACCGGCGCTGCCGGCATGTTGCGGAAAGGGTTGTTGCCCTCGCCCGGACCGACTGCGGCGAAGGGATTGCCACCGGTCAGGCCACCAGTGCCGGTACGCCGGGCGTAGATCTCGCGCGCCTGCTTGAACAGCTTGAGCGCGTCACCGTCGTCGCCACGTGCCTGCTCGACCCGGGCCATGCGCATATAGGCCTCGTAATCGGCGGGTTTGGCATCGAGCACCTGCTTCTCGGCACGTTCGGACAGCGCCTTGTCGCCTGCGGCCTGCGCCGATTCGGCAAGGCCGAGCAAGGCATCGCGATCATCCGGCTTGCTGGCGAGCAGAAGCTGGTAAGTCTGTGCGGCACGGCCGGGCATGCGGCCGGCCTGATAAAGCCGTGCCAGCGCGCCGAGCACGTCTGGATCGTTGGGAGCACCGTTCCACGCCGTCTGCAGCATATCGAAAGCATCGGCGAAACGCCCGGCCTGGCGCGCGCGTTCGGCCTGGCTGATCGCCAGCTTGGCGCTCATCCGCGCATAGGCCTGCTGGCCTTCGGCGCTACCGCCGGCCAGCGTTTCCGCACGCTGTAGCGCGGTCCGCGCCAGATCGTCACGACCGGCACGGGCAAAGACGTCGACAAGGCCTTCGTAGTCCTCGATATTGGTGATGTCCTGGTTCATCGCCGACTGGGCCAAGCTGACCGCGCCCATCGCATCGCCAAGTTCGAGCATGGCCGATGCGACGGCCACCCGCTTGCCGACAGGCAGCGATGCCGTCGCACCGATCTGGCGCAGCGCGGCAAGCGCCTGCATCTGTCCGCCAGTCTTGGCCATGGCCCTGGCGCGTTCGATCGCGGCATCGACCTTCACACCCATCGCAAGGTTGCGCATCGGCGCGGTCCGCTGCGCTTCGGGGATCATCCCGATCAAGCGCGCGGCATCCTCTGACCGTCCCAGTTCGTTATCGATCAGCGCCGCGGCATAAAGCGAATCGGGCTGGCCGGTGCTGGCCAGCGAACGCAGCAGCGATTCCGCTTCCGGCACCCGCCCACGCTTGATCATGAAGCGGGCGAATTCGTAGCGGATCCAGGGATCACTCGGATCGATCACGAGACCCTGCTGGAATTCGCGCTGCGCGCCCAGATCGTCGCCCGCCTGTGCCGCAGCCAGCGCACGGCTGCGCACCGCCCGCAATTGCAGGCGCTTCTCGTCGGCCTTTCCGCCTTCGGCGGCCTGGCGGTACAGGTCGGCCGAATCGGCATAGCGGCCCTGCTTTTCGTAGATCTGCGCAAGCAGCTCCAGCGCCGGCGAGGAATCCGAATAACCAGACCGCACCAGCGCTTCGGCACGGGTCTGCGCATCGGCGAGGCGTCCCTGCGCCAGAAGATCGCGCGCTTCGTCAAGCCCGGCGAAGAACCGTGCCGAGGCCAGAGCACTGGCCCACTGGTCGGCCTTGCCGAGACGCGATGCCTGCTCCAGCAGATCGGCCGCTTCGGCGAACTGCTGCTGGCGCAAGCGCACCAGCCCAAGCCCGCCCAATGCGTCCGGATCGCGCCGATTGACGGCCAGCGCCTTTTCGAACTGCGCCGACGCAGATGCGAGGTTGCTGTCCTGCAGCGCGTCATAGCCGGCCGTGCGGGCTTGCCCCGCACGCACCGAGGAAGAGGGCTGCGAGGGGCTGGCCGCACGGGCCGGAGCGGGCGAAGGCGTACGATCCGGCGTGGGCGCCGGGGCGGGCTTTGGCGTCGGGCGTGCAAGGCGGGACTGAACCGCCGCGCTGTTCGGATCCAGCGCCTTGGCGCGGCGCAGCGCCTGCTGGGCCAGATCCTCGCGGCCTTTCGAACGCCAGTAGTCCGCCTGCTTGATCAAGGTCGTGACCGCGCTCGATTCGGCCTGCGCCAGGCCGGGCATGGCAACGCCTGCCAGCAACAGCGGGCCAAGTGCCGCCATCGCCCTGCGCGCGAACCGGTGACCGGTCAGTGCGCCCCTGGGACTGACCGGGGCCCGCCCGGTTGCATCAAGCTTGACTGGAAACATCGTCATCAGTCCTTGTCGTTGGCACGGCGGCCAGCTTGTTCAAGACGGCGCGCGGCCTGGCGCCGGAAGTAGAGGTAGGCAGGTCCGGCCAGGACGACCGCCAGGACCAGCGTGAACAGGCCCATCATCAGCGGACGGCTGCTCAGCCAGTAGGCGACCTTCATCCACAGCGGCAGCGAGCCGACCCAGTAGGTCTTGCTGAGCGCGAAGCTGTCCATGCCATCGCCCGAGACAACCGAGAGATCGCCTTGCACCGAGGCATTGATCTTGGCGTCGTTCAGCCCTTCGATCATTTGCGGAAGGGCGTCGCGATCATCGGCAAGCAGGGCCACGACCGTGCGATCGCTGGCGAACGGCGACTGGTAGCTGACGATCCCCGCGAAGCCGCGCGCGGAATAGACCAGCGGTTCGGCATCCTCGGCATTGTCGGACTGGCCGCGACCGTCGAACAGCGCCAGCAGGTTCTGTAGCGGCGAGCGCTCGATCACGTGCAGGCGGCCGCTCTCGAAGCGTACCGGCGATCCGTCGAACAACGAGCCGAGACCGGCGATGTCGCTTTTGCCGATAACCAGCACGTCCTGCGACTGAATGTTTTCAGGCACCACGTCCGAAGTCACCGTGACGCCGGTCGCCGGGACGCCGGTCGAGTCCCCGAACCGTCCCATGACATTCAGGAACGCCTCGACCGAGGACGCCACCGGATTGCGGGCCATGATCACCGTCGTGTCGGCCAGATCAGGCTGCGCGGTGAAGGGGAAGCCGGCGCCGGCGAACGCCGCCAGATCGGGCATGAGCAGGCCGTGATAGGCCGAGGTCAGGTCGATCGCGCTGTCCGGCAGGATCGAGACGCGCACGTTCTCCGGCAAGGTGCCCGTGCACTTCTTCTTGTCGGCGAGGACCAGGTTGTAGTCCATCGCCAGCTGGTTCTGGCCGAACAGGGCGTAGCGCGGCAGGATGACGCTGGCGCTCGCATCGTGGCTGGTCGCGCCGCTCGATCCGAACAGGCCGTTCAACCAGCTGGCCGTCAGCGGCAGCGTCTTGAGGTACTGGCCGTTGATCGAGATATCGAGGCGAGAGGCGCGCTTGTCCAGCCACTGGGCCAGCGGATAGCGATACTTGAGATTGAGCTTGCCACCTTGGCGCGGCCAGAAGAACAGGTCGGGCGCGGCACGGAAACGGGCGGTCAACGGGCCGGGCGTAATGCCCATGCCCTGCAGTTCGTAGGCCTGCATGATATCGCCCAGCTTGACGGCATGGTCGGTCGAGATCCAGCGCAGGGCGCCGTAGCGCGGCCAGGTGGGAATGCGCACGCCGTCAAAGCTCATGCGCTGCCCGCCGAAGACGCCGCGTCCCAGCGCTACCGCAGCGGCGGCAACGCGCAGTTCCGCATCGTCGCGCCCCATCAGCACCAGCAGAGTGCCTTCGGGATCCTGCGGATTCCTGACGACCGCGGCTTCGGGGCCGTTGGGCGCAGCGATCGTCAGGCCCGGAATCTGGTCTCCGGACTTGAGGAAGACGATCGCATTGCCCTTGGGCAGGCGACCATAGACCGGCTTGAAATCGAAACCGCGATAGCTGGCGAGCGAACCCAGCCATGACGCCGTGCTGGCGGCGGCCTGCAGCTCTCCGGAATGGGGCTGCCCGGCGAACACGAAGGGGATCTGCAAGGCCAGGTTATCGCCCTTGTCGAAGAACGGCATGGGCATCCGGGCAAGGTCGGGCGGCAGGGATGCGGACTGATAGGTCACGTCCAGCCAGGAGCCGACATTGCTAATGTTCGCCCAGAGCGAGGAATGGAACGGATCCTCGCAATCACGGGCATAGTGGCCGATCAGGCGCAAGTTGAGCCGGTTATCGCCGGGCAGGAACAGCGCCGGGTTGATCGGCACTGTAAACGTCTGCCCGTCGGCGTTGAACTTCGTGAGCGGCAGCGTCTTCACCACTTCGCCGTTCAGGATGACGACGAGCTGGCTCAGCCCATCGAGCAGTGCCGGCGACCAGGCCGCCTTCAACGTCAGGCTGGCCGCGCTGACGACGCGATCCTGGCGCATTCCGAAGGGAATGCCGATTTCGCCGCGCGTACCCTGCAAGCGGATCGGCTGGGTGATGCGCAAGCCCTTCAGCGACAGTTTCTGGCGCAGCGCACCGGCGGGCAACGGCGCATCCGCGACCGTTTCGGCAGTGGCCGCAGCCGCGGCGTTGGCAGATGCCGCGCGGGCCGGCGTCACGCCGCTGGCCAACAGGCCGGTACCAAGCGCCACGGCGGCCATCAGGCCGGCCGCCTTGGCCAGAGCCTGACCGCCCTTGGTGGGGCCGGTTGCCGCCGCAGCCTGTGCCGCCGCCCTCTGTTTCGCCTTCTCGTTGATCTCGCGCATCTGCTGGCGCTCCTTGCGATTGAGGTGCAGCAGCCTGCGGATGGTCATCATGTCGACGAGAATGATATCGCTCAGCGAACGCAGGCCACTCATCGGCTCGGCCTTGGCGACCGGCTGCCAGGCATCTGCCCGCCCCATGACGGCGCGGACCAGATGACGCGCGGCCAGCATGTCGAGATGCTCGAAGCGCACATAGGCATTACCGTTGGCCACGCGCACGGTCTCGACCGGGATCGACAGGACCTCGTCGCCCATCGCCATGGTCAGGTGCCGCAATTCGCGGTCGGCGACCGGCAGGACGTCGGGCAAGGCAATCGCGGCACCACCCATCGAGATGTCGATGGTCTCCGCCGGAACGACATGGCCCGAAGTCAGGTAAGCGGTGACCTTGAGCTTCGCGTTGACGCGAATGTCCTGGCGTTCCTGCTTCGTCTCGCGCGCGACCGAGATCGCCGCCAGCAGGATGATCAGGCTGAAGGTGGCCCAGGCGCTGTTCAGGACCAGCGTATCGAGCTGGATGTTGAACAGGTAAGGGAACCACAGAAGCTTGACGAAGCCCAGCACGATCCCGCCAAGGATCAGGCCGATGCAGATCAGGTGCGGCTTGACGATGCCCCAGTCGAAATAGGTCTGGTCCAGCAGCGAGCCCTTGTCGGTCACGTTGAACTTGCCCTTGCGCGGCTGGAACCAGGTCATCACCGTCGGCTTGACAAGGTGGAAGGCCAGGACCGTCTCGTAGACCTCGCCCCAGAACGGGCGGCGGTCGGTGCCCTGGCTCTGCTCGTTCGCGGCCGAAGAGCAGAACAGGTGCGGCGCGGCATAAGCGAAGATCAGCGAGGCGGAGGCATGGATGATGTTCTGGCCGAACAGCAGGTAGGCCAGCGGGCTGGTAAGGAAGCAGATCCGTGGCAGCGGATACTGGAAGTGCAGCATCGCGTTCAGATAGCAAAGCCGCTGCTGCCACTTCAGGCCGCGCCCGAACAGCGGGCAATCGATGCGCAGGATCTGCGTCATGCCGCGCGCCCAGCGGATGCGCTGACCGACGTGCAGGACGAGGCGCTCGGTAGCAAGGCCGGCAGACAGGCGCGCGCCGATATAGGCAGTGTTCCAGCCGGTGCGCTGCAGCTTGAGCGCGGTGTGCGCGTCCTCGGTCACGGTTTCGCCCGCGAAGCCCTTCGTCTCCATCAGCGCCTCGCGGCGGATGATCGCGCAGGAACCGCAGAAGAACGTGGCGTTCCACAGGTCGTTGCCTTCCTGCACGGCGCCATAGAACAGGTCGCCCTCGCCCGGCATCTCGCCCAGCAGGTCACCCAGGTTGCGTTGCACCGGATCGAGCGAATACATGTGATGCGGCGTCTGCAGCAGGGCCAGGCGCGGGTCCTGCTGGAACCAGCCGACGGTCAATTGCAGGAAGGCCCGGGTCGGCACGTGATCGCAGTCGAAGATCGCGATCAGCTCGCCATCGGTCTTGGTCATCGCCGCGTTGAGGTTGCCCGCCTTGGCGTGCAGGTTGTTATCGCGCGTGATGTAGCCGCAGCCCGCTTCCTTGGCGAAGGCGCGGAACTCCGGGCGCTTGCCATCATCGAGAATGAAGACGCGATAGCGCTCGACCGGATAGTCGAGGTCCATCGCCGCGAAAACCGTGTTGCGCACGATCTCCAGGCTCTCGTTGTAGGTCGGGATGTAGATGTCGACGGTCGGCCAGGTCTCGGGATCGCCTTCGGGCTCGATCACCGGACGGGTCAGAGGCCAACTCGTCTGCAGGAAGCCCAGGATCAGGATGACCCAGGCGTAGAGCTCTGCGACGTAGAGACCGGTTCCGAACAGGAATTCGGGCAGCGTACCGAAGGACAGGGTCTGCGTGGTGCGCCACAGGATGTAGCGGGTCGAGACCAGGACCGACAGCAGCCCGAGCGCCAGCGCGCCCTTGCGGCTCTTCCAGCGTTTCAGAACCACGGTGCCCGCGATCACGACGCCGGCGAAGATCCATTGCTCGTGCGTATCCAGCGGAACGCCGATCACCATCGCCGCGACAAGGGCGATGGGCAATACCGCAAGGTATTTGAGCGATCGGCGGGGCGTCAGGCCTGCGGGAAGGGCAAAGCTCATGCCACCTGGCTCCGGTTCGGAATTGTCGAAATCGGCGCGATGGGCGCGTCCAGCAGGGGAAACAGGCTCGCCGCCAGCGCCCGCAGGTCGCTAAGGGCGGCGCTGGCAGGCGCATAGCGCTCCAGCGTCTGCAACATCGCCAGGGATTCAGACACGGCTTCGTCACGCCGGACCTTGCCGAGCAGGCGATTGCCGAGCAGTTCGCGGAAGAATGCCGAGGTGTGCCGCGCCAGCCGGCGCGTCTCGTCGAGCGCGTTCAGCACCACCGCCGTACGCTCGCCCCAGCACCCGATCCTGGCATCGGTATAATCGGGCAGCAGCGTCAGGCATTCGGGATAGGGCACCAGTGTACTCAGATGCACATGGGCAACCGGCAGGAGCATACGCGCAAGATCGAGCTGGGCCGCTGCGACATCGACGACCAGGACCCTGTCCTCGCCTGGTGCCAAAAAGCCGAGATCGGCCAGCATCGTCATGAAATCGGGATCGGCCACTGCATGGGGTTCATGCCTCAGGCTGATGCCGGAAACCACCACCGACTGGTCAGACGAGGCGCTCAACGACGGCAGCTGCGTCGCAGGCGGCAGGGCGAAATGCAACGGCAGGGGATCGAATTCCGAAGTCGTGAGCACGGTCACGTCGGCGCCCGCCTCGCTCAGGCCCATGGCGATATGGGCGGCCAGCAGGGTATTGCCGGTTCCGCCCTTCAGCGAATGGCACAGGATAACGGCCATCAGAGGTCTCCCTTCCGGCTCAGTTCGGACAGCTGCCGCAGCAGGGCGCGGACATCCTGTTGCGCCGCATCGGACGATGAGGGGGCAGCAGCAGCCGCAGCGGTGCCACCGCTTTCATAGCGGTTGAAGAGGGAAGACAGGCTCTCGGCAGTCTTGGCGCCCGCCTCGACGGGCATCGAAACCGATGCCGCATCCTCGCCGGCCTCCGGGGTGTCATCCAGCTGGGACATGCGTTCGTCTTTCAACAGGGCCTCGAACAAGGGCCACAGTTCTAGCTCGCTGAAACGGTCAGCAAATTCCTTGTAGGAAAAGTCGCTTTTACCCAGTCGGTCGAGAAGGGCCTTGGCATCGACACGCATAAATACCTCCGCAATTGTGCGTAGGCTTTGCAGAAAATGGTTAACGCGAAGTTGAAGTCGCCGTTCGAGTGCGGCGAAACGATGCGGTTTTGCGTGACTCGTTCCTGAAACCGCAGCGCCACAAGGATCGATTCGGTAACCACGTTTGCACCGGCATCGGCCTGCGGCCATTCCCTATAGCCGGCACAGAATAACCGAAAGGTTTAGACCCCATGTTCGCCTGAGCTGACTAGGTAAGTGGCCTCTCCTGCGGCATTCTGCGTTCGAGGGTTGCACCAGGTTGGCTGGTGCCGAGCCTCAAGAATGGAGGAGAGACCGCATGCAGGATAGCATGTTTATCGGGCTTGATGTCCATAAAGCAACGATCTCCGTGGCGGTAGCCGACGGGAAGCGGGGAGGAGAAGTGCGTAGCTTGGGTGTGATACCCAACCGCGCAGACGAAATTAGGAAGGTGGTCGAGAAGCTGTCAGGCAGGGCTCGGGAGCTCCATTTCTGTTATGAAGCGGGGCCTTGCGGCTACGGTCTTCACCGGCAGCTAGTAGCGCATGGCCACGATTGCATGGTGGTCGCTCCGTCACTCATACCGGTAAAAACAGGTGATCGGGTAAAAACGGACCGTCGCGATGCGCTGATGCTGGCGAGGCTGCACCGCGCGGGTGAACTAAACAGATCGAGCAGCTTGCTCCAAGCTGGAGTCTGTGGCCGATAGTTGAAGCCGTGCAGGCGATGAGAGGTGTGGCATTCATTGTGGCAGTCACGGTGGTGGCCGAGGTTGGCGACTTCCAGCGGTTTGATCACCCGCGCAAATTGATGGCCTATCTCGGCCTGACACCGTCCGAGCATTCCAGCGGCTCCTCCGTGCGCAAGGGCGGCATCACCAAGGCTGGCAGTGGGCTGGCCCGGCGGGCACTGATTGAAGGAGCATGGACCTATCGGATGCAGGCACGCGTCAGTCGCAAGTTGCACGACCGCATTGAAAACGTCCCCCAAGCGGTGCGCGACATTGCTTGGAAAGGGCAGCTTCGAATGTGCCAGCGGTATAGGCAACTTACAGGCCAAGGTCGTTGTGACGACAGCGATTGCCCGTGAGATGGCCGGCTTCATCTGGGCCATCGCGCGAGCGACGGCGGTGGCCCCGGCTTAGAAGAGCAAACTATCATTCCGATGCGCAAAGTTGGAGGCGGAACGCGGTGGGGAATCCTCGTGCCCTGTTATGAGCAGAAATAATCGACGCTCGTCATTTAAAGAGAGGCAGCCCCAGAACGAAACCACGGTCATGCGGTAACCAACCCGCGCGGTGTGCGGGTCGTCATCGACATAGACCGAGCCCTCATGGAAATCGAAGGCGGGGGTGAGAAAGTCGGTATAGGAGCCCGAGCCACTTCCGGCGAAATAGAAACCGATGGCATCGAACGAGCCGGGGCGCGACGGCGGATCGGGCGCCTCGGACTCCTTCGGACGGTCGCGGACGGAGGACAGGAAGATGGTAGAAGGGAAGCGGACCGTGACGTCGATGTCGGTCGCGGTCGCCGACCCATCATTGTGAAGGGTGAGGCTGACCTGTGCTGTGAGGCGGAATACCTCGGTCCACGCCTCAAGTTCCGCAACGTAGCGCTCGTAGCGCGAGTAATAGTCGAGCAGCTCCGTGTTATATTGCTCGACTCGGCTACGGCTTCCCGCGCCGTGCAGATTGGAAAATGCGCGAAGTCCGGTGAGCTCGCCTCCTGCGGGCGAGCGTCCCGCTTCGGGCAGGGGCAAGGGCGGATGCTTCGCCTTCATCTCCTCTAAGTCAGCGGCACCGAACTCAATAACGCGCGCGTTGCGGATTTCACGCCGGGTGTCGCCGCCCGTGAATGTAACCGACAGCTTCGGCTGGCGAGATTTGAGGCGGGCGATCTCGCGCTTTGCGTCGCGCAATTCCTTCTGCGCGGCATCAACATCGGCCGGCAGGCGCAGTTCGTCGGGTAGCCGCAGCACTCTGATCGGACGCGACCGCAGCTTCATCGCCATACCTCCGTCGTTGGACGCGATGAACGTGGTCAGGCCGGTCGCGGATTGGCGCTCGAGAGCGGCGGCGATATAGTGATCGTCGTTGACCTCGCGCACGAGATGGTGGGCTGCGAAGTCGATCGTCGGTTCGTGCTCGGCAAAGGCAAGCAGCACATTGGGTCGCAGGAAGACGGGATCGGGGAGCGACATCTGGCTTACAAGGAAGTCGATCATCCCGCCCGCGCGGGCTTTGAGCGCGGCGGAGGGACTGAAGATCTTCTTCTGCTCGAGTTCGCGAAGCAGGATGGGAGGGATGACGAGCACGCAACGGTTGCACCCCGTCAGCGCACACCAGTCGATCTGGTCGATCCGCTGAAAGTGGAGGCCCTGGTTGGTATCAATGAGGATTTCGCACTCGGTCAAAACGCGCCCAGCTCCGCATCAAACTCGGTGAAGCTCCCGGTTTCGGGATTCCAATAGACCTGACTCCAATCCTGCCCACTGGGTGCGATCGTGTCAGGCAGAATGAAATGCTTTCCGTCCGCGCCCTCGCAGGAGTAGACGAGGGCGCGCTCGCCCAGCACGTCCTGGTAGGACGGTTCGACGATGACGCGCTCAATCAGCATGCCGTTGCGGCGCACCGATACGCGGCTGCCGGGCACATAAACGAGCAGTTCGCCGTCTCGCGCGGGAGTCGCGCCACCGCCGACGGCGAGACCTCCTTCGAGGCCCTCATACCATTCGCAGATCGCGTCCGCCGTCTGAAGGTCGATGAACGCTTCGTCTCCAGCGGCCTGGGCGGCGCGTTTCAGGCGCTCGACGAACGCCCCGAACTCGGAGAGCCGTCCTGAGGGACACAGGCTTTGATGAGCGCAGCTTGGCGCCTTCGACCTTTGCTGTTCTTACGGGCCCTTCGATTGCCTCAACATACATGACATATCATGTGTAATTGACGGAATACGCATGATATGTCATTTACTGTGCTATGCCACGTGCTTCCAGAGTTGCCAGCGGACTGCCGCCCCAGAGCCTGCGCGCCATCGCGCAGCTCGGAAAGGATATCGCGCTCGCGCGGCGGCGGCGCAAGCTGCCGCAGCGGCTTATGGCCGAGCGTATGCTTGTGTCGGTGCAGACGTTGCAGCGCCTGGAGGCAGGCGACCCGACGGTAGGCCTCGCGGTCCTTGCCAGTGCGCTCCATGTGTTCGGTATGACCACGCGTCTTGCCAGCCTGGTTGCCGCCGACAGCGATCGCGCGGGCATTAGCGAGGATCTCGCGCGTCTCCCGAAGACGACCCATGCCTCGGATGTCGATGATCTGGATTTCTGATCCGTCATGGTGAGCGTGCGCACCTATGTCTTTGTGCATCTGCCCGAAGGTCCGGTTCCCGCCGGGCTGCTCACCATGACCGACGAGCCGCGCAACAAGTTCGCGACCTTTGCCTATGGCCGCCGCTATCTTGAACGTCCCGACCGACTGGCGGTCGACCCGGTTGCCCTGCCACTCCACGACGCGAACAGCGGCCATACTTTCCGCACGGAAGAGGGCTTCGCGGTCTTCAACGCCATCCGCGATGCAGCCCCCGATGGCTGGGGCCAGTATCTCATGTACAAGGCCATGGGCGACCGGCTACCGAACGAGATCGACCTTATCCTCGCATCAGGCGAACACAGGGTTGGTTGTCTGGCCTTTGGTCCGACCCCGGAGCGCCCGCAGCGCATCACACCTTGGGGCGAAGGCGATGCGCCGGGTGAACATTTCACGCTCGAAGAGCTGGCCGAGGCGGCTGAGCGTGCACAACATGTCGATGAACTCGATGAAAATTTGCGGCGACTGCTAACGGCTGGATCATCGCTTGGCGGTGCGCGCCCCAAAGCCGCGACCGAAATCGAGGACCAGCCTTGGATCGCCAAGTTCCAGGCACGCAACGACAACTTCCCCGAATGCCGGGTGGAATATGCCACAATGCGGCTTGCGACCGAATGCGGGCTGAACGTGCCCGCGATCGATCTCAGACGCGTGCTTGAACGAGACATCTATCTGATTGAGCGGTTCGATCGGGTTCCACATGGCAACTGGATGGAGCGACGGCATTTCGCATCGGGACTGACCATCCTTGGCGCACATGAAAGCGAAGTCAGCCGCTACAGCTATGCCGACCTTGCCGGCGCCCTCCGTCAGTACGGCACACAAGTTCGCCAGGATTTGCAGGAACTGTTCAATCGCATGGTGTTCAACATCCTCGTCACCAATGACGACGATCACTTGCGCAACCACGGCTTCCTTTATGACGGCAATGGCTGGCGCCTGTCCCCACTCTACGATGTCGTGCCCAAGCCGCAGGTCGGCCTCGAACGGCGGTTGGTGCTGGGCGCGGGGCCACAAGGGCGCAATGCGACGCTTGAAAATGCCTTGGCTGGAGCGGCGGTGTTCGATCTCGGCCCGGAAGAGGCACAGGCACTAGTTGCCAAAATGCGCGCTGTGGTCGCCGCGCGCTGGCAACCACTGTTCGAGGAAGCCGGTCTTGGCTCCGCCGATCAGGGACGTTTTGCAACATGCTTCCGGCTGGCAAGCGACGATGAATGAGCAGCCGCCCACACCTGCGAACATTCAAACCGGGCCTGCCTCAACCGCCTAGTCGAAACGGTGATTGCTGGGTGATTGCTGGAGCAAACTTAGGCTTCGAAAAATCCTATAAAAAGCCTTTAAATTAATATGATGATTTAACTTCGGCGTAACCGTGGCAGATTCCCGGGCAGTTATGCCGGTGCTGCGCAGACGAGGTCCGGGAGCCAGAGGACGTCCTTTGCTTTCGGGACGGCGAAGCGGCATCCGAGGAACCTGTAGAACGAGATCCCGAGCTTGCCAGGCCTCGGCGGTCACAAAGCGCTTGTCGGCATGGCTGGCCAGTTGCTCGATCTGCGGCGCGGCCATCCCCATCTTGCGCATGCGCTCCAGCGCGGCGCCATTGATGACATGCTCACAGCGTCCGGCCTGGAGCAGGCCCAGAAAGGCGCGGCGGGACTTGGAGGTGCCGCTGCGGAATATAGCGAAGCGCATCACCCAGCTGCGTTACAAAGCCAGCTTCGACTTTACTGCCCCGCGCGTGCGCTTGCGCCGTTTCTTGCCAGGCGCCGGCGTAGTGGACTTCTCCATTCCCGAAGGCTCCGCCTTGAGCTTCGGCCGGGGAGGCAGCCCCTTCAGCCGCGCAATCTCGGCCTTCAGAGCCTCGTTCTCCGTCGTCAGGCGTTCGACCGCTTCTTCGAGGCGATCGCAACGCAGGGCCAGCGCCGCGACAACACGGCGCAGATCCATGTCTACCTTGCCATCACTACGACCTGTCGCGCCCTAGTCTGCCTTTCCCGCGCCGCGCATCCTGCCCAGCACGCGGGCTGCGGCGTTGCTGCCGACCGCGAGTTCGCGCGCATAGTGGAGCGCGGTGCCGGGCGAGGACCAGCGCAGCGCGAGCGCGATGCCGGCGCCGTCCTCGCCCGCAGCAAACAGGTCCTGGGTCAGGCCGACGCGGAACGAGTGGGCGCTCAAGGACCGGATCGCCGCTTCCGCGCGGTCGGGATCGATCGCCACATGCCCTAGCGCGATGGCGGCGCGCGCGCGGCGGCGCAGGATCGCGACCACGCCTTGGCGGGTGAGCGGCTTGTCGCCGATCGTGTGCCGCGCGCCCCGCTCCTCCGCATCGCCGGGCGGCGCGGGGAGCAGGTGGACGCGGCGCAGCACCGCGCCGCCCGCGATGTCTGCGGCGCAAAGCCAGGCGGCAAGGCGGCGCATCGTCTCGGGCGAGATCCAGGCGAGCGCGCCCTCCCCCTCCTGGTCGGTCTTCGAGCGGGGAATGACGAGCCGGCCGCTGCCATCCTCGTGCGCGGTCAGATCGCCGACCTGTACGGCAACGAGTTCGGAGACGCGCAGCCCGGCATCGTAGGCGAGGCTGATCAGCGCGGCATCGCGCAAGTCCAGGATATCGCTGCCGCAGGCAGCCAGCAGCGCCTCGACCGTCATCCCCTCTGGCGCGGCCTGCCCTTCGGCCATGGCGGCCCCGAGCCGCAGCGGGGCGGCCTGGCGTTGGCGCTCCTGGCTCTGGCGGCGGATGGCCTTGAGGGTGTCGCGCACCATCCCGGCCTGCGTGGGCAGCGGTTCGCTTTCGCCGAAGCCGAGCACGCGGTGGATCCGGGCGATCGAGGCGATCCGCCGCGCCAGCGTCGCCGGCCGCGCCGGGGAGCGGCCCGGCGAACCGGATGCCAGCCAGCGCAAGTAGTGGACGAGCGTTTCGGGCGCGGCGGGCACGGCCTGCACCGGCGGGTGGCGGCGTGCGCACCAGGCAAGGAAGCACTTGAGGTCGGCGGTAATCGCCGCGCGGGTCGCCGGCGCCATCGCCGCGGTCGCCGCCTCGAGCGCGAGCGCGCTGGCCCCGCGCGTGTCGATCAGCGCGCGATGCGCACCCAACACCAGTTCCACTGCGGAAGGAGAAGCGCGGGCAGGGATCACACGGAGCAGGCGGTTTGCGGCGGGGTCATCGGCAGCGATTCTGGCGAAAAACCCGCATTTCGGCAATAACGTTCTTACCATAATGTCCGATTATGGAAAATAGGCGAAAAGCAACCATATCAGAAGGTGTATAGTTAAATCGAGTTGACTATATATAGGCTGCCGAGGGACCAATCCCTGCGTGCTGCCAAGGTCAGCAATAAACGCCGCGCTCATAGATTGGGTACTTCCTTGGAGAGCCGCTCTGGCAACGCACGCGGCTCCGTCCGAAATTTCTTCCAAACTGCCTTGCCGACAGGCCTTCTTCCCTTCCTTCCTGTGATCGGGTCTGCGCACGCGCTTCAGCGGAAATGCAGACGTCCTGAATGGCTCGTTTTCCCGTACGGGGTATTTCTTTGAAATGCTGCCGCCAGAGCCGTGATATTTCCCGAACGGGCAAATATCGCTTGAAGTCTCCGTAGAACGCGAATAATTTCCCGAACGGGTAAACTATGGGTGTGACATGGACACGGCCGAAATCGGGCAGATCATTCGCGAGGAACGCAAGGCGCTGGGCCTGCACCAAGATCAGCTGGCGGCAGCAAGCGGGGTGGGCTTGCGCTTCATCGTCGAGTTGGAGCGAGGCAAGGTCACGGCGCAGATCGGCAAGGTGATCGCGGTCTTGGCGGCGCTGGGCTGCGAAGTGCAGGTCCTGCGTCCCGGAGATCTCCGGCCGGAGGAGCGCGGCGATGGCTGCTGACATTCTCGACCGCCTCGTCGTCTGGTCCGATCGCCGCATCGCGGGCGAACTTGCGATCGATCAAGGCGGGGCGATGCATTTCGCTTATGCCGAGGACTGGCTGGCGGATTGCGGGGCCCCTGCCCTGTCCCACGCCCTGCCCAAGCAGGCGGGAGCCTTCGGCGATGCCTTGTGCAAGGCCGTGTTCGGAGGGCTGCTTCCCGAAGAAGGGCAGCGCACGGCGATTGCCCGTGCGCTGGGCGTTTCACCCGACAACCCGTTCCGGCTGCTGGCGGCGCTGGGCGGCGATGTTGCAGGCGCCCTTGCCTTCCTGCCCCCGGGGGAGCAACCGCCCCCGGCCCCGACCGAGAGCCGCCCAGAGGCGCTCGATGACGCGGCGCTCGCCGATCTTCTCCAGCGCTTGCCCCGGGCTCCCATGCTGGCGGGCGAAGGGGGGGCACGCTTCAGCCTTGCCGGGGCGCAGGGCAAGCTCCCCGTGGTCCTGGCAAACGGGAGGATCGCCGTACCGCGCATCGGCGAACCTTCGACTCACCTGATCAAGCCGGAGCCCGAACGCTTTGCCGGTCTGGCCGCCAATGAGGCCTTCTGTCTTGCGCTTGCGCGCGCTGTAGGGCTCGATGCAGCGACCGGGCAGTGGCAGGCAGTTGCCGGGAAGCCCTACCTGCTCGTCTCGCGCTACGACCGGGTTGAAAGGAACGGGCAGATCCAGCGGCTGCATCAGGAAGATTTCGCGCAGGCGCTGGGCGTGCCGTCCAACCGGAAATACGCCAGCGAGGGCGGACCGACCTTCCGCGATTGCTTTGCGCTCGTGCGGCAGGCCGCCACGCGCCCGGCGCGGGAGGTTCTCAAGCTGGCCGATGCAGCGATCTTCAACCTGATCATCGGCAACGGCGACGCCCATGCCAAGAATTTCAGCCTGCTGCGCCGGGAGGATGGGGAAGTCGTCCTTGCCCCGCTCTACGATCTGGTGGCGACGTTCATCTGGCCGGAACTTTCCGCAAGGCTCGCCATGCGCTTCGGCCCAGCTGCCAGCCTCGAGGAAGTGGATGGAGACAGCCTGATACGGTTCGCGCAGGACAGCGGCCTCACCCTGCCCTTCCTGCGCCGGCGCGCCGCGGCTCTGGCTGGACAAGTCGAAGCGGCGATTGCCAGGGGTATCGAGGTTCCCGGTCTGGCAGATACGGCCCTGTCCGGCGAGCTGTCTCAGGCCATCTCGGACCGGGCCGGCCGACTGGTTCTCAAGGCACGCGGATAGGCATTTCGCTTCGGTAAAGGGAGCGGCCTTCGCCTTTTGCCTTCATCACCCCTTTCAAACCAGAACCCAGGCATCCTGCCGGTTAGAATGGTATTTAGGGAATCTGTTACAAGGTTAGAGGGCCGCGCTTGCCTTGGAGTCCGGCGCAATCCGCTGAGTCGCGTGCCGGGTGCCGTTCCCGTTGGATCGTCGATCCGTTCCTGAAGTGTCGGCGCATGTGTTCCCGAAAGGTCGTTGACCTGTTCCCGAAGGGTCGAAGAACCGGTTCCAAGCGTTCCCGGAGTGTCGAAGACCGCAAGAGGCAGGCGTTTTTTGAATCTCTTTTTGCGGCTTGTTGGAAATCGACGTTCAATCGGTGCGTGTCACCGCATGAAGACCCGACTCGGCCCATAACGGCGAGGTCCCGACGCGACACTTCGGGAACGGCAAGGCGGATTCGTCTCTGGATCGGGGTGGGTTGCTCTCCATGATCGCCATGGTGCGCACCGCGGGCGCAAAGCGATGAGGCGGTCCGCAGGGGCCTTTGGGATGCAGTGGCCGGCCCATCGCAGCGGGCTTGGGATGGCCCGGCCCCTGCGTAGGGGCTCGAGAGAAGATGGGTTGATGGGAGGCGGCAGGCGCGCCGTACCGATCCGAAAGGGAGGGCGTCGCGGTGCTCCTGCAAGCAGCCCTCCCCTCTCCCCCCCGCGCTTTACCCGCGCAGGGTGTGCCGGTGCTTTTCGTGATGGCGCTTGACCCAACCGATGAAGGCGCGTTGCCAGTCGGCCGGGGTGCGCTCGGGTGAGGCAGAGACCCAGCGTTCGAATTCGGCGTGAAGGGCGTGGAGATCCCAGCCCGGGCAATTCTGGCGCAAGTAGTCGATCGTCTCGTCGGTCATGAAACCGCGCGTCGCGGCATCGGAAAGACCGGCGAGGGTCGAGCGGATCAGCTTGCGGGCATCGATGACGTCTGCCTGGGCTTCGGTGGCCTGAGCTGCGGGTGCAGCAGACTGCCTGCCCCCCTGCCCTCGCCTGTCTCCGGTCTTGGCGGGTGCGCTCTCGGCAGGCGCCTCTGCCGGAATCGTCCCGGCGTGTTTCCCCGGGGAAACATGGGGCTCTGCAGGATTGGCCGGCAGGTTCGTTTCGGCCCCGCCCTTCCCGTCGACGCGGCGCATGCGCAGCATCGGCTCGCCGTCCTTCGCCGTTTCGACGCAGAGGCTGTAACCGGGCAGTTCGTTCTTCTCGGCGAGCTTGAGCATCTCGAACTTGAAGCGCCGATATTGCCCTTCGGCGCCGGACTTCTCGAAGAGCACCGGCATGGAAATCGCGAAGCCGGCTTCGCCCGCGCCGCCGGCATGCTTGCGCGCGACGCGGTAGAGCCAGCGCTCGCGCCCGCCGGTAATGTCGAAATAGGCGCGGTCGATGGACAGCACCCCGCCCTTCATCATCACGCCTTCCCAGAACCAGTTCGACAGCTCCAGCGTCATCCCGCGCGATCGCTCGGTGCGCTCATCGACGAGCTGGGTCCAGCCATCGAGCCAGGAGAAAGTCGCCTCGCGGCGGTTCTCGGCGCGGATGTTCGTCTTGATCGTAGTCGAGACGAGACGGTCGAGTGCCTGGCCCAGCAGCTCATAGGCGCGCCCGGTGGTCGGCCGCCCGATCGCGCGCAGGAGATCGTAGGGCATGATATGCAGCTTGCGCGGCACGTCGTTTGCGCCGCGCCGTGCCATGTCGGCAAGCACGCTGGCGCAGTAGATCAGGATGTCGGCATCCCAGATCGTCGCCATGCCGTAATCCGGGTTGGCCGAGACATGGACCCAGAGCTTGCCGTCGGGGCTGGTGTAATCGATCGCCTTCACGCGCTTGGATTTGGCCAGGCTGAAGAAGGGCCGCTCCATCATCTCGCGCTGGTCGCGCAGGGGCAGGTCGGCGATGTAGGGCAGGAAGAGATCGAACTGCTCGGCAATGGCAGCTTTGCGTGCGCGGCTCATCCCGGATGTTTCCCCGGGGAAACGATTCCCTGACATCGCTCGAGACCGAGCGGGCAGGGGGACTTGAGGAGAACCGACCCCCTCCGCTGCAATGGCGCAGGAGGTCACCGCTGCAGCCCCCGGCCTTCGCTATCGAGCCGGTCGAGGGCATCGCGCACGGCGGCGAGGACTTCGTCGGCATCGGCACCGGACCCCGCGTGGAGGCGCAGGGTCACGCCCTGCCGGTTCGAGGTCTGGACGCTTACCAGCGGGCGGCCGTGAGAAGATGTGACGACAAGGGGCGCGGCCCTGGTCTGCTCGGCCTCCGGAGCGGCAAGCAGCGCCTTGAGCACATCGGCAGCGGGCAGGGCGGGGCGGCCCGATGCGCGCCGCACTTCCTGTTCCCTCGCCAGGCGCGCGGCCTCCTTGCGGATCGCCGGGGCCTTGTCCCTGTCGTCGAGCATCTGCGCCAGCGGGTAAGCCGGCTTCAACTGGACGTCGGCGGGAGAGGCGAAGGCTGCCAGGACCGCATCGGGAATGGCGGCGACCTTGAGCATCTTCGAAAGCCATCCCTTGGACAGCTTGAGACGCTCGGCCATGCGGGTCATGTGGTTGCCGTAGTGATCTTTCAGCGCTGCGGCATAATTGCGCGCGCGTTCCAGATCCGAGACGTCTTTGCGGGCGCGGTTCTCAAGATCGGCAAGGCGGAACGCGGCCTCGTCGTCAAGCTGCGCCACTTGCGCCACGAACTGCATGTCCGGGTAGGAATGGGCGCGCAGCCAGGAGATCGACCAATGCCGCCGGGTTCCCGCGATCACCTCGTAATCGTGCTCGGGGTCGCCATCGATGCGCCGCACCACGGCCGGCACTTTCTGCCCGCCTTCGGCGATGATGGAATCGATCAGTTCGCGGCAGGAGTCTTCCGAAAGGTGGCCATAGCTGCGGGCATTGCCTTCCCAGACGCGTACGCGCGCGGGATCGAGCAGCAATTGCGTAACCTGGCGCACTTCCCCGGTCGCCACGCGGGCCAGCGCGCTCTCGCGGCCGAGCAGGGTCGTTCCGCGCGCGCGTTCGGATCGCGGCGCTCGCTCAGTCGGAGCGGGGGAGGGCGCTGCCTCTTGCGACGTTTCGGCCGCCGGAGCGACCTCATCATCGTCAGAGAGCAGGGCGGCGAGATAGTCGGATTGCTTGCGGGCCATGGCTTACCTCGGGCGACGCGCGGAAAAAGGGCTTGGCAGGGAGGAGGTTTGGAACATATGGTGAACATTCCTTGTAGGAAAGTCCTTTTGTTCCATCACGGACAAAGGCTTAGCCATTGACCAACAGCTCCTCGTCGATGCGCTGCGAACGGCCCCAACCGGTCCGCACGAGCTGCTCGATCTGGCCGAGCGCCTCGTCCAGGTTGGCGCGGCAGCGCTTGTGCGTGCGCGGCGTGCCGATCGGCTTCTCCAGCTCGTAAACCGTCATCATGCGCAGCGCGGCATGGCTGATTTCAGCGCTTTCGAGGATCGGAACCGGAAGCAGGGCCGGGCCGAAAGCCTGCTCCATGATGGTGCGCACCATTTCGTGGCTGGGATCGCCCTGGTCGAACTTGGAGCAGATCAGCCGCACGAAGCTGTAATCGACGGCGATCCCCACACTGGTCAGCTGCTCGAGGACCTGGTCCATCATCGAGAGGAACTGCACCGTCGAGCAGAAGTCCGGCGTCGTTGCCGCCAGCGGCACCAGCAGCGCATTGGCCGCCTGCATCACGGCAAGGCTGATCGTGCCCAGGGCAGGGGGGGGATCGAGGATGACGACGTCATAGTCGCGCGCCAGGTCCATCAACCCCTGCTTGAGCTTGCGAAAACGCGCGGCCAGCACCGATTGCCCGTCCGCCCCGGCCGCGGCCAATTCGTACTCGACGTCGAACAGCTCGAGGTTGGAGGGGATGAGATCGACATTGGGCCAGGGCGTGTGCTTGACCGCATAGAGCAGGTCGGCCTGGGTCGGGTCGATCGAGAGGTAGGGGTAGAGCGTTTCCTCGCGGGTGATGTTGAAATGCGGGTTGAAACCGAACAGCGTCGTCGTGGTCGCCTGGCTGTCGCAGTCGACGACGAGGACGCGGTAACCCTGCACCGCGAAATAGTGGGCGAGGTGGGTGGTGACAGTCGACTTGCCGACGCCGCCCTTGAAATTCTGCACCGCGATCATGGCCGGAACGTCGAGCGGCGCGCGGGCAGGGGAGGCGCCCAGCACCTCGCGCATGTGCAGCATTTCCTCGACCGTATAGCCGACCCGGCGCCCGTTCTCGCTGGCCGGAGGAGGGGGCAGGCGCCCGTCGTCCTCGGCCATGCGGATGCGATTGGTCGAACAGCCGAGCAACTGCGCCGCCTCGGCAATGCCGAAACGCACGTTGAGCCCCTTGCGGCTTTCAGGCAGAAACGCCTTGCGCCGGAGACGCTCGATCATCTTCTCACCAGCTTGAGCAAGATCGCCGATCTGGGAACCGATTGAACTCACATGGCCTCCGCAGGGAAATTTTGAATGTTGCGGGCGGCAAATTGCACCGAATGAGTTCAATTCGCAACTTCTATCTGGAAGCTCCTGCAATTGGGCGTTTGGTCGCGATATAGACGGAGCTTTGCGTTGAGCGAAGTAAGTCCGGCGCGCCGATATCTATCTCTCGAATGCACGAACCGTCAGGGAGCGAACTCGGTTCCATTCCAGCGCCAGTTCACCTTTGCGGCCAGAGCACTTCCGAGAATTTCGGTTTGGCTGTGAAGCAGGCGCAATTCCTCTCCAAGCGTCACTCCCGGTTCGAGGCCAGCCAGATTGCGCCATTTTGCCCACTCGGTCGGTATTGCCTTCTCGGGGTCGGTAATTGCCGGTCCACCAGGTTCGAAACCGGTATCGGAGAGCAATTCCTCCAGAATGACGAACCGGCCTGCAGTGACCGTGACGGAGGCGATGCCAGTAGGGCCGGTCTGCAGGGCTTCGTAATCTGTTGCGGCAACTTCGATCGAACCTGTACCGTCACTGCGTGCAGCCAATTTATACGGGGCGCTTGAACCGCTTTGGCGAACGAGGGCGAGTGGGTCTGTCCCCGGATCGGTCAGGGCAAGAGCTCCAGCCAATCGCAATGTACGACCGACATAATCCAGCGGATCGATGATTGTCGTCAGCGGACTTTCTGCAGGCGGCAGCGCATAAGGTCCGGCCAGCATCGCCAATGTCGCTCCGCGCTCGTGCAGCCTAGCCATCGCCGCCTTTATGAGGCCCGCAAAGTCGCTGCGGATCAGCACGGTGACGGGCAGGCTGGCCTGGAAAGGTCCTGTCGGACGATCGTTGATTACCGGCGTAAAGCTGAGGAACGTAGCGATGCCGGCATCGCTTAACGGAGGATTGGGACCAGCTACCCCAAGGATCCCGGCAAGGACCTGCGAGCGCATGTCCAGTTCGTTCAGGTTAGTCAGCAGGTTCAGGTAGCCGCCAATCTCCGTGATGTTGCGAGGCGGCGGTACACGGGAAGGAATGACATCGCCCTGCAGCGCGATGCGGCGCAGAATGATGTTCTGCGCTTCCAGCGCTTCCGGAGATGTCGCGTTCTTGAGCAGGTCGATCAGCGTATCGCCTGCAATGGATGCGAATGCCGCGGTTCCTGTCGTTTCGTCGGCCGCATCACCGCCAGGGTCGCCGCTACCGCTGCTCGACGGAGTTGGCGTCGGTGTCGGCGTTGGCGTTGGCTCGGGCTCGGCATTGCTGGCAGGTCCGGAAGACGGGCCTTCTCCGGCCGATCCCACGGGACCTGCTCCGACGCCGGCTTCCGTCAGGTCGTTCGCCGAAATCGGATCTCCGGGCACGGCGTCCGGCATCATGGGCGGAAGAGCGGGCATATTCTCGCTTGTGGCAGTTGATGTGTTAGCCATGACAGTGTTCCCTTCAAGACGTGCGCCGCGCTGTCATTGCGGTCCGGGGACAGGGGCAGGTGCGGGGTCAGCTCCGCCGCCACCTGCGTTGCCACCCTGGTTTCCGCCTCCCTGCTGTCCTCCGCTTCCACCGGCCTGGCCGTTTGCCGGACTTGGCGATGGCGTGTCCGACTTACCCTCGGTGGATCCGCTCGGGGCTTTGCCGTCGCCCGCCGCTGGCTTCTTTGCGCCTGACTGCTGGCCGCCATTCAGCGCTGCGGCAGCATCCGAACCGGCGGTTGGATTGCCTCCGTAGATTCCGCCAACGATGTTCCCGGCCGTGGCAATGACCTGGGCCTGCAATTCCTTGCTCGTCTTGAGCGCATCTGCCCGGGCATCGTTGGAAACATTCTGGGCATTGGTGATCAGACCGGCAAGTTGTCCGGCATTGGTCAAGGCGCTGTCGAAATCCTTCTGCGCAGCGGCGTTCGCACCAAGCGACTGGAGCAGAGCCGTATCCGGCGTTGGGGCGGTAAGGACGTTGTTGATGAGCGAGGGCAGGTTGGTAAGCGAATTGGGCGCAACTGCTCCCGCCGTGAGGGCTGCCGAGCCGGTGGGCAATTCGACCGGAGAGATTGTCGGGGCTGTGTCCGAAGGCGAATCCTGCCAGTTCCAGAACCGGGTTATATCGATCTTCTCAGCCGACGAGCAGCGGCCCAGGACAGCTTCGCCAAGTACGCCCTTGGTCGGCAATGCAATAGTCGAGTGCGGCGGCTTGAACGTTGCCTGTTGATAGGCGAGCAGGGATTCCTGAATTTCGGCCGGATCGAGCGGCTGCCCGTCACTGCCCGCATGGGCAAGGACTTGGGGGATGAAGAAGGGCATGATCATCGAATTGCCGAAGAAGCCCAGCACCCTGTTCTCGACGCAATTAAGCAAGGGAACCATCTGGCTTGGGTCCTGGATTCCGCCGACCGGAACTCCGATTGTGTAGCCTTCGAGCAAGACTGCCCGCTCTTCCGCGGTCAGCGAAGACCAGACCGCGCGTGAGTAGCGCATGGTGTTGCGCACGACATGCTGGGTCATTTCCTCGATCTCGAGGATTTCCTTGAACCGCAGGACGGGCGCCAATTGCAGCGCCGGAACAGGGTAGGGCGCATTGGGCAGTTCGACCCCGCCCATGCTGTTCTGGGCGTAGTTCTCTCCCGGGCCGACTTCATTGCCGTTCTGGTCCAGTTCCACGACATGGGCACGGAAACTGCTTACATTCGGACCACCGACTTCCCTTTCAAGAGCGGCTGCATCGAGCGTAATCGTCTGGCGCGCCGTACGGGCCGATCCCTGGCTGAAAGCTGACTCAATCGCCTGTTCGATCCAACTGGCCTGCCCGCCGAAGAGGGCCTGCAGGGCATTGAGCTCCTGCTGTTCTTTGGAAATGAGCGTGTAGCTTGCCGAGCGGAAACGTCGCGTGATCTCGAAGCCGATGATTGTGCTGCGGTTCATCGATGGAGGCAGCGCCAGCGCACCTGTGAAGACATGGGCAGAATGTTGGCGCTGAATCTTGAGCCAGGACACGAATTCTTCGCGCGAAGCGAATCTATCAGCAGGAGGCGTGGGTGCCGTATTGTTGAGCTGGACGGGACCGACGCGGGTGCCGCGGTTGGTGACGGCATAAATGGATATAAGGTCCGCTTCGAGGAAGCTGCCCTGGATCGTGAACTTGATGACGTCCGAGGCGACCCCGCCCGCAGCTTCTACTTCCGCAGTCGGATCTGCAGCGAACTGCGTTAGCAGCTTCATGCCCTGATGATACTTGCGCGGGAGCCAACGTTCCAGGACGTCAGCGTGCTTGCAGATCGACTTGTAGCGCAGCAGGACTTCGGCACGCGTGTCGAGCTGGAAGGGGCTCGTGATCGTGAGCGGAACGTTCGGCGGCAGGAATCGCACGACCTGAAGCGGTATCAGCACAGTCATTGTGAGGCCGTCGATGGCCGTGGTCACATCGTAAAGGCGCAGGACTTCCCAATATTGCATGGTCAGGGCGCGCGTATGGTTGTGGTTGGTGATCGTCTTGGTCGTCACCGACTGGCGTTCGCTGGCAGACGCAATTCGCATGCCTGTGCGGGATGCAGACCGGCGCGCTGCCGCGGACGACTGGGCGCTGGAATGGGTGGCCTGGGCAGCATTCTGAGTAGTGTTGCGTTGGCCGGATAGGGAACTGCTGGTCGTTCCGCTCGACGAACTGCTCCCGGAGCCGCCACTGATAAGCCCGAAGAAGCTGCCTCCGACACTCGATGTGTCGCTGTCGGTTCGGAAGGAACTGCGGCCATTGATGACCTCGTTGAATGCCGAGGCGAAGGTCGCTGTCGTCGAGGTGTCTGCGGTTGCGCTTTGCAGAAGCGCCTGCGATTCATCGAAGAATTCGCTTTCGAAGACAGCTGATGTGTCCCGCCGTTCGAAGATGGCGACCTGCTGCTGCTCGCCAGGGGCAAGCGGGAGGGAATAGACCAGATCTCCAAGCGCAAGTCCTTGAAAGGTCCACCGCTGCGACATGTGCAGGACATAGCCAAGGCCCAGAGTGCCGGCCATGGGCACAGTCTCGTCAGTTGAGATGAGTCCGTTGGGCTTCACTCCCACGAGCCTGTCGCGGAAACCGTCAATGCTGAGCGGTTGCTCTACCGGGACCCGATCGACGTAACTGACCTGTTCGGTACTTGTCGCCCCTGTCACATAATAGGGAAGGTAGCCGAACTTGCGATCGCCGAGGGAAAAGCGCCGAACCGCGCTGGAAACGCTGGCACGTGGTTCGACGAGGCGGAAGAAGACGCCATAGGGGAACTTGTCGATCGACTTGTTCGCGCCGAATTGCAGCAGGCATTCATCGCAGTCCCCCATCGCCAGTACCGGAAGCACCGGGGTATTGTCTGGCGGTGGTTCGGCGGCATCGGTCGGCGGCGGTGGTGCCAACGATTGCAGCGAGGCCAAGATGCTGACTGGAAGCGGAGGCAGAAACTGGTCGAGCGCGATCGTTCCTGCAAGGCCGTTGGAAGCAATCTGCTTGAAGGGGATGCTGGTGCGAACGGCGCTGTTGGCACCATGCAAAACGAGCTCGAGGGAGCCGTTGTCGGCAAGTGGAAGCGCACTGGGCAAGGGCATGGTGAAGGCGCCATCCTCGCCCGTCATCACGGTGACGGGCTGTCCCCGGCGCCCGACGCTGGCAGGATCGAATTCCACCTGAATGCGGTTGGCCGGACTGCCGTCGGGCTGGATCACCGTCGCGAGCAATTGGGGCGGTGCCATGCGGATCTTGAGTTCGGTCCTGAGTATGTCGAGGCTCTGCCTGACTTCGCCCATTCCCTTGAACAGGTGCGTGATGTTGGATTCACGGATTTCGAGGAAAAGCTTTTCTTGCTTCTCGTCGAGAGCGCCAAGCGTATCTGCAGTGAGCGGGATGCGCTGGCGGGCGACCAACTCCTTGTCGATTTCTGTAGCGACTATGTTTTCACTCGGTGCCGTACCGCTGACGGGTTGCCGTGCCATGATGATTGCCTCCCAATTTCAGCAATTTCCGCCACCCGGGCCGCCGTAGAACAGCGTGATGTTCCAGGGCGCGGTATAGCTTCCGATAAACTGGTCGTAGCAGCCGGGCGAAGGCGATTGGCCGGTGAGGCTTGCCCACTGCGCACCGCCGGACTTGGGCATAACGAAGACAGCCCTTTGCCAGGCCGCGTGCGGATAGATTGCTCCCGAGAATGCTCCCGAGCCCATTTCCGGCCAAGGACCGGCCGCGCCGCATACCGTCTCTCCGCCGAACAGCGCCTTGGTGGCATTGCTTGCCATGGCCCCGCCGTTGAACAGGCTGGCAGGATAGTAGCCCACTGCATGCTGGGCACTGAGTCCGCCCAGATACAGCCACCAGTTGCCGCCGTTCAGGTAGAACGCGATCTCGATCTCGTATTGCTGGCCGCCACCGCTGCCTACGGGCGAAAGTGTGCCGCCGATCGTCCAGTCGGAATTGGTTTGTACGAAACCAGCCTTGTCCAGATTGTAAGCGCCGCTGGGCCCATAGTTGTCCGCGGTCCAGTAGATGAAGAGCACGGGCTGGCTGTGTCCGTACTTGGCCGGATAGACCTGCCACCCGACCTCGACGGTTTGGTGGGCTGCGCCGGCCCCTGCCGAGTACCAATGCTGACACAAGGAGAAGATCTGATCGCCTGTCACTGACGGGGCGCGGACATTCAGGAATGAATGACCGCCCAGGTTGTCCAGCGTCTGGTGAGCATAGGCGTAGCGATGGTTCAGCGAACTGTTCGCAGCCGGCGCACTTGGCGGAGACAGGGGCTTGGCGCCGGTTTTGCTGAAGAACTCTGCCAGGGTTTCGAACCGTGCCATCTCTTCCAGGGTCACTCGACGCACCGGCACGAAGCCTGCAGGACATTTCATTGGATTGCCGAAACGATCGAGGTCCGGTTCCGAAGCTTCGACAGGCGATACAGGTTCGTCTTCTGCAAGGCCTATCGCTTCTGCAAGCGATGGGGGCGTGGCAGGCGTTCCGCCGCCTTCCCGCAAGGAAGGTTGTTCATTGATCGGAATGCAATCGAATACCTGTCCGCCGGCATCGACGAAACTCGTGACCGCGTCCGTATCTGCGTAGAGCTCGTCGAGATGGGATTTCATCGCCTCGAGTTCATGTTCACTGCGCACACGAACGCGTGGATCCTTGCGTAGCGAACTGAAGCGGGCTTCCTTGATGGCTTGCGAGTAGTCGCGTCTAGGGAGGATACCCTTGGGTCCTGATTGCGAACTGGCCATAACACATCCCCGCCCGATTTGTGCAGTTTCAGCCACGCAGGACTGGCTCGCAAAAAATGCGAGTTCATGATCCTATCAAGTGGCTACTGGTATCTCGAAAGCTAATGCGAGTTGAAGTACTGGCTAAGGTTGCCAGACTCTTGCATTGAATGTTCTGATGAGACGACTCTTTTATTATTTTCTGCTCGTCGTTTCAATTGAGTAATTATAATGGTTTAATGAAGTTAACCATTCATAAGCCTGAATGAGTGGTATATCCACCTATCAGCGTTTGCGTGTGCGCCGACGACCCGTTCTCTGCCTGCGGCGAAGTGACTATTGTGAAGCAGCGGACGGGATCGACGCATAGAATGCGCGGCCGATGTTGTCCGGTACCTGCGCTCTTCCTGCGCGAGTAACCGGTCTATCTCCTCAAGCAGACCGTGGCATGCACGGCGGCGATGTTATGCGTGACGCTCGCACATCGTTGTGGAGCGGCGTGCAAAATTGCCCCCCTTAGCGGGGTGATCGGCGTCTAAAATTGACCCCCTTCATCTCATTGTGAGAAGCGCCGCCGTTTGGGTTCCGAACGGCGGGTACAGGGATGTTGGTTGTGGAGACGATTACGAGGATCCGTCGGGAGCACCGGGACGGGAAGCCTATCAAGGCGATAGCGCGGGATTTGCGGTTGTCGCGCAACACGGTGCGCAAGGCGATCCGGGCGCCGGACGCGGATGCCAGTTACGAGCGCAAGGAACAGTATCGGCCGCAGGCCGGCCCTTTCAGCACTCGCCTGGAAGAACTGCTTGAAGAGAACGAAGGGCTGCCCCGACGTGACCGGCTTCGCATGACGCGGATCCATGATCTGCTTCAGCGGGAAGGGTTTGGCGGCTCTTATGACGCTGTGCGGCGCTATGCTGCGCGCTGGAAGCGAGAGCGTCGCGTCGAGGTCGGCGATATGGCCAAGGCGTTCATCCCGTTGATGTACCGGCCCGGCGAGGCTTACCAGTTCGACTGGAGCCATGAGGACGTCGAGATCGCCGGCAAGCCGATGCGCGTGAAGGTCGCGCATATGCGGTTTTGCTGGTCACGGGCACCATTTGTCCGTGCCTATCCTCGCGAGACGCAGGAGATGGTGTTCGACGCCCATGCCCGCGCCTTTGCGTTCTTCGGCGGGGTTCCGACGCGCGGCATCTACGACAACATGAAGACGGCAGTGACGACGGTGTTCACCGGCAAGGAGCGCCTGTTCAACCGGCGGTTCCTGATCATGACGGACCACTATCGCGTTGAGCCGGTGGCCTGTAGTCCTGCTGCAGGATGGGAGAAGGGTCAGGTCGAGAACCAGGTTCAGACCAGCAGGGAGCGCCTGTTCAAGCCGCGCCTGCGCTTTGCCAGCCTCGAGGAGCTGAACATCTGGCTGGAGGCCGAGTGCCGTCGCTGGGCGGAACGCAACCAGCACCCTGACCAGGAGGATATGACGATAACGCAGGCGCTGGAGGCGGAGCAGCCGATGCTGCAACCGCTACCGGTTCCCTTCGACGGGTTCTTCGAGAGCGAACACGTCGCCAGTTCGACGTGCCTCGTGAGCTTCGATCGCAATCGATACTCGGTGATGGCAAAGGCGGCCCATCAGGCTGTGCAGGTGCGTGCTTACGCAACGCGCGTCGTGATCCGCTGCGACGGCGCTGTCGTGGCTGAACACGAACGGGTCTTCGGCCGGAACCAGACGATCTTCGATCCATGGCACTACCTGCCCATCCTCGCCCGCAAGCCCGGTGCGTTGCGCAATGGTGCTCCCTTCCAGGACTGGGCTCTCCCACCTGCACTGGCCCAACTGCGGCGTAAGCTGGGCAAGGGCGACGATGCCGACCGGCGCTTTGTACGCGTCCTCGCCGCTGTCCCCGAAGATGGCCTGGAGGCTGTCGAGGCCGCAGTGCGCGAGGCACTCAGCGCCGGTACTATCAGCGACGAGATCATCCTCAACATCCTGTCCCGTCGCCGCGAGCCTCATGATGCCCAGGCTATGGACGTCGTCGTCAACCTGAAGCTCAAGCATCCGCCAGAGGCGAACTGCGGCCGCTACGATACCGTGCGAGACCTCGATGCAGCGGCATGAGATCATGGCCGCCCTCAAGGGGCTGGGGCTCAAGGGCATGGTGGCGGCCTTCGATGATGCTGTCACCAACGGCATCCGCCGAGACAGAACGGTCATGGAGATGTTGGGCGACCTGTTGCGTGCGGAGACGGCGCACCGGGATGCGGCATCGATCCGTTATCGCATGACCGCAGCCAAGCTTCCGGCGATCAAGGACCTGGATGGGTTCATGTTCGATGGCACGCCGATCAACGAAGGACTGATCCGCTCGCTTCATACGGGCTCGTTCCTGCCGGAACGGCGCAATATCGTGCTGATCGGCGGAACAGGCACGGGCAAGACCCATCTGGCTCTCGCCATCACCGCCGCGGTGGTGCGCGCCGGTGCCAGAGGCCGATACTTCAATACGGTCGATCTGGTGAACCGGCTTGAGGAAGAGGCTCGCCTGGGCAAGGCCGGCAGCCTTGCCACCCAACTCTCGCGGCTTGATCTCGTGGTGCTTGACGAGCTCGGCTACCTGCCGTTCGCCCGGTCCGGTGGCCAGATGCTCTTCCACCTGATCAGCAAGCTCTACGAAAAGACCTCGGTCATCATCACGACCAATCTCGCCTTCGGCGAATGGCCGAGCGTCTTCCACGACCCCAAGATGACCACCGCGCTTCTCGATCGCATCACGCACCACTGCGACATCATCGAGACGGGCAATGACAGCTGGCGGTTCAAAAACCGGAACTGAGCCGAAAACCCCTTCCCCCGGACCCCCATCCCCGGCGGTTAACCCGGTGGGTCAACAGGGACCTCCCACGGACGACGCCGCCAGCACACCTGACGGTGCGCGTCGTCGTCCGTGGGCCCCTCCTATCGACTACCGGGATAACCGCCTGACTACCGAAAGGTGGGGTCAATATTGGGCGCCGATAGGGGGTCAGTTTTGCGCGCCGGTTGACACACATCGTGGAGCGCTTGGAGAAATGCAGGGCACCAGAGCAGTTTCCAACGCGCTCGGCCGTGATCGGGGCTTTACGAGCAGGGGGGCAAGGGATGAGCCGTCAGATTGTCTATGGTTCCAAGGGACGCCAACGAGAACTCTGGGACAATTGCCTCAGACATCCTGCCACGCGAGCGCTCGAGCAGCGTGGTGCGCGACATCCAGCTCGAGGACGAGGCGCCGTTGGTCCCGCTCGTCCTCGAGCGCCAACACGTTGATACTCAGCTGTGGCTCAAGGAAGTGTGCGTCGGCGACCCACGGCGGCATCGACCATGAAGCGCCAGGCATTGGCGGCGTCATTGCGATAAGCGTCGTCAGTTTCCCCTTTGTGGACTGCACGGATTACCTCCGAGCCCGCGTCCTTCATTTCTTCATCGGCCTCGCGCAGCGCATGAAGAACGGCACGAACCGCTTCATAGTGCCGATCACGCTCTGCGGCACTCAGTTCATCCCAACGATTGGTTCCAGTCTCGTGCTCTGCCAAAGCGCGAGCTGCGCGATCGATGAGCGTCATACTGAATTCTCCTGCAAGGCATTGTCCCGACTAGGACAGGACCTTGCCTGCCGCAAGCTACCTCCAGTTGCGCGCGGGCCCGATAGACACCAGGCGACGCTCAGCGTTGAGAAGATGCTCCTCAACGACTGTCATTTCCTCGACCTATGCTCACGAAATGTTGCGGGATGAAGCTCTTGCGCGCCCTTTTATGCGTTATTTTCAGATGACTTTTTCGAGCACACTGATCAAGTTGGACCAAGATCCCATTCATCAACCTCGAAAGCCCATCGACCTTGCTGTTGTGAAAAACTCCGATAAAGGCGCTCGCCCTGTTCCTCTGGCCTCCAGATTGCGGCAGAACGTGCCCGGTGTTGCGGCCTCATGAATAATGCAGGCTAATGAGCAACGGAAAAATTATCAGACGAAACTTCTGAGAGCTCATTATAATTCAAGTAAGTTGGGAACATATAAATATTATCATCAGATCTTGTCACTTCGCTTGAGAACGAATGATGCAGGACTTCCGGATAGATGTTTAAAGGCGATTTGAGGGATGGCGTGACTACACCATCGCTATGGCGGATAGCCAAGATTATACTTGTCTTCTCTTTCCGGACATCGGGGGTGTCTGTGAGATAATTCTCAGATGGCAACTGGCGGAGGGGAAATTCAGTTTCATCTGCAGCATATTTAGCTGGGTATGGACCTTCGTCGGCCTGCAAGATGATTGTGGCGGGCCGTACTCCCGAGAGAATTGAATCAATCAACTTGATCAATTGATCGTTCGAATATTTGACCTGATCCACATAACTTTCACGTCTTCCGAGGCGTCTGGCGTCTTTGATAGACTTGCAGGTGCCGTCTGGATTGAGAACGTAGGGCGGATGAGGCAGTAAGAAGTGTGCGAAGATGAACTTTTTTTCCGAACTCTGTGAGAGCTCTGTCAGTTGTTCGAATTTGTACTTCTCACGTTCGCATTGGTCATTACGGCCATCGGTGTAAGGCAAATGCATCATCTTACCCAGAACGCCAGGGACCGATTGCTCAAGCAGAGTTCGAGGGAGTTCTCGCAGTTGTCTGAATTCGATGAGATTGTCAGCGAGCGAGTTGCTGCCCGTCACATCGGCCCATCCACCAGCGAAAGTGAACTGGTAGCCGTGCGCCTTGAAAAAGTTGAAAGCCGCGCTGTGATCGATTGCCCTGAACAGAGGGACGTAATCGACAGGAGAGCCTAGTTTTTCCGTGTACGGGCGAAGGTGCGAGGCGTTTAGCGTTGAGGCCAAGGACAGCGGCGTAATCTGGTAGTTTGAATGAGCGTGATCGGCGACCGAGAATCCACGTTGGCGCAAGGCGTTTACAAAGTCTCTGTTATCGAAGCCGAAATTCTCAGCCAAAGTTTCCTGACCCGCGTAGCGATCCATAACGATATGCCAGACATCAGGGCTATTTGGGCCGACACTACCAGAGAAGTGTTCAAATGAGTCTTGGGGATCGGGTCTGCCGGCTTCTGCCTTGACTTGCTGCGTCGCAAGGCCGCCTGCAACTACGGCAACGCTTAATCCGCAAATAAGCGTTGCGAGACCGTTTGCCTTCAAAAGTCGAGCATCTTCACTTGGGAGTTGCCGGACCATGTCCCAAGCGAGCAGGAGGCCAAGCACGATCCCGCCTAGCGAAAACCATTCATTCGTGCTGATCAGCCCCAAGACAGGGGGAAGGTATAGTAGGACTGCGAGCCAGACTCCCGCAGCGAGCGAAGCCTTGGGCCAATTCTTGATCCAGTATCTCACCGCCAGGAGCACAATTGCTGAAGTCGCGAAGAGAAAGGCGACTGTAGGCAAGGCCATGTCATAAGATACGCGCGTGATATTTCTGATCCAAACCAGCAGGAAGGCTGGCATCGGTACAAGAAACGGAAATAGAGGTAGGGCTGACAACTTCCTTAGTGGGGATTCCATGCCTCAATACCTGTCGTAACGAACCAGGGTTCGTTTGGTGCCCTCGATTGGCTGGGAGTCCACGATCCGCGCTCGCGCTCGCAGGTGGTGCATGAACGCATCCAAGGAGTAGTCCGGATAATTGTGGGAGCGAGTGGCGAGGAGGGTGCTAACCATCGCGTCGCCCTTGTCTGGAAACTCGATGACGCCAGTCGGAGCCAGGGAAATGAGCCAGTTCACCGCCATTTCCAACGGAATATTCCGCGCTATCGCCAGATGATGAATGAAAGCCAGGGCCAGAAGAAAATCCGGGGCCGCGCGTTGACTGAAGCTCATTCTCTCCTGTTCGGCCCAGCCTTGGGAAGGGGTGGGATTGGTCGCGTCGAGCCACAGAGGCAGGAAAGGCGCATCGTTTTTTGCAAAGCGCGCGAAAGCTTGCTCCAGGGCGCCAAAATCGAAGTCGAAGCCGATCACGTTTTGAGCGCCGTTGACCAATGCCGTCTGCGAATAATCGCCGCTGTTGCAACCAAGGTCGAACAGCAATTCCGGCCGCACCTGCGCCACGTGTCCAGCCACGAATGAATGCTTGGCCGCCCGACTGTCGTCATCGTAGCTATTGTTTGTATCGTAGCCTCGCCATACCGTTTGCATGCCTAGCGGGGATAGGCCGGAGATATAGTCGCGAAGGCCGATCAGAATCGCTTCAAAGCGTTTTCTTGTTAGCGTTCCTCTGGGTTTTGCGTGCTCCTTGCGTTCTTGCGCAAGTGCCTGACGCTGGACCTTGCTTGGCCCGATGATGTGAGCAAGGACGGTGAAGGAAAGACGGTCCCTGAAAGACAACAATGGCAGAAGGTCTTCGGGAGGTATCCCTTCGAGACTTCCTCTGAACCACGGGTTTGGAGCCACGCCTTTCTTCGCCCAGAGGATCAGGGGCGCGAGAAATTGCATCACGAACTGACGCTGCCCGATCCATGCTTCTCCATCTTGGTATGGAATGATGGAGAGGTGATCGATGAAGACAGGCTTCGTGCCCCGGAATTGCACATTGTAAGCCGTTGCGTCAGACAGCGTGAAGCCATCTCCCAGAAGCTCGAGGTGCAGATCGAGATGCAGGAGAGCTGCCGCCTTTAGCCCTGAGAAGCTCCATTCGTAGGGATACGAAACGAAGTTCAAGCGCGGATGTTCAAGGAGATAGCTAGCCGTTCGATCCATCGCAGGCAGAGATGACAGGTCAAGCTGGCGATAAGGAAGCAGGAGGGACCGTTCGACAGCGCGCTCCATAATGCCTGCGTCCATCGCTGCTTCAAATGCCTTGCGGCCAGGTTCGAAGACTGCGCGAAGAATGCGTTCTCCGTCGGCGAGTACCCTGCCTGCCGGATCGCGGTAGGACCCCGGATCGTAAAGCATCAATCGTCCTTGCCCGGCGTCTCTACATCCGATTTTTTATTGCCTTTGAACAACGCCTTGATGCGGCGAATGTAGCTCTTGCCCGTAACGATATAGGCCGCGCCGATCCCAACGAGAGCTTGCAAGGCAAGGCTGGCGCTCGCGGCGTCCAGATAGGCATGCGCAGCGCTCATCGGTATGGCGAAAGTCACGCCAAGAATAAGAGCAAATCTCTCTGCAGGTCCCATTTAGCCCTCCAATCGCAAAGCATTCGATCTTGAATGCCACTCTAGAGCGATATGCAGCAAGGATCCTTATGAAATATTAACCGTACTTGGGCGGCCAAATGCGTTCGCACACGGCGATTGCCTTCCAAGGGTCCGTTTGGAAAATTACAGATGAATGTTTCATCGCAGGAGGTTGCCGCCCCTGACGACGAGGATCATGACCTTCAAAACGTCGATGCGTTGCTCGTAAACTCGGACGATTCTGCGCCACTGAATCATCCAGCCAAAGGTCTGCTCAACGACCCATCGACGGGGCGAAACCTTGAAGTCATGCTGCCAATTGCTGTGGCGGATGACCTCTATGACGAAATCCAGATAACTGACCTTGTCCATGAGGTTCAGGCGATCATAGAAGCCATCGTCAAAGAGATGCTTGACCCAAGGCTGGCGCCTGATGATGCGGAAAGTAGGGCCTATTACCGGAATTTAACCTAGCCTCACGCACAACCCCGATGCAAAAAGATACAGGTACATTTATGGACCAGCCTGTGAATTTCTTTGAAAAGCTGATGACGACCGTCGCTGTTTTTTGCATATGCGAACGGATGGCCCTACTGGCCGAGATCGTCACTTGAATTGAGCGAGCAGCGATGAGCAATTTCCCGACAGTAATACCCGTCGTTCTGTCCGGCGGTTCAGGCACCCGACTATGGCCGGTGTCGCGCCCCGAACGCCCGAAGCAATTGCTCGCGCTCACTGCTGAAGAAACTATGCTACAGCTCACGCTGAAGCGGACAAGCAATCTTCCCGCTGCTTCTGTTGGCCGTCCTATCCTGGTTGCCAATGCAGCTCATGCTGACATCATTGACGAGCAACTCGCGACGTCGGGCATCGAGGACTATCTCGTTTTGCTCGAGCCCTTCGGTCGGAATACAGCACCGGCGATTGCGCTTGCCGCCATGGAAGCTGAGCCCGGCGATGCCTTGCTGGTCATGCCGAGCGACCATACGATTGCCGATCTGCCTGCATTTCACGAAGCGATCGCGCGCGCCCTGTCGCTTGTAGCCGAGGGCTGGCTCATCACCTTCGGTATCACGCCCAATGCGCCTGAAACCGGTTATGGGTATATCAAGATGGGCGAAACTTGTGGCGATGGCGTTCATAAGGTCGCTCGATTTGTTGAGAAGCCCGATGCCGATCGAGCCGCACAGATGCTTGATGAAGGCGGCCACGCCTGGAATGCCGGCATTTTCATGTTTCGTGCCGACGCCTACATTGCTGCATTGGCAAAGCATCAGCCCGAGATGCTCACTGCAGTGAAGGCCTCGCTAGAGCGGGCGCAGCGCAATGGTAATCGGGTTACTCCCGAAAGTCAGGCTTTCGCGGCCTGCCCGTCGGACTCTGTTGATTATGCAATCATGGAACGCGAAGACCGCGTAGCCTGTGTGCCGGTGGATATGGGCTGGTCAGACGTTGGCAGCTGGGACTCGCTGCACATCATCAGCGCCAAGGATGCAGGAGGGAATGCCTTGCGCGGCGATGCTCTGGCAATCGGCTCGAGCAACTGTTTCGTCCACTCGGATGGTGCGCGCGTCACGCTTGTTGACGTAGACGATCTGATTGTCGTGGTTTCACAGGGAGAAGTCATGATCCTGCGCCGCGGTGAATCGCAGAAGGTCCGCAAGGTCACCGAAGCGATCCGCAACACCGAGTCGATGAAAGCGGCGGAATGACACTGACGATGGCGCGCACCGTTTCGATCGCCGCGATCATGGCCGATTCCGGCGTTGCCTTTGGCACTAGTGGCGCGCGCGGACTCGTCGTCGCTATGACCGATGAAGTTTGTTTCGCCTATGTGTGCGGTTTCCTGCAGCACATGGCCGACATCGGCCAGTTCACCCCGGGCCGAGCAGTGGCGATTGCCGGAGACCTGCGCCCGTCGACCCCGCGCATCCTCGCCGCATGCGCCGCCGCGATCCGGCACATGGGCGGGAATGTCGCCAACTGCGGCTTCGTGCCGTCACCCGCCGTCGCGGCCTACGGATTTGCGCAAGAAATCCCGTCGCTGATGGTGACCGGAAGCCACATCCCCGACGATCGCAACGGCATCAAGTTCAACCGGGCTGACGGTGAAGTGCTCAAGCCCGACGAGCTGGCGATGCGGGCGCAAACGGTGACGCTGCCCGACCTGTTCGACGCCGATGGCATGCTGATCCAGCCTGATGACTGCGGCCCACTGATCGACGTCGCAACGCCCTATGTGGCGCGTTACGTCGACTTCTTCGGATCTGACGCGCTGCGCGGCCTGAGGCTGGGTGTCTACGAACATTCGGCGGTTGGGCGCGACCTGCTGGTCGAGATCGTCAGAACACTGGGTGCCGAAGTCTTGCGCCTTGGCCGGTCCAAGACATTTATTCCCGTCGACACCGAAGCCGTCCGGCCCGAGGATCAGGCACTTGCGCTGGACTGGACACGCGACCTCGGCCTCGATGCGATCCTTTCGACCGATGGCGACAGCGATCGCCCGCTGCTGGCCGACGAAACCGGCGCATGGATGCGCGGCGACGTATTGGGCATCCTGTGCGCGCAGGCGCTCGGTATTGAAGCGGTGGCCACCCCGGTGAGCTGCAATTCGGCGCTAGACCTGTCCGGCGCCTTCGCCGCGATTCGCCGCACCCGCATCGGCTCTCCCTTTGTGATCGAGGCCATGAACGCACTGCTTTCCGATTTCAGCAGCGTCTGCGGTTACGAAGCAAACGGCGGCTTCCTGCTCGGCACGCCGGTGCAATCCCAAGGCGGGAACCTGGCGGCGCTGCCCACCCGCGACGCGGTGCTTCCAATGCTCGCCGTGCTTGCTGCCGCACGGCGCCAGGGCACGACGCTGAGCGCCTTGCAGGCCCAGCTGCCAGCGCGATACACCTTCAGCGAGAGGCTGCAGAACTATCCCACTGCCCAGAGCCAAGCGCTGTTGGCTCGACTTCAGGAAGGTACCCCCGAAGACGTGCTGGCGCGCACCTCGGCAATGTTCGGCGAACTTGCGGGCAAAGCCACGGCCTTTGACACCACTGACGGCTTGCGCGTCACCTTTGATCGGGGCGACATCATTCACCTGCGCCCCAGCGGCAACGCCCCCGAACTGCGCTGCTACACCGAAAGCGCCACGCCGGAACGGGCGGCCACGTTGGGTGGTGAGGTTCTGGAGATGATCCGGACAAGCTGACCGTTGCCGCGCGAGTTACAAGCCCGCGAGGCTTTGATCATGTCGTCGCCCGGAAAGGGAGCGCGACGGGATCTGGCTGGGCGTTCAGCGCGTCGAGGACGACCGCGGCGCATTTCCTCCAGTTGGCGTCCGGAGCCGTGACCGTCGCGCGGCCCAACCTGATGTCCACCACCCAGTCCCGGATGCAGGCCCCCAGCGTCGCGGCATCGCCCGCTGCGGGGAAATAGCGCACCCCGTGTTCCTCATGGAGGCGGAAGATCGGCAGATCGCGCGCCAGCACGGGCTTGAGGTGTCCGAGCGCCTCGATCAGCGGCAGGCCGAAACCTTCGGCATGCGAGGCGATGATGACGCCTTCGCAAGCCTGGTAGATCTGTTCCAGTTCCAGATCCCCAACATCGTCAAACCACATCAGCTTGTCGCCGTGCTCGGGGTGGTTGCGAATGGTGTCGCGTAGCGCCTCGATTTGCCAGCCCATCCGGCCAACCAGCACCAAGCGGTGCTCCGCACCTTGTCGCCACAGCTCGCTGAAGGCCGCGACGATATCGGCGTGTCCCTTGCGCGGCTCAAGGGTTCCAACCATCAGCGAGAAAGGCTGCGTCATGTCGAAACGGGCGCTTGCCGGTTCTGCCGTCGCGGCTTCCTGCATTAGCGAGTCCATGATCGCGTGCCCCATGGGAATGATACGCGTCGCATAGCCGTCCACAAGGCCGAAACGATCGGCCAGCACCCGGCGCAAGTCGTCTTCGGTCTGCTGCGATATGCACAGGAAGCCCTCGGCGATGCCCGCTATGATTTCAAGCCATGCCTTATAGCGGATAACATTGTTAACCGAAAACCACTCTGGCCGCTCGGCCGGTAGCAGGTCGCAAACCAGGAACCATAAGGCCCCCCCGGCGCGCCGGAAACGGGCCAGCTGAGCGCGGTGGAAGCGCACGGTGTCTAGCGAGAAATCCAGCCCGAGGAAGACATCGCCCGGCCGCGCTTCAATCGGCGTGTGGTCGATGGCCTCACCGGCCTCGGGCCATGAAACAACTCGATAGGGGCAACGCCTGTCGGCCGCGACGAAGCGCACGTCCCATTGCTCCGCAGGCGCCTCGGCCAGCGCCTGCGCCACTGCGCGCACGACGCGCTGGATGCCGGTTCCGGCGTCATGACGGCTGATAACCGCAAGATCTACGTATAGCCGACGCTTCTGGCCGGGAAGTGCAGGCGCCGTGACTTTGGGTACATTGCGCCGGCGTCTTATCCGCAGCCGGCGCAATGCGGCGGCGGAAAGGCGCTGGTCCAGGCGGTACGGCAGCAGATCGAGAAAAGGACGCAAAGCGCTAGCCACGTTTTCAGAATATCCCAGTCTAGGCTACTGCTGCGAAATCACCGCTGCGGTGGTCGCCGCCGGCAGGATCGTGGAGAAGACCGCACCAAGGAACTTCTGGAAATCAGCCAACGGGGCGTTGGAAACGTAAAGTACGTCCTTGTCTTGGATAGGGAAGCTCTGCGCCACGAAGAGCGTCGCCGGATCCTTTAGGTTGATGCGATAGATAACCGGAATTCTGCCGTCTGGCGTTGGCCTGCCCAGCTGCCGCAGGTTTTGCGGCAGAGCCTCGGGGCGCTCGAAGCGGAAGATGAATGCACCCTTCGCATTGGCGCGGGCGTCATCTAGGCCGGAAATGCGTCCAAGCGCCTGCGCCAATGTCAAACCGGTAGCCTCGAATGGCAGTTCTCCGTTCCTACCCACCGCGCCAAGCGCAGTGAAGCTGTAAGGCTGGAACAGCAAGGTCATGACGTCATCGGGCTGCAGGCGCACGTTCTGGCGCGGATCGCGGATCACCGTCTCCAGCGGCAACGCCGATACGCTGGCGCCGCGGGTGATCTGGATCACCATCTTGCCTACCGGCTGCTTTACGCCGCCAGCAGTGGCCAGAACGTCGAGCACACGCTCGCCCCGTGCGGTCAGCGGCACCCGCGCGCTGGTGGCGACATCGCCAACGACAGTCACGTTCGCCGCCGCGTTGCGCACCAGGCGCACGATCGTCTGGGGCTGATGCGCCTTGCCGATGAGGTGTCTATTGATATCACGCCCGATTTCCTGCGGCGTGCGTCCGGCGGCCTGGATGCGACCGACGAATGGCACGGTAATCAGGCCATCGCTATCGACCATCTGCTCGGGCAAGGAGGTTCCCCTGGCAGTCGCACCCGAGGCTGTCAGCTGCGTTACTCCTCCGGCAACCCCGAAAAGTGCGGCAGGAGGCGCTTCCCAGATTGCGATATCCAGCACGTCGCCTTTGCCGATCACCGATCCTATAGGCGGCGCCTCGCCGAGACTTTCCGAGAAGGGCACCTGGCGATTTGCGGTAACGATCTCACGTGCGACTGCGTCGTTGACGTCGATTATGGCAATCCCGGCCTCGATTGCAGATTGCGCCTTTGCAGCACGGGCAATTTGCCCGGTCGATGGACCGGAGCTCGGCAAAACCGCGCATCCAGACAAGGCCGAAGCCACGAGCAATGCGGCGCTCAGCCGGGCAAGAGTGTTCAGCTTGGTCATATCGAAATCAGCTAGCACCATGTTCAGCCGTCCAAAGATGGACGAAATGACCCGGCGTATGGAGCAAGCGAGGTTCCGGATCAAGGAGTGCCGATCAAGTACGAGAAGCCATGCGGCAGTCATGCCAAACCGCGGAACGGCAAGTAAATAGCGATGATCGATGCTAGACGCCGATAGCACTGACCGCTAAAGGCTTCGCGCGTACGGCACGGGCCCTAAATTCCGCTGCCACACTTGAAAACGATGATGGCTTGCTCCGTATCTGACGGCGCTCGCGATCTGCAATGGCTCCACGGTGACGTGGTGAATAAGGTCTGAATGAAAGCGTCGTTGAAAGCAAGCATCGGAAAAGTACGCCCGCTCTTCCTTTTCGTGGTCGTCATTCCAACTGCACTATCGATACTGTATTTTGGGATATTTGCGTCCGACGTTTATATTTCCGAATCCCAGTTTGTCGTTCGCAGCCCGGACAAGCAGACGCCGTCCGGCTTGGGCATGCTGCTCAAGAGCACGGGTTTCGGCAGTTCAGGTGACGAGATTTACGCCGCCCAAGAGTATATGCTTTCGCGCGATGCGTTAAAGGCTCTGGATCGCAACGCAGCCTTCACCCGCGCCTATACGGCACCCTTCATATCGACCTTCGACCGTTTCGATCCTTCGGGCTTGAATCACAGTTTTGAGGATTTGTTCAAATATTACAAAAAGAAGGTCGGAATTCAGCAGGACACGACGTCCTCGATTGTGACCCTCAGCGTCCGGGCGTTTACGCCGAAGGATGCTGCCCGCTTCAACGAACAGCTTCTGGAAATGGCCGAAGCCACTGTCAACAAGCTCAACGAACGCGGAAGGCAGGATCTTATCCGCTTCGCCCAGCGAGAAGTCGATGAAGCGAAGGCCAAGTCCAAGGCTGCCGCTCTGGCCCTGTCTGCCTATCGCAACCAGGCGGGCGTGGTGGATCCGGAGAAGCAGGCGACAGTCCAGCTACAGATGATCTCCAAAATCCAGGATGAATTGATCGCCACCCGAATGCAGCTGCGCGAACTACGCGCATACACGCCGCAAAATCCGCAGATCGAAGTTCTCGATGTGCGTGCCAAGGGGCTCGCACGTGAAATAGACGAGCAACTCGGCCTTGTGGCCGGAAATCGCAAGTCGCTGTCCTCGCGCGCTGCAGAATACCAGCGACTGTACTTGGAAAGCCAGTTTGCGGACAAGAATCTCGCCAGCGCCATGGCTTCGCTGGAAGACGCCCGCAACGAGGCGCGACGCAAACAGGCCTATGTCGAACGGATCGTTGCTCCCAATGTGCCCGACGATTCGCTGGAGCCCCGCAGGTGGCGTGGAATCTTCTCGACGCTGATCCTCGGTCTTGCTGCGTGGGCGGTTATCAGCATGCTGGTCGCCGGCATGCTGGAACACAAGGACTAGTCGCCAGACCATGGCGTTCCAGCAGCTCACGGAAATAGGCAAGAGTGCATCAGTCCAGTGGCGGGTCGTCTACGCCCTGCTGATGCGCGAGATCCTGACCCGTTATGGTCGGCACAATATTGGCTTCCTGTGGCTCTTCGCGGAACCGATGCTGTTCACCACCGGGGTGACCATCTTATGGACCCTGTCAAAAGCGGTGCACGGCTCCTCCTTGCCAATCGTTGCTTTCGCCCTGACCGGTTATTCCAGCGTTCTGCTCTGGCGTAACATGCCGTCACGCTGCATCGGGGCCATCGAGCCCAACCTGGCTTTGATGTATCACCGTAACGTGCGTGTGATCGACGTCTTCCTGGCCCGCCTGCTCCTTGAAGCCGGTGGCGCCACAATATCGTTCATCGTGCTCAGCCTGTTTTACATCTACATTGGCTGGCTGGAGCCGCCAGAAGATGTTTTAACCGTGGCCCAAGGATGGCTGTTGCTGGCGTGGTTCGGCGCAGCCCTAGCCACCTTCCTAGGCGCCCTTGCCGAGAAAAGTGATCTCGTAGAACGCTTGTGGCACCCGGCTTCGTATATCATGTTCCCACTGTCGGGCGCGGCCTTCATGGTCGATGCCTTGCCTCCTGCCGCCCAGAAGTACGCGCTCTACGTGCCCATGGTGAACGGCGTGGAGATCGTGCGGGAAGGCTATTTCGGCAATCACATCCGTGTCCATTACGACCTGCCTTATTTGCTGGGTTTCTGCATTGCGCTGACCGTGCTGGCCCTGGCGCAAGTCGCCGTCGCTAACCGGGAGATCACTCCAGAATGATCAACGTCGATCATGTCCACAAGGTCTATCCGACCCGCCAGGGCGACCGGGTCGTCCTGGACGATATCTCGTTTCGCCTTGATCGCGGAGAGAAGCTGGGGATTCTGGGCCGTAACGGCGCCGGCAAATCGACATTGATCCGTCTAGTCAGCGGGGCCGAACGGGCGACCTCGGGGGAAATCACCCGCACAATGTCAGTGTCCTGGCCGCTGGCATTCGGGGGCGCGTTTCAGAATGCGCTGACCGGGCTGGATAATGTCCGCTTCATCAGCCGCATCTACAACCAGGACTATCGGCAAAATATCGATTTTGTCTCCGAGTTCACTGAACTTGGAATCTATCTGCGCGAACCTCTACGATCCTATTCGCAGGGCATGCGCGCACGGCTCGCTTTCGCCATTTCCATGATCATCGAATTCGACTGCTACCTGATCGACGAAATTAGCGCGGTCGGAGATGCAAAATTTCACGAAAAGTGCGCCTTTGAACTGTTCCACAAACGTGGGGACCGCGCCATGCTGATCATCTCACACGACACCGAATATGTACGCAATCATTGTGGGAAGTTTGCTGTTTTGAACGAGGGAAAGCTAGCTTTTTACCCCAATTTTGATCAGGCACTTGAAGCACATAATCATAACCTTCACCTAAGCGCTAAAGTTCGTTAATCTGGGTATGGGCCAGGCATCATTATGAACGAATATTTTGATAGACATCAGCCTGGCTCCTTGTCTTGGCTGATGTCCTTGGATGACGCTTCCTTCATAGAAGGTGTTTTCAGCGTCGTGCTAGGTCGCCAATCCGACCCGGTCGGAGCCGAGCACTATATTCATATTTTAAAGAAAAAGGGAGGGCGCCTTCAAGTAATTTCCGATCTTTATCATTCCGAAGAGGCCCTTAAGCGGCCGCAGCAGCAGGATATCACAGAGGCCGTGTTCAATTATCGGCATCCTATCCGCTCACGCCTGGTTAAGACGTTCAAGCCAAGCCGTTTTTCTTCGTCTGATGCCAGCTCTATATTGTCACCACCGTCAAGACAGAGCCATCCGGCTGGCGTCATGGACATGTCCTCGTACCAGAGGCTGTTTGATGCGATCCATGGCAAGGGCAATACGCTATTCGATGCGATCCACGGCAAGGCCAACGCCTTGATGGATCAGATAATGAAGCTGGAATACCGTCTAGACCACGCCGAATCCGTCGAGGCGGATGATGTCCTCGGTGACGGAGATACACGCTATATCTTTAACCTTTCGTCCAGTAATCATTGGCGAAGTCATCCCGTCGGCATAATTCGCGTGGAGCGGGAAATCGCCACCTACCTGAGACGATTTAGGAACGTAGATTACGTCCTGTGGGATCCGCAGGCGCAATGCCTAAGATTGCTCGGTCGAATACATGCCGATCGGATCCTTGCCCCAGAATGGTGTAATCCCGAAGCAGCACTGATCCCTTATAACCCTTCGCACATGCGCGAAGCATCCCTCCGGCCTGACGACATCTATATCTCAATGGGTTTGGACTGGGATCATGCTCCGACGAGTCAGGTTCTGAAATATCTAAAGCGGTTTGGCGCGAAGTCGATCCTGACCTGCTTTGATACTGTTCCAGTGCAGTTTCCTGAATTTCTCGTGCGCGACGAGATTGGGCAACAATTTCGGCAGCACCTCATCGATATGGCACATGGCGCGCACAAAGTCTGGGCGATATCACAAGCAACCGGAAAAGATTTGGCGCGCTTTTGGCAGAATGCTCGCATCGAACGCAGCCTGCCTGAAATTATCACTGTGCCGCTCGCAAGCTATGCCGATACCACCCGCCTACCCAAATTGGACAGTCGGGATCATGGGATCATGCGAGATGTGTTTTCAAAAGGCGATTATATTCTTTACGTGAGCTCGGTTGAACCTCGCAAAAATCACAAGCTGATGTTCGACATATGGCGTGACCTTTGGAATAAACGCGGCACCGATTGTCCGCAATTTGTCTATGTCGGTGCAGTAGGTTGGGGATCTGACGACACCATACAGAGGGTCTCACGTATGGCAGCTTACACTGGTGGCAAAATAAATGGATTGCACCGAGTCAGCGACGATCTTTTACAGCACCTATATCATAACTGCTCTTTCACCGTCTTCCCCAGTCTTTATGAAGGCTGGGGCTTGGCGGCAACTGAGGCAATGCAGCATGGCAAAATTTGCATTGTAGCAAATAACAGTTCTTTAGGTGAAGCGACACAAGGGCTAATGCCCGCATTTCATCCTCTCGATTTTCAGGCTTGGAAGGCGGAAATCGAACGCCTTCTAGACGATTTGACCTATCGCCGCTCTTTGGAGGAAATTATTTCCAAGCAATACAGGTCACTTACTTGGGAGGATATCGGCCAACGATTGTGCAAAGAACTGGTGTTGGGGCATTGCAAATGAAGCGCCGTATCATCATGAACGTGTCGACATCTGCAGACTGGTGTCGTCGGCCGGTAGGCATCATTCGCGTTGAACGCGAAATTTCTAAAGCAGTATATTCGTATTGTTCGGAACGACTGATCCCGGTCTATCTCGATCGTACCCATGACCGGTGGATGAAGGTAGATGACAGTTGCTTTCAGGACATAATGTCAGATTCTTGGGTTAGCAGTCTTGAACCCGACAAGAAGGCAGCTAGTGTTTTTAAGCACCTGCAACCGTTCACGCCGATGAACGACGACCAATTCGTAACCGTTGGCAGCGATTGGTCGTTCAACATCCCAGACAGGGTTGAGAAGCTTTATGGATCTTCTCGTGTCATGGTTGCAGCATGCTATGATCTCATTCCCCTTTTGTTTCCGGAATTCACCCCGGGAATGGAGTTTTTTGAGCAGTTTAATCACCATTATCGAGCTGTTGCTCGAATGGCGCAATCGGTGTTCGCGATTTCCGAGGTGTCGGCAAAATCGTTGCGTGACTTCTGGGATAAGGAAGGGCTGGCGCACACTGCCCCGCCTGTCGAGGTAGTGCCGCTCGCAGCACCTGCTCCGACATTCTCGGAATTCGATCTCGATGACAAGGATTTCGCCATGCTCGACGAGATTGAGCGGAAAGGGCCGTACGTAATTTACGTAAGCACAATAGAGCCGCGTAAGAACCACCAGCTTCTACTAGACATTTGGCGCGAACTCTTTGCAGAACGTGGAGAAAAGTGCCCGACGCTGCTTATTGTGGGAATGCGCGGTTGGGGTAGCGAGGATATGATCCGGTCGGCCCAGCGCATGCAGGCGTCGAAAGCGGGTAAAATCGTTTGGCGCGAAGGTCTCAGTGATGCCTTGCTCGCCCAGCTCTATTCCCGTAGCGCCTTTGCAGTGTTTCCCAGCTACTTCGAAGGCTGGGGCTTGGCGGCAACTGAAGCGGCCGCACTTGGCAAAGTTTGCGTGGTTTCCAGCACTGGAGCGCTGGTTGAAGCGACCCAAGGTAAGATGCCGAGCTACCATCCCCTCGATTTTATAGGTTGGAAGCAAGAGCTTATCCGCTTGCTTGACGATGCTGGCTATCGTCGATCCTTGGAAAAAGGCTTGGATACGCAACTTTTCAGACGCACGTGGCAAGACTTCGGCAAGGAGTTCTGCACAACCTTCCTGGGTGCCCGATGAATATACTTCAGTTAACAAACTATCCAACAGCTAAGCCTCAGCATGGCGGTCAATTGCGTGCAAGTTACTTCGCCAAGGAAATGCGTAAAGCTGGGCACAGCGTAAAATCTCTGGCCGTCTATGTCGAAGGGCATTACGAACCGGATTCAGAAGACGATATACCTTTCGGTGAGAGATCCCCTTTCTGGGACCCAGCCATCCACTTTCTATCGGATTATTTAACCGGACTTTTCGCAGCCGGTGACAAATTGGCTCTGGCCGCGATCAAAAAAGTTGCCGATTTTCATAAAATCGACGCAATCATCTGCGAGCAACCCTGGTTAATGGCCGCCGCCGCGAAGATCGCAAATGCGCGCCCAGGCACCCGATTGATCTACTCCTCGCAAAATGTTGAATTTAGGCTGAAGCGGGGCGTACTACTTAAAACAGACATGCCCAGGTATGAATGTGATCGTTTGGTCGCTGCGATCGAACAACTGGAGCTCGATGCGTCTGCTCGTGCCGATCTCGTTATCGCCTGCACAGAAGCGGATGCAAACTACTATCGTGCTAACGTACCAAATGTGAAAGTTGTGGTGGCAGGAAACGGGGTCGAGCCGTTTTCCTGCAAACTGGATCGGGTCGAATCCTGGCGCAAGTTCATCGGCGTACCATTCCCGGTATTTGTCAGTAGCGCACATTTTCCTAACGCCGCAGGTTTTTGGGATATGATGGCCCCTGGATTGACATTCCTGCGGCCGGAGGAGAAAGTCCTCATCGTTGGCGGAGTATCCGATCTAATCATGAAAATGAAAGGTTTCGATGAGTATTGGATGCTCAATCGCGATCGCATGGAAGTGATGGGGCGCATGGAAAAGACGGAACTCCAAGCAATTGTCAGTGCCGCACACGTTATATTGTTGCCGATTGTAGAGGGGGAAGGTTCTAACTTGAAAACCGCTGAGGCGCTGGAAGCCGGATGTTCTATCGTTGCAACGTCTAAAGCTTTCCGTGGATTCGAAGAGGCGATGGACCTCCCTCACGTTAATATTGCCGATGATCCAGTGTCATTTCGCAGAAAAGTCCGACAAATCTTGGATGCTCCGCGCTACATCGGAGGCACTCCCGAGGAAATTCGATCTCGCTTCCATTGGAAGCATCTATTGAAAGATGCCGTTACTCAGATTGGATTACTTGGTCGCTGACAAGCTAGCTTGGCATCTGGCAAAGCGCTGCGCGAAAGAATGTAATGCACAGCAGGTACGCCCGTCGTCAGACCTTTAGCCCCGTTTTGTCTGTGATTGGGCTAGTATTGATTAGCTTGATGATTTCGGCTGTCGGCTGCGCTCAACCGGCAGACAATTCTACCGCCAAATCTCTACCTAGAGAATGCCTTAAACTTCGAGAACTTGCCTATGCACAAGACGATGCATCCCCACCGATCGTAGCCTGCATTTCCCAGTTGCCCGACTACTCCACCTTGCGCCTGCCACCTGGGAATTACCATCTTCGCACACCCTTGATTGTATCTCGCCCAATCGCAATCGAAACTGATGCATCACAGCCAGCAGTTGCATGTAGCAAGGGAGAAAGCGCTGGATGCGCAGTCTTCGTTCTAGACGAGATGCCGAAGCAATCTGCCCAAGGCGTCATGCCCATAGAGATTATGGCGCCCAACGTCACGCTGCGAGCTGTTGCGGTGGTAGGCAGCAACGCACGCAGCCTTGATTGGCAAAAGCAGGTTTGTTTAACCGACAGTACGCGCTCGCTAGGTGGTGGTATTCGCGTCCGAGGGTCAGGCTTTCGTCTCGAAGACGCTCTCATTCGCAACGTCAGTTGTTACTCCGCATTAGAAATCGTTGTGAGCGCAAAGCATCCTAGCGTTCTTAACAGCACAATTGGCCCTAATGGCACCCATGACGTACATCAGATGTGGGCTGACGGTGTAACCATACATGATTCCAGCGGTGCATACGTAAAAAACAATGAATTTCTTGACAATACTGATGTTCAGTTGGTTTTTGGTGGTTGCCGGAACTGTATCGTGGAAGGCAACACCTTCCACCACTCGGCCGCCTTTGCACACGCATCCTTCGCCGAACTAATGCTCCATGCTTGGCCTAATACCAGCGGCGACTTTACCGGCAGTATCATTTCGTTGAATAATATCGATTGCAATAAAGCAAGGCGTTGCGGATACGGCATCATGATTGGCGGAGAGCCTTGGTATCCTGCACGCACATTTGGAGGCATCGTTTCTAACAACCGCATTACTAATGCATTGTTGGGTTTGAATGTCGATCGGCTGACTGGACCTATGACTATCACAGGTAATGTCATTATGCGATCAGGGGGAAGCGCCAATTCTGACTGTGGACGAAAGACATGGCCTGCGGCTAACATCTCTCCGTCCTCTCTCAAGTTAGTTCGAACCGATATCATTGAATTTGCTTCGATGAGCACATCTAAATGCATTCTGCTGCGCCAGCCCTGAACACGGTACCTTCATAGTGTTCGTCTTTCACATTGCCCCTGTGCGTGACCCCATCACCGATGATCGATGTCTCTGAAACGCTGGATGCCATCGGGCATCCAGCGCAAATAGGGCTGGTTGATGCGCAGGATGCAAGCTAGGAGCGCATCGGCACTTTGCGCCGTAGTCAGCCGTTTCATCCGTCGTGGTTTGGCCACGCTTTTGTTCGATTTGAGCAGGTTTTCAATGGCCTGCGCCAGAACGGCAGGATCCCTGGAATCGGGGAAGTAGGTTGCGGCATCGCCCGCCACTTCGCGAAATACCGGAATATCGCGCGCCAGCACCGGCAACTCATAGCGAGCCGCTTCGATCAGCGGCAGGCCGAACCCCTCTCCTTGGCTTGCTGCGATCAGATAATGACAGGCGCCATAGACCGCAAAAAGATAATCGTCGCTGATGCCCTGAAGCCAGAAAAGGCGCTTATCCTGTTCCGGATGAGTTTGCAGCCGGGCGATGAAATCGTCCATCATCCAGCCTGGCTTGCCGACAATGACAAAGTTGGCATCGAGGCCCTTGGCCCACAGCATCTCCATCGCGTCGAGCGTCTGCCGGAACCCCTTGCGCGGTTCGACCGTCGCGACCGACAGGAAGGAAGGGGCTCCGCGGAGCCGGGCAAGCAGGGCCCCTGCCTCCGCAGGCAGGGCGTCTGAACCGGTGGGTCCCATTTCGGGGTCGCAGCCCAGATGGAACCAGTCAATTTCCAGCGGGGTGATGCGATCAGGACCGTAATGGTCGAGCCATTCGCGATATTCGTCCGCTACTGCGCGCGAAATGCAGACCACGCCGTCGAACTCGGAAATCGTCGCCAGCCATGTATGGTGGCTGGGCCGGGCGCCGGGGAAGAAATATTCGGGCGCGATCGCCGGCAGCAGATCGTAAATAATGAAGCAGACCTTTACCCCCATGCGGCGCCATTCCTGCAACAATGGTTGTTGTTGCGGTACGATGGCAGGCTGAAGGTCGAGGCCGACGAAAATGTCGCCGGCCACCGGCTCGACCGCTTCGTCCTCACACCAGTAAGGCCAGATGTCGAGCATTCTACTGGTAAACTGCCGTGCATAGCGGTAGCCAGGCTCGTTCAAAACTGCGTAGACAGGTTCGACAATATAGTCCGCCGGCGGATTGAGCAGCCAGTGATCCAGGATAGAGCGAACCACACGCTGTATCCCGGATCCCCAATCCCGCTGAACCAATTCGGAAATGTCGACCAGCAACCTCTTGCGACGCAGCGCCGGAGGCGCATTGCGTCCCATCGCCTGCACCAGGTTGAGCCAGTCATTCTCGCCCAAGGCGATGCCGCTTTCGGCCAGTTTCCTTTCAAGCCCGGTCTGGCCGGTTTCGGCCCGCGCATAGGCCACTTCGATGGCTTTGGCGTAATCCGCTGCGCAGCGGCGCGGGTTATGGTGGCTGGCAATACGTGCACGGGCGCGATAGCCCATAACCCGGCTTCGCGCAGCATCGGCATGAAGCGTTGACAGGGCCTCGATCAGATCATCATCGCTGAAATCGTCCGGCATCATCCACACAGCATCAGCGTCCAATTCCGCCATCGAGCCATTGGCATTGACGATGGTGGGCAGCCCCACATTCATGCAGTCAAGCACTGCCGCCGACGTTTCCCCGCGCGAGAGAGTGCGTAACTGGACCCCGATGTCGGCCGCAGCAAGCCACTGACGAAAGCTAGCCTGATCCACCCAACCCGTGATCTCAATCCGCCCCGCAAAGCGCCCTGTCCGAATACGGCGTTCCAGATCCTCGCCAAAAGCCCCGGAATTGTTTTGGCCGACGAAAACCAGGTGGCAGTTCGGGTTGTCAGCAAGCGGGCTTGCAAACCAAGCCGAAAGCAGCCGGTCGTTCATCTTCATCGGGCCAAGTATCCCGAAGCTGCACACCACAAAGTCGTCCGGGCCAATCCCCAGCGTTGCGCGGGCGGCGGCGCGGTCGAGACCAATTGCGGGCTGGCGCAAAAGCGGGATCAATGACCAATCATCGCCCACTGCACTGCCATAATATGTCCGTGCCAATTGGCGCGAGAAATCGGCATGGACGATCATACCAAGCGCATGTTGCAGTACGCTAATGTTCGCGGGATAGGCCCAGATAACATCGGCTGTATCCGCAGCCTTGAAACGATGCACGACCGCTGGCCAGCCATGCGTTTCGAACAGTGCGCGCGTCCACCCGCCGGGCTCCTCGTCATACACGTCGCGATGGGCGACAATGCCCGACAGGAAGAAATCGTGCAGCACGACCACGCCGGGATAGTCGCGGATCAGGTCGAACATATGCGAATGAAAATGCGAATTGCCGAAATGATACAGGATCCGGTCGAAGTCATGCGCATGCTGCCTGAACCAGTCAATCGATCGAACCGGGTAGTTAGCGGCGATCGCCGGATCGCTGACGCTGTCCTGGCACACAATCACGTCGATGCGGTAATGGCGCGCAAGCTCGGGAAGCAGTTCTGCACCGTAATCGCTGATCCCGCTGGCTTCAGGTGGAAGCGGTGAGACATAGGCCAGTCTGGGTTTTCGAGTTGAGACACCAAGATGCGGAGGGTTGACTGCGCGTCGCTCATGCGCGGTCAGGAGCGCGTCCCACGCCGCCTGCGCAGTCAGATCCCAACTGAACCGTTTCGCCTGCTCAAGCCCGTGCCGTTCCAGTCTTTCCCGCAATCCATCGTCTGTGAGTACGACGCTGATCATCTGGCTGATCGCGACGATGTCATGGGGATCGAACAGTGCTTCGCTGGTGCCGATCACTTCAGGGAGGCTGGAGCGGTCGCCAGCAATGACGGCACGGCCGCACCGCATGGCCTCCAATGCGGGCAGTCCGAACCCTTCATGCCATGAGGGAAAAACAAACAATTTGCACGCTCGGTAGCAGGCGAGAAGGTCATCTTCAGGAATGTAGCCGGTCAGAACCAACTCATCGCCGCCAAGCCCATGTTCTTCCGCCAGCGCGGTCAGCCGGTCCCGGTCAGCCGACTGGATGGAGCACACGACCGCAAGCTGATGCGCGCGGCGGAGGGCAGAAGGCAGCATGGCATAGGCCTTGATCAGCCCTTCGATATTCTTGCGGTGGTCGATTCCACCAGTGTACATGACAAACGGACGCACCAGTCCATAGGTTTTGCCAAGCTCAGCCCGGCGCTTGGCGCTGACCGGAGCCGGGCTGAAATGATCTTCAGCCGCGGTCGAGATGTTGACCGCTTCCTCCTGCTCGGCCCCAAGCCATTCGATCGCCTCTTGGCGAGACGATTGGGAGATGGTGAGCAACAGGTCGGCGTTGCGCAGATGAGCCAGCTTGCGCTCGTACCATTTGGCCAACACCGGATTCTGGAGATAGATGCCGCTGTTGATGAGCGGAATGAGATCATACAATATGGTCGCGGTCGGTACGCGGGTGGTGAACCGCCCGATGCTCGAAACGACATCGTCCCCCAACCCCTCGAAAAGCGAGGTGATGAGCACGAAATCGGGATTGAGGCTGGCGAGAAATTGCTCGCGCATCAGTTCGGCAGCCTCGCGCCGCGCATCGCACTGGGGATCCGCATCGTGAACCGGCCCTGCCAGATGCATGATCCGGATCGCCTCAGGCGGCAAAATGTCCTCAAGCGCCCGGCGCAAGGGCTCAATGGTATCCGGGAACAGGGCGCTCAGCACCACGATCACCTCGTGCTTGCCCCGCAGGCGGGCCAGCCCGCGGGTTAGCGACAAGCAATAGCGACCGATGCCCCGATTGCGGTTGGATCCCTGCGCACCCTGAAGATCGACGACGAGACGCATTAGGCGTGACCTCCAGACCCACCGGCGGTTTGCATACGTTGCAATATCTGCCGCGCATGAGGCCCGACACGCCTGGCGTCGACCTTGTGAAGAGAGGGTGCAGCCGCCGCCTGCTTCGCCCGCTGGCCTTCCATGAGGCGATCAAAGCCCGCCTGCGCGTCCTCGCGGATCAACGTTCGCAGCCTTGCTTTCTGCGCACTGGCTTCCAGCCTGTTCATTGTATCGACGGCGGCGACCGCCCACATATCGTCGAGCAGGCCAAGCAGGTCGGCCTTGCGCGCCGATGCGATGACGTGGTCGCCTTTCGACGTGGCGTGCAGTGCGGCAATCTGCTGTCCCAGGGCAGCCTTATCGGCTGCCGTTGTGATCGCAGCATCCCAATCCAGCACAGCGATTTTCGCCAAGCGGATTTCTGCTCTGCTCCGTTCCCGTTTGCGCAGGTCAGCCACTTCGGCATCTGCCGTGCGCCGAATAGGTAAAACGATGTTTTTGATCGATTCAACATTGTTCGCTGAGAGCTTCGGCCTCCGAGCGCATGTCTGCAAAGCGTTATTTCCGTGTTGCCACCGTGCAGCTTACTACAGCATGCCGTCCCAAAAGTTTTTGGTCGCGGGAACGGATACCCCATTGACCGAAAAATTCCTAATAATGGTACTGTAACCTGATGCCTGGAAATTCGCTTGAGCCGAAGGTCATGCGCCTGTGCTGGGACGCGCCCCAGCACAGGCGGTCCAATCTGGTATTCCATGGAGTTGTGACACAACCATGGAGACGAGCGAATGGACAGACGGAAAGATACGGCAATTGAGGCGGTCTTGGAACAGCTGATAGAACATGGTCCAGGCGAGATCGCCTCGGTCTTTGGCCGGGCGTTTGAACTGGCGATGCAAATCGAGCGTGAGCGGTTCTTGCAAGCTGGTCTTTATGAACGCAGCCCGGATCGCCGCGGCTATGCCAATGGCTACAAGCCCAAGCGGATCGACACGCCTGCCGGCACAGTGGACGTGGCGGTTCCAAAGACGGCGGGGCATGACGGCACACCGTTCTATCCCCAGTCGCTGGAGCGCGGCCGGCGCTCCGTCCGGCTATCATGTTGGCGGTGGCCGAAATGTACGTGAAGGGGGTCTCGACCCGCGATGCCGAAGCGGTGATGCGCGAGTTCGGCATCGAAAGCCTCTCCTCGACACAGGTCAGCCGCGCGTCCAAGCTGCTTGACGAAGAACTGGAAGCCTGGCGCGGCCGCCCCCCTTGGCGAGATCAAGTATCTCATTCTCGACACGCGCTACGAGAAAATGCGCCACAGCGGCGTGGTGCGTGATGTCTCCGTGCTCTCGGCAATCGGCATCGGCCCCGACGAGCGCCGCCGCGTGCTGGGTGTCTCGATCGCCCTGTCCGAAGCCGAGGTCCACTGGCGCGCCTTCCTCGAGAGCCTGGTCGCCCCGGGGCCTGCGAGGGGTCGAGTTCATTGTCTCGGACGATCACGCCGGGTTGCGCGCCGCCCGCCGCGCCGTGCTCGGAGGGGCGACATGGCAGCGTTGCCAGTTCCACCTCGCGCAAAATGCCATCCATCATGCGCCCAATGTCGCTATCCGCAAACGCATCGGCAAACAGCTGAAAGCCGTCTGGACGGCAGACAATCTCGCCAAAGCCGAGACCGCGCTGGGCGAACTCGTTGCCGGATATCGCGATACCGCACCCAAACTGGCCGATTGGCTCGAGCAAAACGCACCCGAAGGGCTCGCGGTCTTCACCCTGCCTGAGCACCATAGCAAACGGATGCGCACGTCAAATCCGATGGAGCGGTCGGTCTAGCAGGAGCTCAAGCGGCGCACGGCGAAGGTCAGGGTCTTCCCAGGCGAAGACGCCCTCCTGCGCCTCGTGAGCGCCGTCCTGGTCGAAATCGACGAACAATGGGCCTCCGACACAAAGGCCTACATCAAATGGGAATGCCAGAATGCATGACCCAATCTCACCAGAATCTCCAGACAACAGGCTGCTCAATCCTAATAATGCGTTCATTGCCGCGGGGTCGGACTTGAATAAACAATGCCATAAGTTTGCGCTCGCTCTCTCGATATAAAGACCCTCACGGAGTCCTATATTCTTCTCCCTGATATGTAGTTCAGAGCAATGTCAAAGCATATTGGCATTATTAGAAGCACACAATATTATCTTCCAAGCATCCAGGCCAGTGTGTCGCGCAAGTCGTGGATGGGCCGCTGCCCAGTCAGATTTTCGATCTTGCTGCGATCCCCCCACAGCATCTTGACCTCGTTCTCGCGGACGAAAGCGGGATTGACGGTGACATTGAAGTCGTGACCTGAAATTTCCTGGATCATCGCAATTACATCGCGCAGCGTCTGTGCATTACCCGAACAGATGTTGAAAACCTGGCCGATAGCGGCAGGGTCATTCAGCAGTGCGGCATAGGCAAGCACTACGTCCCGCACGTCGGAAAAGTCGCGTGCTACATCCAGATTGCCCAGTTCGATCGTCGTCGCGCCGCGCCGGACGTGATCGATGATCTTGGGAATGACGAAATTGATCGCCTGTCCGACACCGGTATAGTTGAAGGGCCGTGCGATGATGATCGGCAGCCGCTCCTCATAGAGGCGGGCAACAAATTCCATCGTCAGCTTGCTGACCGCATAATCATTGATCGGATCAGGCGCGACAGTCTCATCGATCGCGCCGCTGACGCGATTGCCATAGATATTGGCGCTGGACGCAAGGAGCACCACATCGGCGCTGCCGACGGCACTTATCGCTTCCAGGAGGTTGCGGCTGCCCACGACATTGGTGCGGTAGATGTCCTCAACGACACCATGAGAAACGAAAGCAATCGCTGCCAGATGCGCGACCTTGTCTGGTCGCACGGCGAGCAGGACATCCTTAAGGCCCTGCGCGTCGGTGAGATCGCATATGTGGGAGGAGGCAAGGCCTTCGATTGGCGTGGCAATTGCGCTGTGCGAGATGCCGACCACCTCATGCCCCTGCCCTGCCAGTGCTGTAGCCAGATAGCGGCCAGTGAAGCCATCCACGCCGGTAATCAATATTCTGCTCATAACCATCTCACCGTCGCTGATAGTGCATTACCCGGCGGCGGCAGGCACCGCCGGGTAGACTTCGCTATTTAATCGACCGACTTCCTGTCAGGGAGGTCAGAAGGATGCATTCACGCTGTTCCGCAAGAGGTCCGCGTCGACCATCATCTTGCAGAGCTGCTCGAGCGTCGTTTCCGGTTTCCAGCCCAGCTTGTTCGTCGCCTTTTCCGGATCGCCAATCAGCAGGTCGACTTCCGCAGGGCGATAGAAGCGCGGGTTGACCCGCATGACGGTCTTGCCGGTGGCAGTGTCGACCGCAATTTCCTGGTCTTCCTTGCCGGAAAACTCAACGTCGATATCTGCCGCTTTGAACGCCATCTGCACGAAGTCGCGAACGGTTTCGGTGCGGTTGGTCGCCAGCACATAGGTGTCGGGCTCGTCGGCCTGCAGCATCCGCCACATGCCTTCGACGTATTCCTTGGCAAAGCCCCAGTCACGCCGCGGATCGAGATTGCCCAGTTCCAGGCAATCGAGCTTGCCGAGCTTCAACTTGGCGACACTGTCGGTGATCTTGCGGGTCACGAACTCGCGGCCGCGCAGCGGACTTTCATGATTGAACAGAATGCCGCTGCATCCGAAGATATCGTAGCTTTCACGATAGTTGACCGTGATCCAGTGCGCGTAGAGCTTGGCAACGCCGTAGGGACTACGCGGATAAAAAGGCGTGTCCTCCTTTTGAGGCACGGCTTGCACCTTGCCGAACATCTCCGACGTACTCGCCTGGTAAAAGCGAATCTTGGGATCAACAATCCGGATCGCCTCTAGGAGGTTGAGTGGACCGACGCCGGTGATTTCGGCGGTGGTGACGGGCTGGTCGAAGGAAACGCCTACAAAGCTTTGTGCGGCGAGGTTGTATACTTCGGTAGCGCCGGTAGTCTGCAGCAGCCGGATGCTGGATGACAGATCCGTCAGATCATATTCCACCAAGGTCAGATTGGGGTGATTGGCAACGCCGACCTCCTCGATCCGCCAGAAATTTACGGAACTCGTCCTGCGATAGGTGCCGTAGACCTTGTATCCCTTGCCCAGCAGCAGTTCGGCCAGATAAGCACCATCCTGGCCGGAAATTCCCGTTACTATCGCAGTCTTCATATATTCCCTCATGTGACACAAAAATCCAGCTTCAGGCCGGGTAAAGCGATCTTGCGGCTGTGTCGTCGATCCTTTCGCCAGATGCAACTCTTAGCATTGGTTTTATGGCGAGTTTAGGATAACTCATCGATACCAGATAGCTCTCGGATTGCCACTCACCATCGCGTGACCGGCCCCCACTGAGTGGTCCGTGCGGTTTGTTAGTGTAAAACTGCCTCTGGCGCCATGGCTGGCCGTAGGTGGAGCGAAGCGGAACCGGAGGGCAGCCATGGCGGTGTCGCCGCTTCCGGGGCCGGCGGCCGATAACCCAACGAGCTGTGTGGCCTGACGGTGTTGTACAACTCGACGACAGAACACCCACGGGACCTGTGAGCGTGAGCTCCTTTACCCTTGGCATCCTTGGACCGGGCGCCAGATTTACGTTCATGAAGTGATCGAGAAGAATGGCGCGGCGGTCTTTCGTTGCAGCCTGTCGGGCGGTGATTGCGACCGTCTGTTGGAGGTGCCCGGTTGGATGTTCGACCGGAGTGCAAGTGCTGGCTGGCTTGTCGCCTCCACACCCCAGGTTTCTATGGCTGCGATCGATGCCCTGTCTGTGTTGTTGATTGGCGGTGGAGCGGCATCGCAATCCGGGAATATCGGCGCAGCATCGGGTTCTCAGGACATGATTCGGAGAGATGCCGATGCCTCGCCAGCCTACAGCCTACCAGTTCGACCTGTTTCTAATTCCAAGCGAAGGACAGACAGCGCCCGTGCCGCCGTGGCAGACCTTGCCGCACGAGGCACGCCGGAAGCTGAAGCAACTGATGGCGCGCTTGATCCTCGATCACGTCGCGGGAGAACCGACAAACTCAAAGGAGGGCGCGGATCATGATGCATGAAAAGATCAGGCCGCATCATCTCGAGCGCAAGGCAATCCTGTATGTCAGGCAGTCATCTGCCCACCAGGTTCTACACAACCGGGAGAGCAGCGCTCTGCAATATGCCATGCGGGATCGCCTGACGTCACTTGGTTGGTCCAGCGTCGAAATCATCGATGACGATCTCGGTCGCTCAGCCGCCGGGACCGTCACACGCGCCGGCTTTGAACGGATGGTCGCCGAGGTTTGCCTTGGCAAGATTGGCGCTGTGGCTGCAAGGGAGGTGTCCCGATTTGCCCGCAACAGCCGGGACTGGCAGCAGCTCATCGAGATGTGCCGCGTCGTCGATACTGTTCTGATTGACCAGGAGACCGTCTATGCGCCGCGACAGGGCAATGACCGCCTCCTGCTCGGCCTGAAGGGCAGTCTCAACGAATATGAACTGGACCTGCTGCGCCAACGCTCGCTCTCGGCCCGTTACGAGAAAGCCCGGCGCGGTGAACTGATAGTTGCCGCCCCTGTCGGCTTTGTGAAGGTCGCAGATCGGCTCGAGAAGGATCCTGACCGCCGTGTGCAGGAAGCCATCACGCTGGTATTCGAGAAAGTCGTTGAACTTGGCAGCGCCCGTCAGGCTCTCATGTGGTTTCTGGAGCACGAACTGGATTTGCCCGCCAAACGCAACAACGGCGATACGATCTGGCGCAGGCCAACCTATGCGACGATCCACCGAATGATCGAGAACCCGGTTTACGGCGGTGCCTATGCTTATGGTAAGACAAGCGCAACGCCCGGATTTGGCCAATCCGCCACGATCCGGCGCAATGCGCGTGAGGAATGGTTGGCACTCATTCCCGGCGTGCACGAAGGCTATGTCAGTTGGGAGCGGGCCGAGGCTATTCGCAAGATGGTAAGCGACAATGCAGTCACGAGCCGTCATCACGGCGCCCCCAAGCATGGCGATGCCCTTATCGCCGGGCTTTTCCGTTGCCGGCGCTGCGGGCGCAAGCTCACGGTCCGCTACACAGGGGCAAAGCACAACATTCCGCGCTACTCGTGCTGGAGAGGCCATTTGGATAATGGCGAGCCGCGATGCATCGCCTTTGGCGGGCTGCGCGTAGATGATGCAATCGAGGGGGCCATCCTGCGCGTCGTTGAACCGGGAGCGATCGCTGCAGCGGCCGAAGCTGAAGCCCAGGCATCCAGTCGTCGTGATCAGGTGCGTGACGCGCTTGGCCGTGATCTGGAAGCTGCTCGTTACGCCGCCAATCGGGCCTTCCGGCAATTTGATGCTGCAGACCCTGAGAACCGGCTTGTTGCAGCAGAACTTGAGATACGTTGGAACCGCGCCCTTGAACTGGTGGGCGAAATTGAGAGTAAAATCAGCGCACACGATAGGACGGCACCGAAACCGTCACTGCTGATGCAAACCGGCATCGCTTCACTCGCCCAGGATCTGCGTACAGTTTGGGCGGCACCCACGACAGATGCTCGGCTCAAGAAGCGCATCGTGCGCACCGTTATACAGGAAGTCGTCGCGGATATCGATGATGCGACTTCTGAGATCGTCCTGATGGTTCATTGGATAGGCGGCATCCATACCGAAATGCGCCTGCCGAAGCGACGGCGGGGCCAACGCAACAGCACTTCTGGCGACATCGTCGCGGCCATTCGGCAACTGGTGTTGATTGCCAACGACGATCTGATTGCCGGGGTTCTCAACCGCAATGGACTATTGACCGGACATGGCAATCGCTGGACCAAAGAACGCGTTACAGCGCACAGGTCGCATCACAAGATCCCGGTCTTCCGACCCGCACCCGATGGCAACGAGCCATGGCTCAACCTGAACAAAGCCGCACGGTTCATTGGTGTTGCCCCGAAGACATTGCGCCTCGCCGCCGAGGCCGGGGAAATCAAAGGGCAGCACCCATTGTCTGACGGCCCCTGGATATTCAACCGGTCAGATCTCGAAAAGCAGGAAGCCCAAAACCTTCTTCACCGGGTGCGGAAGAACCCCAGGCACCCCGCAGGATCACATCCCGATCAGAATACCCTATTCCCTACAACAGCATAGACAGATGGGTGTTATGAAACAGGATTGTAATGCCGGCGCCAGGCTTCGATCAGGATCTGGGCTTCAGCCAAGGTGTAGAAGATCTCCCCGTTCAAGAGTTCGTCGCGCATCGAGCCATTGAAGGACTCGCAGTAGCCATTCTCCCATGGGCTGCCGGGTGTAATGTAGAGCGTCTTCACACCGATCCTGGTCAGCCATTCTTGTACGGCGTTGGCGATGAACTGGGGTCCATTGTCTGACCGTATATGTGCCGGTGGCCCGCGGGTAATGAACAACTCGGCCAACGCGGCCAGCACATCCTCGCTTCTGAGCCTTCGCGCCACCGGCAGGGCCAGGCACTCTCTGCTGGCCTCGTCGATGATCGACAGGATGCGGAACTTGCGGCCATCGTGGGTGCGGCCCTCGACGAAATCGTAAGACCACACGTGCCCCGGGTACTCGGGCCGCAGTCGGACGCAAGATCCATCGTTGAGCCAGAGCCTTCCTCGCTTCGGTTGCTTCTGCGGCACCTTGAGGCCCTCTCGTCGCCAGATGCGCTCCACGCGCTTGCGGTTCACATGCCAGCCCGCGTCGCGCAGCAGGGCTGTCACTCGGCGATAGCCATAACGGCCATACTGCCTGGCCAAGGCGATGATGTCCTCGGTTAGGGCGGCTTCGTCATCTGCCCCGCGTGGCACCTTGCGCTGCGTCGATCGATGCTGGCCGAGCACGCGGCACAAGCGCCGCTCGGAGACAGCCATCACTCCCCGGATATGATCGATACAGCGCCGCCGCCTTGCAGGGCTCAATAATTTCCCCGTGCGGCCTCCTGCAGGATCAGCTTGTCGAGCGTCAGATCCGACACCGCCCGGCGCAACCGCGCATTCTCCTTCTCAAGGTCCTTCATCCGCCGCGCCTGATCCATCTTCAGGCCGCCATACTCCTTGCGCCAGCGATAATAGCTCTGCTCGGTGACGCCGATCCGGCGGCACGCATCCGCCACCGTCCCGCCCTGCGCCAGCACGATCTCGGCCTCACGCAGCTTGCTGATAATCTCTTCCGGCTTGTGTTTCCTCGCCATTCCATTCCTCCTTCGTGGCAAAATCTAAAACAGATTCTGGGCCACTCAGAAGGGGGCAGATCAACGAGCCGCCCTCTGTTCACGATAGCCGTACCTTGCGTCGCCGAACAACTCGGCGAGTTTGCGCGCAGACTAGACCTCCTGCTCATTTTCAAGAGCTCGTTCGACAAGGCCAATCGCAGTTCCGACCGCTCCTTCCGTGGACTTGGCATGGACGAGGGCCTGCTCATCTTCGAGAAAGTGCGCAGCGAAACCATCGTCCCCGTGCTGACCGACGAGCATGAGCCGGCGCAGGACGCGCCAGTCGCCGAAGTGGTCGCCGTGCTGCAGACCTCTGCGTTTTTGGCGCGTCAGACCGATTTCATCGCCGCCGTTGGCGGGTCGGGCGAGCCGGCCAACATCAAGAAAGCCGAATTCATAGCCTTGAGGCCATTTCGGCAGTTTGCCGGGGAATGCCACGGTCATCTCTCTTGTTCGGCAAGCACAGGAATTTAAGGGTTCTTTTCCGAGTTATGCCAGCCTCATTTTTTTACATTGCAGATTAATCGAGAATTATGCTGCATTGCAGCATATAGTGTTGACAACGCAGCCCCATTGCTGTCGAGAAAGTCGTCTGATGCGTGATCCTCGAACCAGTCCCCAGCGCGTTCAGCTGTTCGAGAACCGGCAGCTCGAGAAGCTCACTCTCATCTCGCCGCGCGGGTTCGTCCTGGTCTGGAGCATCGCGCTCCCCTTCATTGCATGGACGGGTTGGGGCACCGCAGGCGTAGCCTACGGGGCGTTCCTCTTCGCGCTAGGCCTGCTGGTCTGGTCGCTGTTCGAGTATGCGATGCACCGCTTCCTGTTCCACTGGGATTCCGATGCCGCGCCGATCAGATGGCTGGTCTTTGCGGTCCATGGCAATCACCACACCACCCCAAACGATCCGCTGCGCAACCTGATGCCGCCGCTCGTCAGCCTGCCCATCAGCGCTGCCGTGTGGGCAACCTGCGTGGCCCTGCTCGGCATGGCGGGCACCTGGCTCTTCCTGGGCTTCATCATCGGCTACGTCGGATACGACGTGGTCCACTACGCCTGCCACCAGTGGCCCATGCGCGGCCGCATCGGCAAGGCGATCAAGCGCCACCATATGCGTCACCACCACGTTGATGAAGAAGGAAACTACGCGATCACAGCGATCTTCTGGGACCGCATGTTCGGAAGCAGCGTGCGCGAGATAAAGAAGGCCCAGTAAGTTCCCTGCTTCCCGGATTTGCCGGTATGGCTTGCCAGGGCCCGCTTTTGCCGAAGCACGGACGGCACTGGCGCGTCGCTTGAGCGCCCGGCGAGGACAGACACGATTTCCAGATAGTTCGACGCCATGAAATTGGGCTAGGTGCGCACAAGCACAAGGTAAGCAAGCCTGACTGCCCAACTCCAGGCCAATCGTGCGGCCGGCGCCGCAAGGATCTCGGAGGGGCACGGAATATCGGATTCCGCCGTCCTCAAGCCCGCCTACTCAGAAATGTGCAAGTACGCCCGCCCCGGCGACGATATCATTGTCTGGCGCCTCGACCGCCTGTCCCGCTCGCACATCACTCTTATTGAGCTTGGAGGATGCAGCTCAGCTTGGGGAGTTTCCCGGAAAGCTTTGCGGCAGTCAGTGGTCACCGTCTTCTGAATGTTTCCATTTCTCCGATTGACCGGCGCGTTGCCGTCCGCCGGTGCCCTCGCGGCACGCTCTTTGTCGAGACGGACATTCATCTTCGTGCTCAGTGTGCGTAGCGCCGATCGTTTGGTCAGCTCCGCAAGGATACCGCGCCCTAGCTGGCGGTATGGCGCGCTGAGAAGGTCCCGGAAGGCCTCGCCATCTTTACCCTGCCCGTGCATTACCGCCGACGGTTGCCTGCATCGAATCCGATGGAAAGCGCCGCCCAGTAGGACGGTGAAACGGCGCACGGCAAAGGACAGGGTCTTTTCCAGCGGAGGCGCGCCCCTGTGGCTCGTTAGCGCCATCCGCGCCGAGATCGACGAACAATGGACCTCCTACTCCAAGGCCTGCTTCAAGTGAGAATGCCACAATGCCCGGTCCGCTCACGGATGAGATTCCAGGCAATTTATTGTTCAATCGATCAGAATCCTGGGCTGACCTACGCCATTGGCTGTTTCTGTTCGCTAGCGTACTCCGGCTGCTTATCCTTGTTGAACTTACTGAATTTCTGCGCCTTTTAATCATCCCGATCGAAGATCAGGCCCTTTGCCTGACACCTGGATGGGAATTGCTATGGCTGGACAGCAAATCCGAAAAGGAGCTGGATCGCGCAGTGCGCGCATGCTGCGCACGGCGATGGGCGATGCGATTGCGGGATGGCTCGGCGATCCCGCAATCATAGAAATCATGCTCAATCCGGACGGCCGCCTCTGGGTCGAGCGTTTGGGCAAAGGCGTCAGCGATAGCGGCCTGTCACTAGCTCCTTCCGATGGCGAGCGGATCATTCGCCTTGTTGCCCATCATGTCGGCGTGGATGTGCACGACCGACGCCCCCGGGTTTCCGCCGAACTTCCCGAAACCGGCGAACGTTTCGAAGGCTTGCTGCCGCCCGTAGTCGTCGCGCCGATCTTTGCTATCCGCAAACCCGCCGTCATCGTCTTCACGCTCGGCGACTATTGCGATGCTGCCATCATGACCCGGGAACAGGCCGAGACGATGAGGCGAGCCGTCGCCGATCGGTGCAACATCCTGGTCGCTGGCGGAACGGGCACTGGCAAGACCACGCTTGCCAATGCCCTGCTTACAGAAGTGGCAAATGCAGCAGACCGCGTGGTCCTGATCGAGGATACGCGCGAGCTTCAATGCACTGCGCCAAACATGGTCTCCCTGCGCACCAAGGATGGGGTTGCTTCGCTAGCAGATCTCGTGCGTTCCAGTCTGCGCCTGCGGCCCGATCGCATCCCGATCGGGGAAGTGCGCGGCCCCGAGGCGCTCGACCTTCTCAAAGCATGGGGCACAGGCCATCCCGGCGGCATCGGCACAATCCATGCGGGAAGCGCTATTGGTGCGCTGCGGCGCATGGAACAGCTGATCCAGGAAGCTGTGGTCACAGTACCGCGCGCGCTGATCGCAGAGACAATCGACCTGATTGCTGTGCTGGTCCGCGATGGCCACGGCCGGCGCTTGGCCGAACTCGCACGGGTCGATGGGCTTGATCCCGCAACCGGCGACTATCGCCTCACCCTTTATCCCTCACAGACTGATGGAGACCGTCCATGACCCATGCATTCAAGTGCGGTACCCGGCGCACCGCACTTCTTGCAACCACCGGACTTGTCACGTTCACCCTGTCCACGCCCGCTTTCGCATCCGGCTCATCAATGCCGTGGGAAGCGCCCCTTGAGTCCATCCTCCAAAGCATTGAAGGCCCGGTCGCCAAGATCGTCGCGGTGATCATCATCATCGTCACCGGTCTCAGCCTCGCTTTCGGCGATACTTCGGGCGGATTTCGCAGGTTGATCCAGATTGTTTTCGGTCTTTCGATCGCGTTTGCGGCGAGTTCCTTCTTCCTCTCCTTCTTCAGCTTCGGCGGTGGAGCCCTCGTATAATGGCCGAACCTGCCGAGCCGATCCCGGGCTACTTCGCCCCGGTTCACAGAGCACTCACCGAGCCGATCCTGCTAGGCGGCGCGCCGCGCTCGCTTGCCATCGTCAATGGAACCCTCGCTGGCGCTATTGGGCTTGGCCTGCGCCTGTGGATCGCGGGCCTGGCGCTTTGGGTCATCGGCCATGCCCTGTCGGTCTGGGCAGCGCGGCACGATCCCCAGTTCGCCGAAGTCGCCCGCCGGCACCTTCGTTATCCGGCATGGATGCGGCCATGATGAACCTGGCCGAATATCGCAGGCGCTGTGATTGCCTAGCCGATTTTCTGCCCTGGGCTGCATTGGTGGCGCCGGGCGTGGTGCTCAACAAGGACGGTTCGTTTCAGCGCACGCTGCGCTTTCGCGGCCCAGATCTCGACAGTTCGACACCGGCCGAACTCGTCGCCGTGACAGCGCGACTCAACAATGTGCTGCGCCGCCTCGGAACAGGTTGGGCGATTTTCGTCGAGGCACAGCGCATTCCGGCACTGGCCTATCCCGACTGTGACTTTCCCGATCCCGTTTCCGCGCTGGTCGACCGGGAGCGGTGCGAACAATTCCGAGAAGATGGGCGACACTTCGAGAGCTGCTATTATTTGACCCTGCTTTGGATGCCGCCCGCCGAAGATGCGGCTCGCGCGGAAAGCTGGCTTTACGAAGGACGGACAAGCAAGGGCGTTGATCCCGGCGAACTGCTCAAGGGCTATACCGACCGCACGAACCGGTTGGTTCAGTTGATCGAAGGCTTTGTGTCACAACTCGCCTGGCTCGACGACGAAGGCACCCTCACTTACCTCCATTCCACGATTTCCACCAAACGCCAGTGCGTGCGCGTCCCGGAAACTCCGATGCATCTGGACGCCTTGCTCGCCGACGAGCCGCTCACTGGCGGCCTCGAGCCCAAGCTAGGCGATCATCACTTGCGGACATTGACAGTGACGGGATTTCCGAGCGTCACCTTTCCCGGCCTGCTCGATGAACTCAATGCGCAAGGGTTCGAATACCGCTGGTCAACGCGGGCGATCATGCTCGACAAGGCCGATGCGACCAAGGCTATCACGAAGATCCGCCGGCAGTGGTTTGCCAAACGCAAGTCGGTTGCAGCCATCCTCAAGGAGGTGATGACCAACGAGGCATCAGTCCTCCTCGACAACGATGCATCGAACAAGGCGGCCGAAGCCGATCTCGCGCTCCAGGAACTGGGTGCCGACCATGCAGGCATGGCTTATGTCACGGCCACGGTTACGGTCTGGGACCGCGACCCGGCAGTAGCGGCAGAAAAACTTCGCCTTGTCGAGAAGGTCATCCAGGCCCGCGACTTCACTGTCATTACCGAGACCGTGAACGCCCTCGAAGCCTGGTTCGGCAGTGTTCCGGGTCATGTCTACGCCAATGTTCGAACACCTCCCATTTCCACTCTCAACCTCGCCCACCTGATCCCCCTGTCAGCGATTTGGGCGGGGCCGGAACGGGACGAACATTTCAATGCGCCTCCCTTGCTTTACGGCAAAGCCGAAGGTTCGACTCCGTTCCGGTTTTCCCTTCATGCAGGCGATGTCGGTCATACGCTGATCGTCGGGCCAACGGGCGCGGGCAAGTCAGTGCTTCTCGCCCTCATGGCGCTGCAGTTTCGCCGATATGCGAACAGCCAGATTTTCGCCTTCGACTTTGGCGGATCGATCCGCGCTGCAGCCCTCGCCATGGGCGGTGACTGGCAGGATCTGGGCGGCACCTCGCAGCACGATGGCACGCAAGGCGTGGACCTGCAGCCCCTGGCGCGGATCGACGATGCACAGGAACGGGCGTGGGCGGCCGACTGGCTCGCTGCGATCCTGGCTGGCGAGAGCGTTCAGATCGATCCGCATGCCCGCGAGCATATCTGGAGCGCGCTCACCTCACTGGCCTGCGCGCCCCGAGAAGAGCGGACAATGACCGGCCTTGCAGTGCTCCTGCAATCGCAGGCGCTCAAGGCGGCTCTGGCACCCTGGTGCCTTGGCGGTGCGCGCGGCCAGTTGCTCGATGCCGAGAGCGAAGACCTTGGACAAGCCAGTATGCAGGCGTTCGAGACCGAAGGCCTTGTCGGATCCGGGGCGGCAGCCGCGGTCCTCTCCTATCTGTTTCATCGGATCGAAGGCCGGCTCGATGGACGCCCGACCCTCATCGTGATCGATGAAGGCTGGCTGGTTCTGGACAGTCCGGCCTTTGCCGCGCAGCTCAAGCAATGGCTCAAGACCTTGCGCAAGAAGAACGCGAGCGTCGTTTTTGCAACGCAGAGCCTTGCCGACATTGAAGGTTCCGGCATCGCCAGTTCCATTATCGAGAGCTGCCCGACGCGGATTTTCCTTCCCAACGACCGGGCCTGCGAGCCGCAGATAACCAGAATCTACGAGCGTTTCGGGCTCAATGCCCGGCAGATCGAGATCCTGAGCCGGGCCACACCCAAGCGCGACTATTATTGCCAGTCGCAAGGCGGCAATCGCCTGTTTGAACTCGGCCTTGGTGAAATCGCTCTCGCCTTCACAGCCGCCTCCTCGAAATCGGACCAGCTGCGCATCACGCAAATCGTCGAGGCGCATGGTCGCGATGCTTTCGCGCATCAATGGCTGCGTCATCGCGGTCTTGGCTGGGCTGCAGACCTCCTCCCCCCCAAACCAACTGGATGATCAATCATGACCCGAACCCGCCTGCGCCACGCCGTGATGGCCGGAACTTTCGTATCCATGATAACGGCAAGCTGCGTGACTGCCCCGCCAGCCCATGCGCTGTTCGGGTTCGGGGACGTCGTCTACGATCCCACCAATTACGCGCAAAACGTGCTGACGGCCGTACGCTCGCTTGAGCAGATCAACAACCAGATCCGCCAGATCCAGAACCAGGCAACATCGCTGCTCAACGAAGCGAGAAACCTGGAAAGCCTGCCAACCTCGACACTTTCAACTTTGCGGGCCCAGGTGCAGCAAACCCAGAGCCTGCTTGCCCGGGCCCAGCGCGTTGCCTTCAATGTCGAGACTATCCAGCAGGCCTTTGCCGATCGCTACAAGGGAGATGCGCTAAGCGGCAGTGACACCCAAATGGTCGCCAATGCCGATGCGCGCTGGAACGACAGCGTTGCTGCATTCGAAGATGCGCTGACCGTTCAGGCTGGGATCGTTGGTAACATCGATGGCGCGCGTTCTTCGATCAATACGCTGGTAACCGCAAGCCAGTCGGCGGCAGGCGCGCTGCAGGCGGCCCAGGCGGGCAACCAGCTACTCGCGTTGCAGTCACAGCAGCTTGCCGACCTGTCCGCCGCCGTTGTGGCGCAAGGAAGAGCCCAGACCCTGGAAGCAGCCAACGATGCGGCAACCGAGGCAGAAGGGCGTCAGCGTTTCCGTCGGTTTCGCGGGCAATGACATGAGCCGGATAGGCAAGCTCGCATTGCTGGCCGCTCTTGGCGGTCTGGTGGCGGCGATCGCGATCCTGGGAGCGCGATCGCCCACTGTTGACCGGCACAAAACGGTGGCATCCGATCTTCCCAATTCACAGCTGCCCAAGCAAGCCCCGGCTCGCTGTCGAACGATTACCCAGCCCGACGCCGCATGCTCCGCTGCCTGGGAAGAACGGCGAAACCGCTTCTTTGGAAGCGAGGACAGAATAGGCCGGCGGCCATGAACGATGCAGGCGTCATCGACAGCTTTCTCGCTGTCTTCACCACCTACATCGACAGCGGATTTGGCCTGCTCGGCGGCGAAGTCGGCTTCCTGTCATCTACCCTCATTGCGATCGATGTGACTCTCGCAGCCCTGTTCTGGGCATGGGGCGGTGATGAGGATGTGCTGCAGCGCCTTATCAAAAAGACGCTTTATATCGGCATGTTCGCCTGGATCGTCGGCAACTTCTCGCATCTCGCAGACATCCTGTTCAAGAGCTTCGCTGCGCTCGGGCTCAAGGCCAGTGGCGGCGGGATGAGCTTAGCTGATTTCATGAAACCCGGCACCGTTGCCGGCACCGGTCTCGACGCTGCCCAGCCCCTGCTCGATGCGACTGCCGACCTGCTGGGACCGATCGGCCTGTTCACCAACTTCGTGCAGATCGCGATCCTGCTGCTCGCTTGGGTGATCGTCGTCATCGCCTTCTTCATTCTTGCGATCCAGGTGTTCATCACCATCGTCGAGTTCAAGCTGGTTACGCTTGCCGGCTTCGTGCTGGTTCCCTTTGCCTTTTTCGGGCGGACCGCGTTCATGGCCGAACGCGTTCTGGGCCATGTCATTTCCTCAGGGATCAAGCTGATGACGCTGGCCGTCATAACCGGGATCGGTACGACGCTGTTCAACCAGTTCACCAATGCCGGGCTTGGGCCCGAACCAACGGTCGAGCAGGTCATGGCGATAGCCCTTGCCGCGCTGACCCTGCTTGGCCTCGGGATATTTGCGCCCGGAATTGCCAACGGCATCGTTTCGGGTGGACCGCAACTGGGGGCGGGTGCTGCTGCAGGAACCGCCCTTGCCGCAGGCGGCGCCTTGGTGGGCGGCGCGGCAGGAGCAAGGCTTGCCGCCGGCGCAGCTGCAGGGGCTGCTTCAGGCACGGCCATGGGCGGTGCACGCGCGGCAGGCGCCACCTCGGCGGCCTATGCCGGTGGGGCCGCCGGCCGCAGCGGGGCCGGCGCTGTGTCTGGCGGTCTCGCCAATGTCGCAAGGACTGCCGGGCACGCGGCCACGTCGCCGCTGCGCCGCGCTTCGCAGAGTCTGAAGGAGGCCTACGCCAGTGGCCGCGACGGCGTGACCACGCCCGCAGCCAAAGCTTCGGACAACGCTACAGGTCCGCCCCGCTGGGCCAGGTCGATGCGTCAGCGTCAAGCCATGTCTCAGGGCGCGGCAAGCGCTGCCCACACCCTGAGATCCGGCGACAGCCATGGCGGCGGTGCAGCCCCCGACATTTTAGAAAAGGACTGACGCATGTTTCGACGACCCTCGATCCGATACGCCAGGAGCCCTGAGGCTGTGACACCCTATCAGCGTGCCAGCCAGGTCTGGGACGATCGTATTGGCTCCGCGCGCGTTCAGGCCCGGAGCTGGCGCCTTGCCTTTTTCGGCTGCCTTGCCCTTTCAGGAGGTTTGGCGACCGGCCTTGTCGTGCAGTCGCTGCGTGGCCGGGTTGTGCCGTGGGTCGTAGAAGTCGACAAGCTTGGAGAAGCAAGGGCCATCGCATCTGCTGAAGCAGGATACACGCCGTCCGACCCCCAGATCGCTTTTCAGCTTGCACGTTTTATCGAAGAAGTTCGTTCGATTCCGGCCGACCCGGTCGTGCTGCGCCAGAATTGGCTGCGCGCTTACGACTTTGCCAGCGAGAAGGGCGCGCTTGCGCTCAATGACTATGCCCGGACCAATGACCCATTCGCCCATGTCGGCAAGAAGCAGGTCGCTGTCGATGTGTCGAGCGTGATCCGCGCTTCGCCTGACAGTTTTCGTATCGCATGGACCGAGCGGCGATATGTCGATGGCGCACTGGCAGACACCACGCGCTGGTCGGCGATCGTCACGGTCGTGATGCGCGAGGCACGTAGTGTGGATGCGCTGCGCAAGAACCCGCTTGGCCTTTTCGTCAATGCTTTCAACTGGTCGAAGGAACTCAGCCAATGACCCGAACCTGTCCCCTGGGCCTTCTGGCTCTGCTGGCTCCGGCCCTTGTCATCAGCGGATGCAGTCACGTTCAGGCCAGACCTGCAGATCCGGCACCCGTCCTGCGACCTGCGTTCGAACAGGAAAGGCAAGTCCCGCAGGTCGCGATCGTAAGCGTACCAGCTCCGCTTCCGCTCCCAGGGCAATTAAAGCCCATCCCAAAAGCAGAACCAATTTCGCTGCGTGGGCGGCAGCCTGCCGAACCGCACCGCCGCGTGGACAGCGCTAATGATGCTGCCCGCATGCAACCGGAAAAAAGCGGTTGGCTCAATGCCATCCAGCAATACCCCTATGCCGATGGTGCGCTCTACCAGGTCTACGCCGCTCCCGGCCAGGTCACCGATATCGCGCTGCAGGCAGGCGAGGAACTGTCCTCGCAAGGACCGGTTGCTGCCGGCGACACGGTGCGTTGGATCATCGGCGATACGATCAGTGGCATTGGCGCTGCCAAACAGGTCCACATCCTGGTGAAGCCGATACGGCCCGACATCGCCACGAACCTTGTCATCAATACGAACCGGCGCACATACCACATCGAGCTCAAGGCAACGCCGGCGACTTACATGGCAGCCGTTTCCTGGACCTATCCGCAGGACGAGTTGTTCGCCATGCGCAGGGCCCAGGCCCGGCGCATAGAGGCTGCGCCGATCGCATCTGGCATCGATCTTGCCGCGCTCGATTTCCATTACCGGATCGATGGCGACAGGCCCTCGTGGCGCCCCTTGCGCGTCTTCGATGATGGACGGCAGGCCTATATCGAGTTTCCGGCATCGATTTCGACCGACGAGATGCCGCCGCTTTTCGTAAGCGGAGCCGATGGTTCGAGCGAACTCGTCAATTACCGGGTCGAAGGCCGATACATGGTTGTCGACAGGCTCTTTTCGATAGCCGAGCTCAGGCTCGGCACGAAGAAGAGCCAAGAGCTCGTCCGGATCGAGCGGCAACGCGCCAAAGCCACGCGCCGGCCCTCATGACCGACAGTGCCGACAAAGCGCCCAATGCCGGTGCGCCGGAAGCAAGTTCCCCTGCCCGACCCCAAACCGCTCAAAAAGCTCCAAGGCAGGACCAGCAAAAGGAGCAGCAGCAGGAAACTCCTACCGAGACCAAGCCGCAAGATGCGCTGACATCACCCGAAGTTTTCCGGCTGCGGGCCGATCCACCCAAAGTGATGCGCCTGTCGCGCAAGACATTGGCGATTGCTGGCACGGTAGCCGGCTGCGTGATTGGCGGCGCGCTGATCTACGCGCTGCAACCGATCGATCGCGAACAGGCACCCAACCTTTATGACGGTGCAAGCCAAAATCGCGTCGAGGCGGTGACCTCGGCTCCTGCCGATTATGCCCAAGCGCCCAAGCTTGGCCCGCCTCTACCCGGAGACCTGGGCCGCCCCATTCTGGCTGCGCGCGAGGCTGGAAAGGACGTTCCTGCTCCAGCTATGGGAGTAGAGGCAAAGCGCAGTCCACGGGCCATTGCCGAGCAGCAAGCGCGTGAACGGGAAAGGCAAGAACACGATTCAGCGCGAACAAGCGCTCTGTTTGCCGGTAACCCCCGCTCGGGTTCGACGCCGGCCCAATCAGCAATGATGCGCAATGTGAGCGCGTCCATGGGCGAGACAGCCAATTCAATGCAGCCTTTACCCGCCCAGGCCGCTCCTGGCGGACAGGACCGCAAGCGTGCCTTTCTGAAGGCCGACAGGGACCTCAGGTTCGTCAGCACCGAACGGGTCAGCCCGCCCGTCTCGGCATACGTCCTTCAGGCAGGCAGCGTGATTCCTGCCGCCCTGATCACTGCCATTCGCTCGGACTTGCCGGGCACGATCACCGCGCAAGTGACACAGAACGTCTACGACAGCGCAACGGGACGCCTGCTTCTCATTCCCCAGGGTTCGCGACTGATCGGTGAATACGACAGCTCAGTTTCGGCAGGACAGCGCCGGGTCCTTCTGGCCTGGGACCGACTGATCGTGCCAGGTGGCCGCTCGATTGCGCTCGATCGCCAGCCCGGAGCTGATCCGGCAGGCGCTGCAGGGCTGGAGGACCGCACCAATCATCATTGGGGTAGCGTGTTCAAGGCCGCGCTCATCTCAACGCTGCTCGGCGTAGGAACAGAGCTGACAACAAACAGCGATGACGAACTGGCGCGGGCGCTTCGCTACGGCACACAGGGCACGATCAACCAGGCCGGACAGCAAATCGTCGGCCGAGAAATCAACATCGCGCCGACCCTCGCGATCCGCCCCGGTTTCTCCTTGCGTGTCCTCGTTACACACGACCTCGTCATTGAACCGGCCCCAGAAAGGGATTTACCATGACCAAACTGCGACTTGGACCGATCGAAGATGACAAACCGGTGAAGGTGACGATTGAGATGCCCGCTCATATCTTGCGTGATCTGGCAGAGTACGCCCGTCTTCATGCAGAAGAAAACAACCAGGGCGAGGCCATGCCCGTCGAGCGGCTGATCGCCCCGATGATCGAGCGTTTCATGGGAACCGATCGAGGTTTTGCCCGCAAGAGAAGATCGCGCGGGAATTAAAACATGTTAAGCGCGGTTATCAGCGCTTGCGATTTATTCTCAAGAAGGCAGCTTGGTCGGGCGTCAGCTCCCAGCAAGGCGCACGACCGGGTCTCGGTACGTATGTCCAGGCCTTGTGCTAAAGGTGCCGTTGTGCGTTTCCAGCACGGATTTTTCCACTGCCCGGTCACTTCATAACTTCGCCCAGTTTACCTCCCAAGCAATTATAATCGCATTATAAAATTCAATTTCACCAATGGTCTGATCATTCTGCCTGTGCGGCTGATGGAGTCGCGATCTCGAATGGAGAAGATCATGGAAAAGACCATTGATACCCTCGAAGACAAAGTCGTCGATCTCGGCTCGGTGACTGAAGAAACCCGCGGCATCGTGGGTGCACTCGAAGACCAGCAGGGCGGCCAACGTGCTGCTCTTGGCCTCACCGACGACTGATGCGATGGGTGCGCGCGCTATGGCGCGCGCACCTTCTCGGTCTTTGCATCATGGTTGTGCCGCCCTTGTCCTCTGTCCATTTCTGCCTCGTGGGCACCCGCGCTGTGTTTCTCGATATTCGGGCGAACCGGTATTTTGCATTGCCTGAAAAGCTGAACACGTCGTTTGTCTCGGCCATCGGCGATTGCGTCATGGGTACTGTCACCCCCGACGAGCTCGCCGCACTCAAAACTGGCATGGATGATCTGTTAGCCTTGAAAGGCATCGTCAGTGTGCAGGAGTTCCAGCCTTTTCCCGCTGCAACATCCGATCACGCGCCCGATAGCAATTCAGTTCCCATTCCGGCGCTGTTGCTGCTGCAGGTCGCAATCGCCTGCTTTTCAGCCAAGTTGCTCGTCAGGCTTTGTCCGCTTCACTGGCTTCTTGCGTACATCGGACACAACCACCCCCACAAGCTGCAACCACCGAGCACACAGATGCTCGATCACCTCGCCGGGGCGTTCCAGCGTGTACAGGTCCTCATGGGCAAGGATGGCAATTGCCTCCCTCACACGCTCGCCTTCGTCTGGCTGAGCCGCAGGCTGGGATATACGCCACGCCTGATCATCGGCGTCCGCATAAACCCGTTTGGGGCGCATTGCTGGTGCCAGGACGGGCCGGTGGTCCTCAATGACCATTATGAGAATGTGCGAACCTATCAACCGATCTTCGTCCTGTGAGCGGCCTGGAATTCCTGATCGCGGTATTTCGCGAGCCGGAACTGCTTGATCAGTGGGCTCGCCACATCGCCGAACGTACCGGATGGCAACGCATCACGATTGGCGGGCCCATCGCCATCTTCGTCAGTGATTCCTGTCCGTTCATAGCCGAGAGCACGGCACCCACTCACGCCGTGCTGGGCAGCATATTTGCCCGCTATGGTCCGCCCGAGCGCTGCAACGGACTCGATGCGAAGACCGCACAAGAATTGCGAACCGGTTCGCTTGCAAGGCTCTTGCATGAGTACTGGGGCGCTTATCTTGCCGTGCGCCAGCGCAGCGACGAACTGCTCGTCACGCGTGATCCCAGCGCCGCCATGCCTTGCCTCTATACGCATACTTCCGGCGGGGTTCTCATGGCCTCGAGCATTGCGGCGATGAAACATGCCAGCATTCCCAGGCCCAGCGTCGCGATGAACAATGTCGCAGACTGTCTCTTCCGCGCAGATCTGCCCTCGCCGCAAACAGCCTTGGAGGGGATTGAGGAACTCGCTCCCGGGACGAGCCTTGTCATTGATGCCAACGGTTGCAGGGTGGTGCCGACCTGGTCCCCCTGGGACCATGTCATGATCAACAGTGCCGTGACGTTTGAAGACCATGTCGAACAACTACGCCGCGCCTTGCAGAATACGGCAGTTGCCTGGGCCAGCGCGGCAGGTCCGGTTCTCCTCGGCGTTTCTGGGGGTCTCGATTCCTCGATCCTCGCCACCTGCTTGCGCCGCTCAACGCCCCCAGCCCTGTGCGCCACGCTTGCAACAAAAGATGCCGAAGGCGACGAGCGACACTTTGCGCGCAAGATTTGTGATCATTTGGGCATGGAACTCGTCGAGGCCCACTACGACCTTGCCGATATCTGCCTTGACCGACCTGCACGCCCTCACATGCCGCGTCCTACCGGCCGCATCATTGCGCAAGGTTACAATGCCGCTATGTCGCGGATAGCCAGCGAACATGGCGTCACCGCATTTATGACCGGCAATGGCGGGGACAACGTTTTCGGCTTCTCGCAATCCGCCGGCGCCATTGCCGACAGGCTGCTGCATGAGGGTCTGTCATCGGCCGTTTGGCACACGAGCAAGGACGTCTGCCAGCTGACAGGATGCAGCCTTCGCGAGGCCTGGCAGGCAGCAATACGAATCCTGTGTCGCCCGCGGGCGTATCGCTGGCGTCCCAACCGGCGGTTCTTGAGCAGGGATGCTCTCGCCCAACTCGACGCGACGGCGCTTACCCATCCCTGGCTCGATGCGCCAGACGGAGCCCTCCCCGGCAAGGCCGCCCATATTGCCTCTCTGCTCAGAATTCAGCGACACCTCGACGGGAGCGGACAACTCGGCGATGTGGCCGTAATCAACCCGCTGATGTCGCAACCGGTCCTTGAGGCCTGCCTTGCGATCCCTTCCTGGATGTGGTGCCGAAACGGCCAGAATCGATCGGTCGCACGCGAAGCCTTCCGAGATCTGATGCCTCCATCGGTCACCGATCGCGTCTCGAAAGGCGGACCCGATGGCTTTGGGACGCAGATCCTGGAGCACTTCCGCGAGACCATGCGCGAACGTCTGCTTGATGGGGCTCTGGCAAGCCATGGCATTGTCGATCGAAGCGCACTCGAGCAGCGGCTCAGCGATGCCAAGCCAAATTGGGGCGCTGACCAGGTGCGCATTCTCGAATTGCTCGAAGCCGAAGCCTGGATCGGTCATTGGCAGTCGCATTGATTGTAGAAGTTTGGACTTAATCTGACATGCGGATGACCGAACCATTCAATAATGTCATTCAGGAGCTCGCTGAGTTGCTTTGCCCTTGCCAGCCTTCTCCCGGCGTAAATCATCCCAGCGTTCCAACTCGTCATCGGGTGCATCGATCGGGCCGTCGCTTCCCAACCAGAACTCAAACCAGGCAAGGCTGCGCCTGTAGATCGCAAGGCGGTGCGCCGGCTGCCATTTGATGTGATATTCCCCAGGATAAACGTACATATCCGCGGGCTGATGATGATCGCGAAGCGCGGTGTAGCCAGTCAAGGTACTCAGCAGTTCCCCATCGGAAATCTGGAACAGAATCGGCACATCTAGGCGCGCAGCATTCCTGGCGATCGAAACCGGATTCCAGACCGGATCGTCATCGCTGAGCACGCTGGGATAGGTATCGGCAAAAGTCGGCATGGCGCCCGGCCCCACGCTGATGGCAAGCGAGGAATCCCAGCAGCACGAACTGAAAGCCGCAGCCTTGAACAGGTCAGAGTTGATGAGGGCAAACTGGCCGGTCGAAGCCCCGTCGCTCAGTCCGGTAATGCCGATACGCGCCGGGTCGACAATGCCGCGCTTCACGAGCATCCCAATTCCGGTCTCGAGAGCGGACTGCACGCTTCGTCTGTCGGCAAAATCCTTGTCATTGGCAGCTTGCGCCTCGGACACGGTCTTTGCACCAACGGTCGTTCCGTAGTCGATCGGACGATCAAAGCTCAACACGGCAAAGCCATGCGCGGCAAAAAGCTGGATCGGGTAATCATCGCCCGTCCCGCCGCGCAGGAACCCGCGCGATTCGTATTGCACCACGACAAGCGGGTATCGCTGACCTTGCTTGTACCCGACGGGAAGGACCAGGTCGCCGAAGACTTCGAACCCGTCGGCATTGCGCCAGTGCAGCCGTTCGACCTTGCCTAACTGCAGCCTGCGGAATTCAGGATTGGGGTCATAGAGCCGGGTCGACTTGCCCGAGGGTAGCGCGATCCTGGAGATGTAGCGAGGCCGATTGCTCGCCTCGCGCAGACAGATGAGACCCTCATCTACAGGAATGCAGCTGGCGAGCAGATCGTTGGTCAGAAACAGGCGTCGCGGCTCTCCTGAACCCGGCTGCCATTCATAGATCGCCGTGGCTTCGCGGTCCCAACCCTCGCGCCGCATGAAGCGAAGACCACCTTCACTGCTCCACCAGAACTGCGATACGGACCGATCGCAAGCCGCAGAGGTGCAAGTCATCTTGCGCCCATCGCGCAGCATCGCCCTCAAGGTCAGGCGCGGCGGGAAGTGTTTGCCTTGAACCGTGAGCCAGGCATAATCGCCGCGCCGCGAGACTGCCTGTGCGACAGTTCCCGGCGGCGCGGCTGGGCCCGGTTCAAACAGCGCTCGCTGCTCGCTGCTCGCTTGCCGGCCCCGCGCATCCGGTCCGTCGGCCTGAACCCATGTGCGATAAGGCAGCGGTCCCGGGACAAAAGGACGGTTGCTTGCCATGGGCGCGAAGCGATCATCGTAATGAAAACCTTCCCGCCCTTCTCGCCCGATGGATTTGAGGCCGGCGCGTAGGCCCGGCTGCGTCTTGTAGATTATCGAATGTCCGTCCCCGCCGATGCGAAAGTCGAGAACATCGTCTTGGCTATGGGTAACGGGCCTGCTGCCCGATCCATCGCCGGCCGCGCGCCAGACCTGCGCGACCCCGTCCACCTGCTTGAGGAACAACACCGCTTTTCCGTCAGGCGTCCAGCGCGGGAGGCGGCTCACGGCGATCCCGGTCGGATAGCCTGCCTTCCCCCGAAACTCGCTCTTCAGGCGAATGAGCTCCCCGCCCTCGTCGATCATGATGGGCCTGGTATTGCCGACCAGATCGAGAACGAAGATGCCAAGGCAGAAATCGTTCGTGTCCGGATTGCCGCGCCTTATCGAAAAGGCGAGTTTCGTGCCGTCCGGAGAAAGCGCGATCGATTGGCTCTCGGCAGGTACCATGTCGGCCCACGGCGGCACCTCGTAGCTCGCACCCATATCGCGCAGGCGCACCAGATCTTCTGCCCGAAGGCTTCGGACTTCGGCGTGACCGTCATCAGGCAGGAGCGCCGCTGCGCAATGTCCCTGACCCTGTGCGGCCTTGGCATCAGAGGTCAGGCAAAGGCTCGCCGTGGCTCCTACAATCAAAAATGCCGTGCGCTTCATCACAGCACTTTCGAAACGGCGATAGTGATGACCCGGCCAATCGAGGAGTAATTGGTCGAATCGTACGGCGGATAGACTGGGATCGTGTTCTGGATCGTACCCGGCTTTTCGTTGAACAGGTTCTGGATCGACACTGTCAATTCCATCCCCTGCCCGATGCCACTTCGGGCTTGCGAGCGCAGGCGCCCGACGAGATCGAGCGTTGTGAACGACTTCACATGTTCGATTGGGCTGAAGCGATCGTCGGTAACGCCGCCGATGTAGTTGCCGAATGCCGAGAGCGTGACATTGTCCTTGTGCCAGGTCGCGCCAAGCCTGCCGCGCCAGTGCGGCGGATCGAAGATCGTGCCCGCCAGTTCTTCCAACGGATACCCTGCACTCAGGCGCTGATCGCTTTTGAGGTAGCTGGCCGAGCCTTCGAGTTTGACGGTCTCATCCTCGCCCAGTTCGATCCGATAACGCGCTGCAAGGTCAAATCCGCGCAAATGCTGGCGCGCGGCATTCTGGAACGAGGCATCGACCAGAGCGCCGACCGCAGAGGGATCGAAAGGCTCGCCGGTCTGGTTGTTGAGGCCCTGCGGGAGATCCGCGATCGCTGCGAGCACTTGCGCAGTGGACGGATTGAGCGTGACGTAGTCGGCATAGACGGGGTTGGTATAGATGGCGAGGACGCTGGATACGGGCGAGACGACGCGGTCGCGGTAGCGAATGTCAAACCACGTCGCTTCAAGCTCGAAACCATCCAGCGCCTTGGGCGCAAGCTTGAAGCCCAGGTTCCAGGTCGTTGCCTTCTCCGGCTTGAGATTGATGTTCCCGCCGGCAACGAGCAGCACCGGCAGGTTCGTGGGAGAGCCGGGAAAGTAGGCTGCCGGATTGAGCGAACCCTGCCGGTACTGGTACTGTTGGTAGAGCGTTTGTGTCTTGAATGACTTGCCCCAGGCGCCCCGCAGGGTCAGCCCCTCAATCGGCTCGTAGACAACGCCGGCCTTCGGCGTCAGCAGATGCGCGGTTCCCGGATAGTCCTCGTATCGCGCCGCGAGACTGAGCTGCAACCGCTCAATGAGTGGCATGCGGTTGGCCTTGCCAACGAGCGGAAGCGAGAGTTCGCCGTAGCCGAACCAGACCTCGCGCCCGGACCTGATGTCCTTCGTGATGTTCGAAGTCCCGCCCGTTTCCTGACGCACAAAGACATCAAGACCCATGTGGCGATAGCCTGCGCCCAGAGCGAGGCGCACCTCGCCGCCCGGCAAATCGAGCAAAGCCCCCTCGGCGGTCACTTCGCCGGTCGCGACGTCGTTGTCGTAGTTGAGCCACGTGCGAAGCGTCTCGGCCCCGCCTATGTAGCGATGGGACGTAATGTGATTGTTGCTGAAACCATAGACGCCCGTCGCCGACACGGTCCACGAATGCCCCAGGTCCCAGTGCAAGCCCGCCGATACAGTCGCAGACTGGACCTTGGGCCTCGATTGGAGCCCATTGGTCGTCACATCCGCGGTCGTGGTGAACGGCTGTGACAGCTGCGTCACGCGGTTGTTGTACTGGGCATCGAATTCCAGGCCGAGGCGATCGGTGAGATCCTGGTGGCCGGCAGCGATCAGGCTGTACTGGCGCCGCCAGGGAACGAGCGTCGTGGAATCGTCGAGACTGCGCGTGTAGGAGCGGTCCCGGGCAGAGATTTCGGTCACATCGGAGAAGCTTCCTGCCACCATGATCCCGCCGCTCTCCCAGCGGCTGCCTGTCAGGGCATCGTACTGCTGCTGGAAATTACCGCCATCGCTCGATCCGCCCAAACGCGCCGAGACATAGGCGCCTTCGTAGTCGCGTCTCAGGATGACATTGGCAACGCCGCCCACCGCGTCCGAACCATAAAGCGCCGAAGATCCGTCGGTAACGATCTCGATGCGGTCGATCGCAGCCAAGGGGATCTGGGAGATATCGACGCCCTGCGACACCGTGTCGTATGCCATCCTGTGCCCATTGAGCAGTGTCAGGGTCGCGGCTGGGCCGAGGCCGCGCAAATTGAGCGCGGAGGAAGAGCTGGAATTCTCGTTGTCCACGCCTTGCGACCCGCCGCCGGCAACGGTCGGGTTCTGGCCTCCTGTATAATTTTCCGGGATGGACCGGATGAAATCACCCAGATCCGAATGCCCCTGCTCCTCGATGTCCTCGCGGCTCGCCGTTCGAACGGGGGCGACCGGGATAGCTCCGCGAATATGGGTACCGGTCACGATAATCTGCTTGTCCGAGACCTCATCCGCCTCGGCACCGCGCCGCTGACCGGGCCTCATGATGAGCACCGCACCCTCGGAAATCTCGGCCTCGAGTCCGGTCCCTCCAAGCAGGATATCGAGCGCCTCGCGCACTGACATCTTGCCGTTGAGCCCAGGCGCCCGAACACCGTTCACATCGCTGGATGTAGCGTAGAGTTCGAGCCTGGCGCGCCTTGCGACCGCTTGCAGAGCATCGCCCAGATCCTGAGCCGGTAGATTGAACTCATAAACCGGCGCTGCTTGGCCTTTGGTTTGCGCCCAGGCCGGGACCGGACTTGCGCTCACCATGCTACCGGCCAGAAGCGCGGCGATCATTCTCGATTTTGCCCTCATCGAAGTTCCCTCGTTGCTGGCTCGGCGCGCAGCACGCCGGGCTCATGCGAAAGTTCGACGCAGGAAAACGAGAGACCTTAGTGAAGGACCGAAAAAATTATTCGCGGCTCAGGTGAATGGCATCTGCCCGATGGGTCATGTCTAGGTGCAAGGACTCGGCAAGGCGCTGTGCAAACCCTTCGGTGTCCGTCAGATGGAAGCGACCGGTCACCGCAATCGCACCGATCCCGGCATCGTCGAGCACGATTTTCTGCTGCCCGTATCGATTGGCCTCACCGATCAGCACGCTCAAGGGCACGGAACGATACTCGAACCAGCTAGTCGGCCACTGGCGATCATTGGTACCTGGCGCAGCGGGGACCTTTGCGGCCCCGGCAAAATCGAACCTGTGGTAAGTGTAGCGCTGGCCCGCGAGGGCGTTCATCGGCTGACCTGCAAATGCGACAGATCCCGACTTGGGCTGGATTGTGCCACTGCCACGAATGAAGCTGACCAGGATATTGCGCTTGCCAAAGGAGACATCAAACGTCCCTTCGCGCGCGTGGATCTCGCCGGCGCCGGCAGAAACGGTCAGAGGCCGCGCATCACGGGCGACTGTAACTCGCACCCTGCCCTGCTCCAGATCGAGCCTACGCTGCGACGGGTCCATGGTGACAAGCAGCTTCGATTGCGCATCGAGCGTCACCGACGTGCCGTCGGCCAGAACAAAAGTGCGGATTTGACCATGGGAGGTCGCAAGGGCCGATTGTTGGCCTGAATTATGGGGCAAGAGTTTGGCCCCATCAGCTGCCTGCCGGTTTCCCAAGGTCGCGAGCATGACGGATGCAGCAGCGGCAAGAGCAAGTCCCAGGAATATCCAGCGTCCAACACGCGGCCGGGACTTCCTTGCCATACCATGTTGCTCGGATTCCTTGAGAATGGCGGATGCATCAAAGTGGCGCATCGCCCATTCATAGGCCTGGCGGTGATCAGGCGATTGCGCGCGCCATTGCTCGAACTTGCCTTTGAATGCCGCGGCATCGGGACCATGAAGATGCACCACCCACTCGATGGCCTCGTCCTTCAGTGCCTCTCCCCTGCCCGGAAAGGCATTATCATTGTCGTTCATCGCGCGGCGTCCACCGCCCGCGCTACGTGTCCCAGCGCCTTCATCATGTGATATTCAACCGTCGCGATGCTGATTCCAAGTTGCTCATGGATATCTCGATAGCTCAGCTCGTCTACCCTGTGCATCAGGAAAACCCGTCGGGTCTTTTCCGGCAGGTCATCGACGGCGCGTTCGTAAGCGCTGAGCAGATCTCTTGCCTGCAACTGCGCTTCCTGTTCCGGCAAGGTGGCACCATGAAGTTCCTCATCAAGCTCAAGATGCACGCACCCTGCGGTTTTGCGCCGCCTCGAGCGATCGATCAGCAGGTTGCGCGCAATGCGCTGCAGGAATGCCGCGGGATTTCTGAGCGAGCCGGCCTGCGAACTGGCCACTGCGCGCGTAAAGACCTCCTGCAAGATGTCGGGCGCCGCATCGCGTCCGGCATGTTTGTCGAGATAGCGCAGCAGATTGCTGCTCTCACGCCGAAACGCTGCGTCGAGCGGTGTCCGGATACGGACATTCTCGATGCTGTCACGTGATGGCGCGGAACGGTCACGGACATGCGGGCCGATGATTTTGGGGGGCACGAATTGCAACCACGTACGGCAGGACCAATCGAACCGGAGTTGCCAGCCAGATCGGACTCTCAGCGCTGTGCCGCCGTTGAGCCGCGCCTACGCGGCCTTGACCGTTACGGCCGCCTGTCCTGTCGGACGGGCGTACATGATGCCTGGCGGAACCAGTCCACGCAGCGATCGCCAGAATTTCCACTGCGCGCCAATAACATGACCGGTTGCAGCCATCCTGACAACAGGTGTCAGGATTATAATCGCTTTATGCTGCCTGTCCGTCGGCTTTGGCGCGCAGAGCCGCGAGTTGTTCGAGGCAAATCTCGTGAACTGCGCGTCCCAGTTCTTCCACGCGCTCGCCAAGCCAGGTGAGCTCTTCTTCGCTGATGAGGTAGTGCTTGGAATACCTCGCCTTTACATAGGCTTCCTTGAGCTTCTCAAACATCGCACGTTCCTTGCGCGTCTCGCGAGGCCAGGCATAGACTAACCTGAGATCCAGTCGTTCTGCCTGCGTCCGCAGAAATCCAAGATTGTGCACGTGCGGTGTATAGAAGGTGCAAACTAATAGTATTCCGTGGAATAGCCTCTCTGTAGCTTGATGCAGAAGAAATGCAGCGTCTTTCAGACGCCCTTTCTCCTGACTAAACCGAGCAGTTTCTAAAATCCCTGAAGCTGCTGGAATCCACTCGTCAAAGTACTCCTGTGCCATCTTTAGTGCCTGCTTCGGCGTCTTCGGCTTGGGCGTATGCAGTTCAGTATCGTCACTCTGGTAGAGCGCGATACCGTCCTGAGCGACGTCCATGAAGAAATAGCGGCCATGTGCAAGACCGTCATTCACCTCTTGTAGCGAATGAACGATGAAATTGACGGGCGTCTTGAGCGTCCCGGTCAGGCCATATTCGCGGTTCAATCGGTCATCGAGCTTCGACCAGTATTTGGCGCGATCAGTCAGGCGCTTGTCACTGACGATAATGAGCAGATCGTAGTCCGACTTGTAGCCCTTGGCCGTGTGCGGTTCGTCAACCCAACCGCCGCGGGCATAGGAACCATAGAGGACGACCTTGAGGATCCGGCCCTTCTTCTTCCACTCGTGCGAGGCGAGCGCGAAATTGTCGTCGAACTCCTCGAAGAGGATCTGCACCACGCGCTCGATCTCGCGCTGCTTGTGGGCGGGAAGGTGGTCGAGGCTCGTCTTCATGGGAGGAGCATCATACCCTGTGCTGGTGCGCGAGCCAACGGTTCTGTCCAGAATACAATGTTTTAACCTCAACATTTTGCTTCGCGGCTCCGGATCATGATCTGGAGCGTTGCCGCGCATTTATATCCCTCAAATCAGGCCGAGATCTTTGCGGAGCTGAATGGCCGAAGAGCGACAATGCCTGACCAGCGAATTCTCATTGATTCGATGTTGCTGGACGCAATGTCACAGATCCCTGGCGCTAGCCTGCGATCTGCGATCTTCGGTCATTCGCCCAATCACCATCAAGACAACAATTGCGCAACCAGTTCCCGCGCCGCGTCTTTGCGCCTGCGGTGGTAACGCCGCAGCATGTCCAGCAACCTGGCGCTTCGGCGAGCCGCGCTCACCTCGTTCCAGATGCGCGTGATCTCGTCAGCGCTTTCGCCGAGCACGGCGGCCTCATGCAACTGCGTTCCATGGAGCCGAGCTGCGATCGCGACCACCAACCTTTCCATTTCGGTGTTTCCGGACAGTGCCGCGATCTGGACGAAGACGAATTGCGTTCGTGCGGCATGGTCGCCGTTCGGCAGTTCGACCGGCAATTCCGGATTGCCCGGCGCGCACAGTTCCACCGACTTCTCAAGGGCAAGCAAGTTGAGGTCCAGAAGATCGCACAACTTCGCTTCCGTCATTTGCGGGACGAGGAAGCCCATGCCTGGAACAAGATCGACAAGGCATTCACCTGCCAGGCGATTGAGGCTATCGCGCACCGGCGTGACGCTGACACCGAGATCTTCGGCAAGCTTGGCAGTTTCCAGTCTCAGGCCCATCGGCCAGATGCCGGCGAGCAATCGCTGCCTGATCGCCTGGTAAGTGGGCTCCAGGACATTGGCAGGGCTCATTGCTCGGCCCGGCGCGAACGCGCAAATTCGGCGGCCATGCTTGCCTGGTCAGGGCGCAAGGCATCAATGGCTGGCAAATGGGTGGGAACCTCATCATGCAGCAGGACCGACGGGCACTGGCCTTCATAATTGCCGAGATTGGGCCGATGCTGGACGTAACCGGCAAGCGCCGCGAGTTTGGGCGAGAAACTGCGCGCAACTTGAGGGGGATAGGCGAGCCAGGGATTTTCATAAGGCTTCAGCCAGCCAAGGCTGTAGCCGACGATCACAGCACGGCGCGAGTCCGCTGAGGAATTTGCGCCGGCACCATGTGCCGTCGATCCCAGGAAACAGATGGCCGCGCCCGGCTTGCCCTGCGCAACGATCGGCTGACCAATGTCCTCACGTGCCATGCCTAGCGGTCCATGGCTGCCCGGATAGATCTGCGTACTGCCATTGTCCTTTGTGAACGGGTCGAGCGGCCAGATCACGTTGAGCAGATAATCATGCTCGTCTTTTGCGCCCGCCCACATGTCATGATCACGGTGCGGAACCTGGCAGACTTCGCCCGGATGGATCTCGATCGCCTGGGCGACATTGAGCTGGATGCGCTCACAGGCTGCGCCAAGGATAGTCTCGGCGAGCGCGAGAATACCTGGATGCAGGACCAATGGCTCCATGTACCGCGAGCGTTTGAGCAATCCGCCGAAGCGCTTGGTGCGATGACCATAGAAGTCGCCCTCGCAAAATGGCGTTGCCGCAAAAACCGGATCGAGGTCACCGGCAAGCTTGTCGATCGTGCCCGTATCGAGCGCATCGGGAATGATGCAATATCCGTTCTGGTGGATTTGACGGGTCCAGGTCTCAACGCTCATTGGCCGCCTCCTCTCCTGCGATGAGCTTGAGCGTGCGCGGCTGATAGATCCCTGCTGTGCGCAGTCCATCCAAGGTGCGCTCATCGATCCGGATGTGCAGGGCGATGAGCTTGCGCCCTTCGTACAGGGCAATTCGGCCAAGCGGGGAGCAGTGCCAACCAAAGCGCATGACCTGCTGGAACCAGACCAGATCGGCAACGCCGGTATAGCCGGTGATGCCGGTTTCGAGCGCATGCTCGGCAAGGGCGGTGACGAGTTGGTCGCGCGCCAGGCGGCGTTCGGCAGCGTTCTGGTGTCGATCAAGACAGAACCGGGTGATTTCACGGACAGTCGGGCCACTGGGCAACGGGCCATCGTACAAAAAAGGGTAAAGTGCATCCAGCAAGTGCGGTCGGTCAGTCTTCAGCAGCCGGGCGGAAGAACGGTGCCGGCCCTCGCCATCGAGCATGATCATGTATTCGGCATCGACACCGTCGAACTGATCCATTTCATACTGCTCGGCGAAGACCGGCAAATCCCATTTCAGAAGGTCGACGAAAACCTCCTTGCGCGCGGCGAACATGGCGCGAAAGGCTTTGCTTTCGAGCGCGCGCGGCGCTCGAACCCTGCTTGGCATTGCGGCTATCCTTATGCGGTGGATTAGTCCGCTGATCAGATCATAGCCGCGCCTGCGAACACATACCAAGAATTGGGGATCGTAATGCCGTTTTCTAGCCAGTCACGGCAATGCCAGGTCGGGTCCGAAACCACCGCCAAATGTCCCCCGGGCCGATCAGGCCTTCAGCGATGGCGCAGGCGAGCACCGACTGGCTGGCATCGACACCGTAGCGTTCACGGGCCAGCTTGAGGTGCTGGTGCACGGTTTCAACGCTGAGCCCCATGATGATCGCAATTTCGGCTGCTGTTTTGCCGCGCCCCCACCAGAGCAGGCATTCGCGTTGGCGATCAGTCAGTCCAGGACTGGAAGCTGACATATGTAGCCAAGCGATCTTGCGCGCACTTGCCAGTGCAACCCCGCCAAGAAGGTCGGCGACTTGCAGCATTTCCACAGGCAAGGCGGCATCGGGCCTGACAACGAATGTGCAAGATCCGGTGACACCGCCGGGCAAATGACGCGGCACAGTAAACCCGTCCCCTATCCCATACTCGCGGCTCAGGCCGAGGATCTTGTGATCGCCGCGCACCGCTCCGGTAAATTCGCGTGAAACACCCCAGGGAAAACTGGTGAACGACCTTTCGCAGGTACGCCGCACCGGATCTTGGGTTGCCAGACCTAGAGATTGGTACACCCTGGCCCATTCGGGCGGATAATCATGGACAAGAAAGGCGTCATTCTCGTTGCTGGCGCGGCAGTCATCATAGACCAGTGCGAAATGATCGAAACTCATGTGCCGCGTGGCATTTTCAAGGGCGGTGAACAGGGCGCTGCGCGAGGAAGCGCCGGAGACTTCTGACATGAGTTTTTCAGCAAGATTAATACGCATGAGTATCGCTCGACCGCAGGAGCGCTTCCAGCCCGCTATCCTGGCAGATCGCCTGTTTTGCCCTTCGCCCCGGTTTTCCTCCGGATTGAACAGCGTCCGACATATGGCCTTTCGGCACTGTACCTGAACGACTCATTCGATCGTTCGGGTTGGCTGGACAATTGCAATTTATGCTGCATTTGCGAAGTCAAAAATCTGTAACAATTCAGCCGATGAGCGATGGAAGCCAATGGTGCAGCGCCTGATTTCCCGCCTCATCGGTCGATGTCGCGCGACAGTTCGTCCTTGAGCCTGGGTCCTGCCTCCATCTTACGGCTGAGTGACTGGACGAAGGCATGCCAGCGTTTCCTGCCACTGGCCTGCGCTGCCTTCAGCGCTTCATCGGGCAGAGGCGGATTGCTGGTCAGCCAAAAGCGGATAAACAGGGCCAGGGTCTCGTTCGTCAGTTCGACGTGCCATTCGAGACGATCGAGCTGGCGCGAAATGCGGTCAAGCCGCTTGGTCAGGATGGCTTCGATACGCTCTTCATGATCGGGAGATAGCATCGATGCCAGCGCCGCCTCGACGACGTCGGTGCGGGTGACCTGACGGGCACGGGCATGATCATCGAGCAGACGCGAGAGCCGGGCATCGAGACGAAAGGTATGTTTGACGTGGGGCTTTCTCATAGTTCGATTCCATCATCGGGATCGAGGGATGCCCTTCGCGCATTGGCCGTCACGGTCTGATCAATCGCTTGCCGGGTCCGGGCAGCATCGTATTCCGGGATATCGTCGTCAAACTCGAACTCATTTTGGATCGCCGCGGGCTCAGGGGCGATCTCCTCGTGGTCCGGCAGGTCGGGCTCCCGGCGAATGCCGCTGTTCGCAGGATCGCCCGAATTTTTCGCCTTGGCCACTTCGCCTTCCAGTGCTGGCTGCGAACCTTTGGGTTCCGGCTCTGGATCTTCGGAGCCATCTTTGACAGCCTCGGGTGTGCCCGATGAAGGATTGCGATCCTCGGATGGATCCTTGGGTGATGTCGGCGCTTTGACAGGCGCAGGGCCGGACCAATCGTCCAAAGGGATTTCGGCATCAACAAGAGCTTGCGGCCCGGGCGGCGATCCCACACGCTCGGTGAAACGCTTATCGGTAAAATAGCGCGCTTTGTGTGCCCGGATCGGCGGCAGGCCTGCGATCATCACGATTTCCTCGTCGTCCGGCAATTGCATAACTTCGCCGGGCGTGAGCAACTGTCGGGCAGTTTCAGTGCGCGATACCATGAGATGGCCAAGCCAGGGCGAGAGACGGTGCCCGGCATAGTTCTTCATGGCCCTCATTTCGGTAGCGGTGCCCAGGGCATCGGAAATCCGCCTTGCAGTACGCTCATCGTTGGTCGCAAAGCTGACGCGCACATGGCAATTGTCGAGGATGGCGTTGTTCTGGCCGTAGGCCTTCTCGATCTGATTCAGCGACTGGGCAATGAGGAAAGCCTTGATCCCATATCCCGCCATAAAGGCGAGCGCACTTTCGAAGAAGTCGAGCCGGCCGAGTGCGGGAAACTCGTCGAGCATCAGCAGCAGGCGCTGACGGTTTCGGGCAGGATTGAGATCCTCGGTGAGGCGCCGCCCGATCTGGTTAAGGATCAGGCGCATGAGCGGCTTGGTGCGGCTGATGTCCCCTGGTGGAACGACGAGGTAGAGCGAGACGGGCGCTTGGCCCATGAGATCCGCGATCCGCCAATGCGAGGATCCTGTCACCTTGGCGACAACCGGATCGCGATAGAGCCCGAGAAACGACATCGCGGTCGACAGCACACCGGACCGTTCGTTTTCGCTCTTGTTGAGCAATTCCTGTGCAGCCGCTGCGACAACCGGATGCACGCCGGCTTTCCCAAGGTGCGCCGTTGTCTTCATGATCCGCAGCGCAGTTTCAATGCCGCGGCGCGGATCAGAAAGAAAGGCGGCAACGCCAGCCAGGGTCTTGTCCTGCTCGGCGTAGAGGACATGCAAAATGGCTCCAACGAGAATCGCATGGCTCGTCTTTTCCCAATGGTTGCGCTTTTCCAGGCTCCCTTCGGGGTCAACCAGGACGTCGGCAACGTTCTGGACGTCGCGCACTTCCCATTCGCCTTTGCGCACTTCGAGCAACGGATTGTAGGGCGAGGACTTGGGGTTGGTAGGATCGAAAAGCAGGACCCTGCCATGGCGCGCGCGAAAGCCGGCGGTGAGCTGCCAGTTTTCACCCTTGATGTCGTGAACGATGCAACTGCCCGGCCAGGTCAGCAGTGTCGGGACGACAAGACCCACACCTTTGCCCGAGCGCGTCGGCGCAAAACACAAGACATGTTCGGGACCATCGTGACGCAGATACTCTGCGCCCAAACGACCAAGCACCACGCCGTCATCACCCAGGAGCCCCGCACGGTGAATGTCCTTCTCGCTTGCCCACCGCGCCGACCCGTAGGTCTCGGCGCGGCGCCTTTCGCGCGCGCGCCAGATCGACATGCCGATTGCGACCACGATCGAGAGCAGACCGCCCGAGGCAGCGATGGTCGCCCCCTTGAGAAAGACATGCGGCGCGTAGGCATCGAAACTGAACCACCACCAAAAAAAGGCCGGAGGCAGGTAGACCGGATAGGATCCGATCACGAACCAGGGCCGGCCCAGTTCAGACTGATAGGCAAGCGCTGCGGCGGTCCATTGGGTCGCGCCCCACACCGTAAGGACCACGATGGCCGCGACAGCGGCAATCTGCCCCCACAGGATCCTGTCGTTCATCTTGCTGTTCTCCCAATCGCGTGGGCGATCACAGACCCAGTCCCCTGCCGCGTCCCAATGACCAGTCGACACCGCCGCCGGGTATGAGAGTGCCCGTGATCTGGGCACCCAGATGTCTTTCGAGGGCGGGGCGCCAGGGGACGAGCTGGAAGCTCATCCCCTCGTCGATCATGGCGAAACGACCCGAGGAAAGCGTCACGCGCTCGTGGTAGATGCCGCTCACATGTTCCCCGACACTTGCCGGCTTGTGCTCGAGCCCGGTCCGCGCGGCGATGACCCGGGCCGTATCGCTGAGTTCGCGTGCTCGCAGGGTATCGATGAGGTCGCTTGCGAAAAGGAGCCGCTGGCCTTGCCGCCGGGCAAGGCCCAGGGATTCAAGATGTGCCCCGCGCGCTTCCATCGCCGCACGCACATCCAGCCCAAAGCCGTTGCCACTCACTGCCGGTTCACGCGAAAGCAGTTGCCGATCGAGCCAGGTAGCACCTGATGCCCCGACCTGCTTGTCGAGTGCGAGGTCGGAGCGCGTTGCCAGTGAGAGGCGCGTTCGTCCCTTGAGGTCGTCCCATGATCTGACCTCGACAATCGCGCCGTGGGGAGCATCGCCAGTCATGTCGATGTCCTCGAAGCGCAGATGATGGGTATGTCCGTCTGCGCCGTCGATAACGGCGTAAGCGCTGCCGGTCAGTTCATCGTGGAGTCCGCGTTCAACCAGCTTGCCGATGATCGGATCGCTCGGTGCCTTGTCATGGAGGGCCAGGGTAGAGAGATCGAACCGGCCACCATCGCGCGACATTGCCCTGTGCATCGTCTTGATGATGTCGGCGCGGATGGAAAGATCGCGCAAAGTCGCTTCAGCGCCCTGCTCGATTGACCACAGTCCGCCACCTTCGTTGACCGCAAGCCCCATATGTTCAAGCCGCGCGGCGCGGCCGACAAGCAGGCGCTGCCTTTCGCCGTCCAGTTGCCCGCCGGGGCGCAGATCGATCAGGCCGCCCGTATCGTGTGCCAAACCTTGTAACTGGCGATCGAGGCTGGTCCAGCTTTCGGCATCGACTTCGCGTTCGAGCGCGGTGCGGATTTCGCGTTCACTGCGCGGGCCCAGTTCCAAGGTCACCCGCTCCTCGGCGCGGGCGCGCAGACCGGAGCTGATGTAGCCCTTGTCGATGACGAGATCCTCGCCGGTGTCGGTCACGCCGCGCACCAGGACATGGATATGCGGATTGTCGGTATTCCAGTGATCGACTGCGACCCACTCAAGCTCGGTCTCGAGATCGCGGGCCATGTCGCGCATCAACTCGCGCGTGAAAATGCGCAAGTCATCCATTTGTGCGGCGTCCTGGGGACTGACGATGAAGCGGAAGTGATGCCGGTCGTCTTCGCAGCGCTCGGCGAAGGCATCGCGGTCAGCTTCGTCACTGCCGGCATCGAACATCGAGGCGTCCCGGCCATCCCGGGTGACACCTTCGCGTTCGAGATACGTGATATGGCGACTGAGCGGCGCAGCCCGGAATCGCGCGCCCTTGTGCCGGACAACGCGGGCCTTGACGACAACGCGGCGGGCATCGGAACGCAGCCGCACCCGGGCCAGCGCGCGGCGTCCTCGCGCGCGGTTCCCGGCACCTTTGCGCGGCTTCCTTGCGAGCTGTGTATAGCCGGCCCGCGCACTCGCACGGCGGACCTGCGCGGCAAGGCGCTTGCCCTTACCCGCCGAGCCGCTTCCCCTGTCCCGGCTCGGCCCTGGTCGCGGCCGAAAATGATGCTCGTCGCTTGCCATCACACTGCGGCCATACGGCACGTGATTGAAAGACAATGGATTTCAACAAGGCCGTATGGCTGGATATGCCCTGTGCCATACGCGAAAAGCCGCAAAAACCAACCACATGAGGCCGCGTAGCTGGCCGGCCTTTTATCTCGCGATACGCCCCTGCCCTCTTCCGCAACGAGACCTATCCCGACATGCAGCCCGCCACGCCTCGCCGTGGGCCGCCAGAAAGCGCCATAAGACGTCATGGCCGATGTTCTCCGGAAAGAGGAATGAAGAGCGGGTTTGAAAGGGGAAATGCAGCGTCTGTTGTTGCGTTTTCAATGGAAACAGGCACTTCGGCTTGCGTCGCGAACAGCTTCGAAGTGCGCCAGGGAATCGGCGTTGCGGCAGGATGCAGTGCAGCCAGTGAAACGCCCTCCCCGCTGATCATGCGGGTGGTGTCGGCGACGTAGGCGACAGTCTCGCGGGGTAGCGGACGACGTCCTGCCAGGTAGGCGTCAACGCGTCCCGGACCGGCATTGTATGCGGCCAGTGCTGTGCCGAGATCACCGTACCGATCGAGCATCATGCGCAAGTAAGCGGCGCCGGCATGGATGCTGGCGCGCGCATCGAAGGGATCGGAACCAAGATCGAATCGCGCCGTCAGTTCGGCCCAGGTGCCGGGCATGATCTGCATCAGCCCCATGGCGCCCGCCGGAGAGATAGCGCGCGGATTACCCCGGCTCTCGGTGTGCATGACCGCACGGATCCAGCTTGTCGGAATGGCGAAGCGGCGCGAGGCTTCGGCAACGGCGGATACTTTAGGCTGCACCGGGTCCACATCGGGAGCGGGTCTGCCATCGCCAGCTTCGCGGCTGTCCTGCGCCCGGACCAGTTGCGGTTCTGCGCACAACGATGCACCGGCAAGACAAGCTGCCGCCGACAGCCATGCTGCGCAGGCTCGCATGCCCGAGAACGACGTGTGCATGGGCTTAGCGGTTTTCGCGCGAGGCAGGCCGCGACCAGAGCAGGACATGATCGCCGGCGGCTTGCCCCGATCGCAGCAGGTTGGCGCGCAGGGGATGTGCAAATTGCGGATCGTCGAGCTGCAAGGCGATGTAGGCGCCTGCGCGCTCGCCGGTGCGATCCCAACCCGCGCCAATTTCGATGCCGGATTCAGAATTCCCGCAGAGCACACACCGCTGCGGTGCGTTTTCCGCGCCCGTGTCCGGCGCAGGAACCAGACAAACCGAAACATCGATCATGACCGATGTGATGCGGCCTTCAAAGCCGTCGGCGGTTTTGCGGAATCGACCTATCTGCATGGGGAGTGATCCTTTGTGGCGGTTGGAGAAGCGGTCGAATGACCGAGTCCACGCCAAACGGGTGGCTCGTCGGGGGCGTCGCGGGTGAAGAGAGGCTGCGCGCGGCCAATGAGGCCGGCATCCGGGATCGGCCCGAAATAGCGGCTGTCGAAGCTGTCGGGCACGGCATTGATGACGAAGAGTTGCTGCGCAAGAACAATATGGCAACCACGCCACACCGGCAGGGGCCGACCGCTTCGATCGCGCGGATGAGCAACGGCAACGCGCGCGCCGTCGATGCTGACATTTGCACCGTGGCGGCACACCGTCTGCCCAGGCAGCGCCGCGATGCGTTTCAACATGGGCATGCCGTTTGCCAGGTAGCGCCGCTTGGCCATCTGCTGTGCCAGATCACGAGGCGGCATGATCGCGACCAGGTCGCCGCGTGCGGCCTGATTGCCGACCTGCAGGCGATAGAGGCCGATGGGCGCGCTGGCGCTCGCGTTCCAGATGAGACGTGGACGCGGATCGAGCCAGGCGACCGTCGCGAAGCTGCCCCCCAGTCCACCGGCAAGGAAAAGAGTCAGAATGAAGTATCGGCGGCGTGTCATAGGCCGAGAGCCTTGCGCTTGAGCCAGGCTTCGTGCCGATCCTTCCCGTAAAGGCGAGGCTGCGCGCCGACCGCAATCCTTGCCGAGACATGACGCCAATGATCAGGCGATGCATCGCATGGATCGACGCCAGCGGCTTCCACCGCGTCGATAGCGCGCAGGACCTTCTCGACCTTCGGCCAACCGGTCACGCTGAGCAGAAGCTCGCCGCCGGGGCGCACGAAGGGCACCGTGGTAAAGGCCTCGCCGCGCGCGAGCGCCTGCACGATATCGATGCGCGAGTGAAGCGTTCCATAGTCGATGGCGGTCCAGCGCATGAGCGCAAAGACCGCGCCCGGCCGGAACGTCTTCGTGCAGGTGTGGCGGCTCACGATCTGCTCACCGGCGACGCGCCCGAAGCGCAGCCATTGCTCGCAGCGCTTCTCGATCCAGGTCAATTGCACCTCGGTGAGCGCCTGTTTGGCAAACGCGCGGGCGAACGGCGTAAAGTCGATATCGCGTGTTCCAAGGCCTGTCATGCGCAGCCTCCCAGGCATGCGCAGACCGCCGCGAAATCCACAGGCGCGCAGACGGTTAGAAAGAATCCGTAGGATTCTGTAATGTTAGGATAGTTAGAGGGGCCTCCATTTACCGCAGAATTCTGCGGCTTTTCGCACCCCTGCAGTTCCTGATAGGACGAGTCTCGGGTTCCCGATAGGACGAGTCCGACGGTTCCTGATAGGACGAGTCTCATGGCGCTTATCCACAGGCAGGGAGGTTGAGGCGCCGCACGGCTGCTTCGAAGGTATCGACCGGTGCGGGAACAAAGCTCAGACGCTCACGCCGGAACGCCTTGTCGATCGACAGGACGTAGCCGGGGAGCGATTGACGTTCGACGATGGCTCGCAGTTCGAACGCGAACCGCTTCATCGGCGAAAGGCTGCCGGATTTCAGGTAGAGGTGCTCGAAGTCAAAGCTCCACCCCTGGGATTGGCGACCGCCATGCTTGCGCACGACGCGATAAAGCCAGCGCTCCAGCCCTCCCGTCAGGCCAAAATAGGCCCGGTCGATCGACAGGACGAGCCCCCTCTCAAGCACACCGGCGTAGAACCAGTCCGGCAGGATCATTTGCAGACCGAGCGGCTTGCCGTTCAGATCGAGTTGCTCCTGCCATTCGTTGATCCAGGAGAATCGGTGACGCCGTCGCTGATGCTGCTGACGGATCGACGTTGCCACCGTAGTCGACTGCAGGCGATCGAACGCCGCCTTCAATCGGTCGTAATTGTCGCGCCCGGTTCCGCGGCCGATATATGTCAGAATGGCATGTGGTGTTGCAGCCACGATGCGCGAGGTCGGTCGCCCGGCATTGCGCGCCTCGATCAATTGGCTCGCCGCCCAGATCAGAATGTCAGCGTCCCAGATCGTCGCCATGCCGTGTTCGGGTACGGCTTCGACGGAAATCCAGGTCTCGCCCATCCGGAAGTCTATCGGCTTTACCCGCCTGGACTTGGCCAGACTGAAGAACGGCCAGGTCATCAGGTCCTGCGCATCACGCGGCGCAATGGTCGCAGGCCCCGGACGGAACAGCTCGAGTTGCCTGCCCATGTCGGGAAGCGAACGCGGGTTGGTTGAAGCGCCCACGCGTGTCACCCTTCGGCCGGACGGCGCCTGGCAGGGTGAACGGTACCGACGTCCGGGTCCGAGGTGGAGCGACGCGTGCCAAGGGCGACCCAGGCTTCGATATCGTCGAGAGCGTAGACCACCCGGCCGCCAAGCCGTCGGTAGACGGGACCAGTGCCGTAGCAACGGTGCTTTTCGAGAGTGCGCGGCGACAGCCCGAGCAGCTTCGCAGCATCGGGTGTCCGAAGGTAACGCGGGCCGGAGTTGGCGGCAGTTTGGGTCATGAAAGTACTCCCGGGCGTGGCCGACCCGTTGCAGGGCGGTGTGGAACGGACTGGCGCACATTCGCGGAGTTCGTCTGGCTCGGGGGAGCGGCTATTTGGGGCCGGAGGTTTTTGTCGCACCGGCGAGCTTGCCCTTCAGCAAGGAGCGATAGCGCCCGTTCATGAAGGATCGCGCTTCCTCGATGAGGCGCTGGGTGCGGCGGCGTTCAGGCGATGCCTTCCATTCGGCGCCGCGACCAATTGCCAGGCGTGGGTAGACCAATTGGCGGGCAATCTCATGGGTGCTGGGCCGCGATTGCCTTTCCCCATGTAGCATGTCGAGGATGCGAAGGAGCAGTGTAAGGCGCCGCGCCTGAAAGTGCGTTGGGCGAAATTGGCCCGGACATCGATCCGGTGGAACGCCCGACAAGCGCTGCTCCAATCGCTGTGTCGCACGGCTGCGCAGTTCTATTCCGTCATCACGCGGAACGACATAGGCTAGCGGCTTGCCGCGGTCAGTCTCGCGCAGCCACAGGCTGTGAGATCCGCCCTCATCGCCAAGAACAAGGTGCCGGCCATCCGACAACAAACGGTCATTGAGAACATGCGGCCAATGATCGGGGTCGAGTGGAGGAGCGTTTCCGGCCCCTGCAGGTGCAGCGTCCAGTATGACGGTCGAGGGGAGAAGGTCAGGACGCCAGAGGGCCGGCTCGCGATCAGCGCAAACCAGCGGTGGACAGGGAAAAGCTCAGGCCCCAAGGGTGGGCCATCTCCTCCATTACAATATGTGCGCCTGGAGCAGTCCGGGCCCGCATGACCTTCTGATAATCATGCACGTAGGCGGGATTGCGGCGAAGAAATTCCTGTGCGAAGCCAGCGAAGTCGAGATCGCGAAGACCAGTCCCCTGCCCGCTGTCTTGCGCCATGCTCGCTCCCGCGTGATCGAGCCTGCAGCTTCGCATCCTGGCGTGCTCTGGTGTATTCCAAGATTCCGGCAGGACATTCCCATCTTTGGGCAAATTTCAGTCCGGTTGTGGGTTCGCCGTTTCCATCAAGTCTGTCTTTGCAAACAATGAATTGCCCCGCCCGGATCATCCGGGCGGGGCTGTCATCCGAGCTCAGTCGCTGTTGCGGCGGCTCGGGCGAGACCAGATCAGGCTGTAGCTCTCACCGTCCTCATCGTCGAACAGGTTGGCGAAGATCGGAGCGGTGAAGCTGGGATCATCGAGCTTGAGGCCCAGGTATTCGCGACCTTCGTTCGAACGCTTGGTCCAGGCGGCACCGATTTCCGCGCGGCCGACGAAGACCCGGTGGCTGGGGGCGTTTTCGCCGTTGGCCTTGGCCTCCGGAATGATGCGCACGCCCTTGGCCTGGACGCTGAGGGTGATGATTTCGCCGGTGAACTCGTTGGTGCCGGTCTTCTTGAAGGTGCCGATGGTAGCCATGTCATAACTCCTGGATGTTTGTGCTTCGAGCCCGCACCATTGCGGCCTCGATGGCATGTGACGGGCCGGAGGCGATCGACGGCGCACCCGTCAGGGCCTGACAGCAAAGGCGCGGCTTTCTTGCCTCGCGAGGAATGGGCGCAAGCCCAGGGGATGAAAGTTGCAACGCCGCTGTTGCGCTTCAGGCGATCGAGGCGTCAGCCGGTCTTCGGCCAGATCAGCCATTGACGAGGCCGCTTGTGAGCGGTTCGGTGCTTCAGCCAATCCAGGAAGAACGTGGCCTTACGCATCCGATCATCAGACGTCGCCAACTTGGGTACCCGTACAGCCTACCAGACACCGGCCGTCGGGTTGCCCCTTCATTCCGGCCCGACATCCTTACGGTGATCTGCAGTCCTCCATTGTGGCATTCAGACCTGCGCCCAAAATTGCCGTCAGGGGTTCGACCGATACCCTTGATCGCGTGCTCCGGCCCTTCCATGCTGGAATTGTGCAGACGTCCCCGATTTTCTTGACTGGACGACCACGCAGGCGCACCGGATCTGCCGATGATCGCACGGGGCCTGATCTGCGATAATTACGAGTCTGGATGTCCGTCCGAACCGATGACCCGGGCAGCGACCATATCCGTGAAGCGGACGAAGGCTGCGGTGCAGACCGCGGCCCCACCAATCAGCGAAATGGCGGTCTGCCAGAACGGCGGTGCCACGAAGTGCTGCACGATGCCATAGGTCGCGCAATATCCTGCAATCGCTGCAGGCATGACGAAAGCGGTCAAGACAATTAGCCGAAGCCAGGTCGAAGATAGAACGAGCAGAAGAAACTGCATGACGAACAGAGTTAAGCCTGCGGTCATGAGGCCAATCAAGATGGCACTAAGGGTGCCGGTACCAGAATCATGTGCCAGCATTCCGGCGCTCACGCCAAGGGATACCGGCAAAGCATAAACGGCCTGGGTGAACATCAGCCAGCACAGGATGCTGATGACTGCAATCGATGCAAAGATGGTAAGGATGATCATGATGGTACGCTCCGTAAGGACATTTCCAACGGTCGCGCCATCCACCACCACCTCGGCGCACTTGGGTGGCATAAGCGAAAGCATTGATTTTCGGGAGCTAAAATCGGGCCGACCGTCGCCCCGAAAGTCAGGACGCCTCGTCAGCAGTCGAAAGGATCGATTTCGGCAACGATGTCAGCGTCACCCTCAAACTCATTTGATGGAACCACGGCATGTGTGCCGTCTCCAGCGCGAAAGATGACGATCACAGTCATGAGGGAGCGTGAAAGACTGAATGCGAAGGCCTGGGCTTGATCGAGAGACATTGCTGCGGCTCCTGCTCTGAGGCGGAGGACCGTTCCTCCGCGCGACAGGCGCCCGATGCGTCCGGGCGGTGGCCGCAATCACCGCAGAGGCGCAGCCTCAAGGCCGCACGCCTCGCGTAGCGGACCCTTTACGGGTTGATGGCGTCAGGCCATCGGCAGGACCAAGGATCAGCGCAATGGAAGCGAGGGCGGTGCTCTGCCTTAGAAGGCGGTTTGCCACCGACGAGCCCGTATTTCAGATTGTCATACCAGGCTTGCAAGGTAACCCGTTAACGACGGCAAGTGGACAAAGGCGCCGTTTCGAGTGTTCCGGCCATGTCCAAGGTCAGCCCGGGATTTGCGGGTCCTGCCCCTTCACAAAATGTAGTAACAAATAGCTTGCCTGCACATCAAGGTGAACTGGACGGTGTGCTCGTCGTGATTTTTGCTACACTTGGTGCTGAAGGTCTCTCGACCATCTCTGCTCGGCCCGTGAGCAAGAATGGATGGAGCCTGCTGCCGTGACCGCACGGATGTATACCCAGGCCGACACGGATGCGGCCTCGGACAATCCGGAGCTGACCGCCGAGCAGATCGGCGCCGCGCGCCCGTTTGCCGAGGCATTTCCTGAATTGGCGAAGACCATCCGCAAGCGAGGGCCGGGCAAAAAGCCGCCCAAAGTCAACAGACCCTTCGCCTCGATCGCGTATATGGGTCGGCACCCACGATGCAGTTGCTGCTCTGCCGGACCAGGACTAAGGGCGGCTTAGAATTAACATTGCACGGCTGACCGTTTCAGCCACAAGATACCTGAACTGGTCTCGTCTCACCGGGGGACGCAATCGGGATAGACCAGCTTGTCTTGATCGAAACCCTACCCGGTCCGATGCCCGGACATAAGCAGGTTTCGGTGCCCAAATTCACAGGAGCGCCCGTGTCGAACCAGAAGAGTATCAATGCCAGTCCGATCGATCGCATTCAGGAGAATCTCCTCGCACGGGCCGAGCGCAGACTTCTCAATCGCCTTTGCGCATGCATGCCGCGTTGGGTGGTTCCCGATATTCTGACAGCGATTGGGATGCTCGGAGCATTCGTAATCTTCAGCGGATATATCCTGAGCAATCTTGGTGACAGCTGGTTATGGATCTCGATCGCCGGGTATTTCATCCACTGGTTCGGCGATTCCATGGACGGAAGCCTAGCCCGCTACCGGAAAATAGAGAGACCGCGCTACGGCTATTTCCTCGACCACAGCTGCGACGGTCTTGCGACCACGCTAATCGTCGTGGGTATCGGGCTCAGTCGTTATGTCCAGTTGGAAGTCGCACTGGTGGCATTAGCGGGCTATCTCCTTCTTTCGATCCATGCCTTTCTGCTCGTCCGGGTGCTGGGCGAAATGAAGCTGTCCTATGCATATGCAGGGCCGACCGAACTGCGGGTGTTCCTGATCGTGCTCACCATGGCGATGATTGCCGCCGGATCGCAGCCGGTGCTGTTCGGAGCGCTGACCTGGTTTGACCTGGTCGTCGGCGGGATCGGTGCATTGTTGGTTGTCTTCTTCGTCATCCAGACGTTGAGAACTGCGAAGCGACTGGCAGTCGAAGAGCCGCGTCGGCGGCCTTAGGGCGAACCGTCCCCTCAAAGTAAGTCAGATCCTGCCTTGCGGCAGCAGACTGTGAGTAGCGGTCAGTCTGTTCGTGATGAGCGAGAATTGGCACTTGAACGGCCAGTAAGGGTCGGTCACACCCTTCTCTCCGCGAACCAAACCGCTACTTCGGCTTGTTCCAGTTTTCCTGCAGCCAATTGCAGGACCATCTCAATTGCGCCTTCGGGTGTGAATGCGATTTGGACATCGTTCAAGGCGAGGAAAAGGCGAGCGAGCACCCATGCCGTCCGCTTGTTGCCGTCGGCGAAGGGATGGTTGCGAGCGAGGCCAAAGGCATACGCCGCCGCCAGCGAACATGGATCGGTTTCACCGTATGCCCACTGATTGCGCGGTCGCGCCAAGGTGGATTCGAGCGCCGAAGCATCACGGAGGCCGATGGGGCCACCGTGTTCGGCCAATTGACGGTCATGGATAGCCAGCGCTAATTCGGCCTCAATCCAGACCGGTTCGGGGGATACGGTCATGCTATTTGGCTAGGACGTTCAAAATATCCCGATCCTCACGCATGATCTGCTCGGCCAACGCCATTTTTGCCGCAAAATCAGGATTGGCCGCAGTGATCCGGATACCTTCCGGAGTCTCTGACACGTAAAGCGTGTCACCCACGCCCACACGCAATTTTGCCAGAAGTTCCTTCGGCAGGACGACCCCGGCGGAGTTTCCGATTTTCGTGATTTTGAGGCTAGCGTTCATACGTTAGTTATAACAAGGTGCAGCCGAATTTCAAGAACGGTGTTTTTGTCAACCAGTTGGGGCACAAAGAATGGGCAAGCAGCCGGGCCGGACCTGAGAACGAACGATCGGCCTCTGAACGGCTAATTTGGGTCGGCCCCTGCCTGAGTTTGCCTGGATCGGCCGCAATCAAGGAGGGGGCGCGGCAGTATCTGGGCGCTCGGACTTGACACGCATTGACCGACCGGGCGTCAGTCCCTAGATGGGGGTCAACAACACCCCCCAGGCCTCGAGCTTCGGCTTGCCCAATACCGGGGGGTTACTCTTTGGAGCCTCTCCGGGTAACCGGGGAGGCTCTATGCTTTATGACAAGCCAGCGACCACGATAGACGATCAGATTCGGCTCATGACCGAACGGGGGATGAGCGGCGACGAGACGCTGATGCGCCGTTGGCTTGAAACCGTTGGATACTACCGCCTCAGCGCCTATTGGCTACCCTTCGAACTGCCCGCCGGTAATGGCCAGACACGGACCAAGAGCTTCCAGCCAGGCACCCGGTTCGAAACGATCGTGGACATCTATGTTTTCGATCGAAAGCTGCGACTGCTGGTTATGGAAGCAATCGAGCGGATCGAGATCGCCCTGCGGTCACGCTGGACCAATCGACTGACACGGGCGCATGGCTCGCATGCCCACCTCGATGCCGGAGCCTTCCAGTCGGGCTACGACCACATTAACTTGCTGTCGTCGCTTGCGAACCGCGCACGCGACAGCAATGAGGTGTTCGTCGAGCATTATCGGCAGAAGTATGCCGAGCCCTTCATGCCACCGCTGTGGGTGGTGCCTGAACTTATGACGTTCGGGGAGCTCTCGCGCTGGTTTGCGCTGACAAAGGACGTCAAGGTAAAGTCCGCGGTGGCGAAGGACTTGGACATGCCCAGTCGCGAGGTGCTCGAGGGAACACTCCAGCTGCTGTCCTATATCCGCAACATCTGCGCACATCATGGACGCCTCTGGAACCGGCAAACAGTTAAGCGCCTGCCTAACATCAAGCGGTTCAGTGACGACTTGGTGGTTGTGGAAACCCGCACCGAACAAGGCATACAGGCGCAGCCCGCCAACTTCATCTACAATGCGTTGGTTGTCCTGGTGCACATGCTGCGACGCCAGAGCCCCGCCACCTCATTCGCGCAACGCGTAGCGGACCTTGCGGCGTTTCGATTACCCGAGCAGCTGCGCACGATGGGATTTCCAGCAGATTGGGCGAACCGGCCATGCTGGTCTTGTCAAATGAACTGAGGATTTACCCCGGGAAGGGCCGTTTCGTTCGCGTTAGCGTTAGCGGACCAAATGCTTCCGGGTATCGAAGATTGTCCGTCGAGTGTCCTACATGGGGCGAACCTCTCCGGAACGGCCGTTGAGTTTGCCTACCGCTGCGGTCCGCTCACCATTGAAAGCGCCGTTCTCGCTCAGAAGCATCGACGCGGCCAACGCCGACGAGTAGTCGTTTCGTTGATTTCGGTGAACGAGGGCCCTGCCACAGAAGGGCCGGTAATCCCCTTGCATTATGTATCACTCGATGATACGTATCATCTCATGATACAGAGCGCCAAAGGAAAATTGGTTAATCAGGTGTTGGCGGGCAAACCGGGCAAGGGTTTCCCTAACGACATCTTCCGGGCTGCTGTGCGGAAGCTGGCAATGCTTGAGGCGGCGGTGAATCTGGACGACTTGCGGTCGCCTCCGGGCAACAGGCTGGAAGCCCTGTCCGATGACCGTGAGGGCCAGCATTCGATCAGGATCAACGACCAATGGCGTATCTGTTTCGTCTGGGCCGACAATGGCCCGGAAGATGTAGAGATCGTGGACTATCATTGAAGGGAGTTGTCATGACCATGTTGAAAACCCCGGTCCATCCCGGCGAAATCCTCAAGCATGAGTTCCTTGAGGAGATGGGCATTTCCGCAGGCAAGCTGGCGAAGCATATCCATGTCCCCCGCACCCGCATCGAGCGGCTATGCGAGGAGAGGACTTCGGTCACGCCGGACACGGCCAAGCGTCTGTCCAAGGCGCTTGGCACGACGCCGGAGTTCTGGCTCAACCTCCAGACGCATTATGATCTACTGGTGGACCAGGCCGCTGACATTGAGGAGATTAAGCCGCTGCTGGCGGCTTAATCTCCTCGCGCGGTCGCAGTGCTATCACCGCCGCACATAGCCTCTTTTGCGATTTGCCCACCTGAACGCGGCCAAGTCGTTTCCGGCCACAAATTTGATCAAGCGGGATCAAAAAGCGGTTGGTCGGCACCCAGGTAACGAAAATTGGTCGCTGAACGGCCGGCAAAGGTCGCGAGCTGAAACACTTGCGGCGCTGCAAGGCATGCACTTCAAGAATTGTGAAGAACCGACACAAGATCGCGGGACGCGCTGATAATTCGCTGCACGGTGACGACCGCCCTGTCCACGGTATATCCGATCAACACGCGGCGTTCGAATGTCAATGTTCGCACACCTGGCGATCAAGTCGTCAGGAGGGGATCCGCGGTGAGGAAAATCAGCCAACGCGGCAATGCGTTCTTCAATTCTGGCAAGATAGGCGTCTGCAGTAGGCAGATCAGCTTCCGCACTCGCCCATTGATGAAGTGTGATCAGATCTTCAGCTTGAAACATCACCCTCTCCCGCACCGCCAAACCGGGATGCCGAGCTTCTTCGCCTTGTCTGCAAGGTTGTCGTGAATGCCTGTGCCCGGAAAGGCAAGAACGCCAACGGGCACGACTTCGAGCATCTGATCATTGCGCCTGAAGGGCGCTGCGCGTCCATGCCTGGCCCAGTCCGGTGCAAACCCGATCTGCGGAACGCCGCGGTCATCGGCCCAGCGCGATGCAATCTTTTCTGCGCCTTTCGGGGACTTGCCATGCATCAGAACCATGTCGGGATGCTTGGCGTGAACCTGGTCGAGCTTGGCCCAGATCAGCTTGTGGTCGTTGAACTCCAGGCCACCGGTAAAGGCAATCTTTGGACCTTCGGGCAACAGGACGTGGTTCTGCGCGCGCTTGCGGGCCGCGATAAAGTCGCGGCTGTCGATCATCGCCGAGGTGAGATTGCGGTGATTGACACGGGAACCACTGCGAGGAAGCCATACTTTGCCGGCGCGGCGCTCGTAATGCTCGGCCGCCTGATCGCGCATGAGTTCGAAGGCATCCTGCCGTTCCACCAGCGTCCGGCCCTGTGCGATCAGCCGCTCCAGTTCGACGGATCGCACCTCGCTACCGTCCTGTTCGCGCTGCGAACGGCGCTGCGCCTGTTCGTTATCGTCGAGATCGCGGTTGGCGCGCTCGGCGGCGCGATGGAAGACGTTCGCAGTGGACCAGAGTAGGTCGCCGAGGTCGGGTTCCATGCGCGTGTCATCGAGGGTAGCGATCAAGGCATCGAAGATGTCGGCGATCGCACCGGCCAGCATGTTGCCGTCGGGAAGCGGTCTGGGGTCCGGTTCGTCCTCGAAGGGGCGATAGCCGTACAATTGCAGTTCGGTCAGAACGTGATCGGTCGGGCTGGATGTATTGGTATGCTCAAGCTCGTTCGATTGCCTCATGGGATGCTCCATCGCCTCATGCCGCGACTCTTGCGGCCTTCGTGGCGACAAAAGCAGTCGGGACGAGCGGGCTGGCACCCGGCGCGGCAGCGACGGGCCGAAGCGACAAGCGAAGGACCGAAGGCGGCGACTATTTTGGTTCGCGATGGCAAAGCGCTCCGATACGGAGCGCGCCGGAAAATAGTCGCCGCAAAGGTTGCCCGGCCGGGCGGCCTGACGGCCGATCGCCCTTTCGAAGGCCAGGGCGCGGCCTTGCTGAGAAGGAGACTGTCCTACGAGACGATGGCCGATAAAGCCTACCACGATCGTCCTTGTCCCTACGCACAGGGTGCCAGGAAGAGCGCCGCATCTTGAGCAGCCATAGGAACACGCAGACGCTCGCGGATCGCGTCGATGCCGAGATGCCGCAAGTCGTCGTTGAAGTCGTCCAATGCGGGCGGCAGCGCGATAACCTCAATGCCGGCCTGTTCCCCCCTGTCCATGAGCGCCGCGAGCACGGCCTCGCCTGCCGGATCGACGTCTTGTGCGACATAAAGCCTGCGCAAGGATGCTGGAAATGCAATCGCGGCAAGGTGGGCGGCGGAGAGTGCGGCCAGCATGGGCATGGTTGGCAGAGCGCAGCGCAGCGACAGGACGGTCTCGATGCCCTCGCCAGCAGCCATGACCGGCCCCGCTTTGCCAAAGCGCACAGCGTTTCCAAGCAGATCGCCGAGCGCCCGGCGCGAGGTTGCAACAGGTGCCTTGCCGAGTGTTTCCTCGTTGAAACCGTCAGGATCGAGCCAGGTGCGATGAACGCCGGTAATCTTGCCGTTCTGCTCGGTGACCGCCGCAAGCATGGCAGGCCAGTGCTCCGTCGGGCAAGCGTCATCAGTCCGGTAGTAACAGTGGGGATGGAAACGCAGGGCCTCGGCCTGGATTGGCGAAGCGATGCCACGGCCCTGCAAGTAGGATTGAGCAAGCGTGCCCTCGATCGGCACGCCCATGGCAAACAGGCGGCGGGCCGCATTTCGTTTTCCGAATGATGCATTGGATCTGGCTTGCCGGCGGGGCGAGGCTTGGGGCTCTGCAAGTGGCAAGCGAAGAAAACGGCGCGCCTCATCCGTCACGTCCCTGAAATCGGCCAATCCGCATGTCTCGCGGATGATGTCGAGCAGATCGCCGTGCTCGCCCGTTGCCGCATCGGTCCATTTTCCGGCGACACCCTTGGCCGTGTCGCTGAGGCGCACGTACATCGAGCGCCCAGCGGTATTGCGGACATCGCCCACCTGCCAATAATTGCCCTGCCGTGTGCCGTGGGAAAGGTAATGCCGGCACACCAGTTCGGCCCGGTCGGCAAGGGCGCGCGCCAGGTCGTGTGCTGTCTCGATCATGATGGACCTCCATGCAAAAGGCCCGCCGTCGGCACTCAGGCGAAGCAGCGCTTCGCGGGCGATGCCGGTTCGACGGGCCAGTTGCCAATTGCTGTGCGCGCCTATTCGGCGGCGGTTACCTCGGCGTCGGCATCATTGTCGGCGACCGGGGCAGATTCGCCGATATCCGTTTCGCCGCCGGGCACTTCCGATTCTTCGCTTGCGGCCTCGCCGTCGGTGGAATCGGCCGGCAACAGCGTCATCGGCGCGCCGCCCGGAGTGCGAAGTGGCTCGGGTAGCCAGCCCGTATCGGCAAGCAGTTCTTCGGCCTGCGAGGCCATGTCGCCTTTCTTGAGGTGCGCAATGCGATCGGCGGCATCGCGCCCCCTGCCTTCGGCGACTGCCTGCAGGATTCGCGCCTTTGTGACCCGACCAAGGAACTGGTCGACGGTGGGCCGCCATCCGGCACGAACCATGTCGAGAGCCACGGTCGCGGCAAGTTGGCCGGCATGTGCGAGTGCGCGCGGTCTGCGGTTCCAGGCTTCGTGCAAGGCATTGACCGACATGCTGACGACATGCGCGAAGAGCGCCCGGCGCCGGGCCTCGTCCCAGTCGCCGAGTGCCTCCCACAGTTCCGCGGATTCCTTGGGGAGCAATGCGGCCCAATCGTCATGGCGGGTGCGGATTGCCTGCGCGCAGACACTGTCATTGAGCCCCAACGCCTGCGCCCCGAAACTCACGCTCTTGAGATCGAGGTCCAGGCAACTGTCCGTGCGGTAATGGTAGAAGACCTGGAGTGTCAGAGCGTGGAGCGCGGCGAGGAAGGCCATGTCGGGCTCATCGCCAAGAGCCTGACGCAGGGCCAGGGTACGATGCGCCGACAATTCAGTCATGAGCCGATCGGAGATCGGGGAAAGGTCTTCGTCCTCCTCCGCCTCGGACTGCGGCGATCCGGCTTGGCCAGTCAGACACTGCTCACCAGCATCGCCCATAACAGCGGCAATCGCATCGCTGCGTTCCGGTTCACCGAGGCATTCGAACGACTGTTCGTCCTCGTCGCGCACGTAGCCCCGCTCGATGCGCAGCACGCCGCCCGGCGCAATGCTGACGAAGGCCCCTGCCCGCGCCATGTCGTCGGGTTCGAAACGCATGGGCCGGGCTTCGAACGCTTCAAGGGCCGTCTCGAGTTCGCCGAAGCGTGCGTCGATATCATCGGGCAACTCGCCGGCGCTCGCATATTCCTCGGTCAGTCGGTCGTATTCGGCCTGCAATGCCTCGCGGGAAGTTTCCTCTTCTGCGGTCAGAGGCGAAGGTTCACCAAACAATTGGCGCAGACCATAGGTATGACCGTAGGGAAAGTCGGGTGCCGTCTCGACCCACTTCCAGCCTTCCGCAGCAACGGCATCCGCTTCCTCGTTCAGCCGCTCGGTCACAAGCATGTCGACGAGCGCGACGTCCTGCAGCCACCCGCCATCGTCACCCTGAAACAGGTCGCGCATGATCGTGCCGCCGGCTTCAAGATAGGGATCGAGGCCGATGAACTGGACGCGCTTATCCGATGCACGAACCGATTCCTCGGTCAGCAGGCGCCGGATCGTATGGGGGTGTTTGTCGTAGGCCTGATTTAGCCGTTCATAGGCCTGTTCCTGGCGCTCGTGGTCGCTCGTCACCGTAAAGGCCATGAGTTGATCAAGGCCCAGACCATCCTCGGCATAGACCTCGAGCAAGCGCGGCGACACCGAAGCCAGCTTCAACCGCTGCCGGACGACATTGACCGAAACGAAGAATGCCGCGGCGATTTCCTCTTCGGACTGGCCTTTCTCGCGAAGGGCCAGAAATGCCCGGAACTGGTCGAGAGGATGCAAGGGTGCGCGCTGCACATTTTCAGCAAGCGAGTCTTCCTCGGCAAGGCCCTCTGCGCGCACGATACACGGAACCGGCGCAGTGCGGGCAAGGCGCTTCTGCTTTACCAGCAGTTCTAGCGCGCGGTAACGGCGCCCGCCGGCCGGAATCTCGAACATGCCGGTCTCGGCACCGGCCTCGTCGGTGACAGGGCGCACGCTCAGGCCCTGGAGCAGGCCGCGACGCACGATATCCTCGGCGAGTTCCTCGATAGAGACGCCGGCCTTGATGCGCCGGACGTTCGACTGGCTCAGCATCAGCTTGTTGAAGGGAATGTCGCTCGACGTCGACAGGGTGATCTTCTTTGCAGCAGTAGCCATGGAAATGTACTCCGCGACGAGCAGCCGGGAGCCTCTCTCTCGGCTTTCCAACCCGTCACGAACGAGGGCACCGCCCTCTGACTCTGAGAGGACGGCGCCAGGCAGCGACGGCTGGGAGCGAGGAACGGGCGCGGCCGGAGGCATCAGGATCGACGCCTCCGGTTGCCCTCCGAAGTCAGGACGCGCGATCGAAGAGCTTCTTGGCCTTGCCCTCGAGGTCGAGCCTTGCATCCTGGTTGGTCTTGCGACGCGCGAGGGCGGTGATGCCCTGGACGAAGTCGAATACGCTCGTGGGCGGATGCCCTTCCTCGGCAAGAACCGTGTCCACGATCCTGGTCGTGTCGGCGCGCGAGAAGCCCCGCTTACGCAGGAAATCGACGCGGTCCTCATCGCTGCGCGCTACGATCCTTGCGCGAGCCGCCTTGATGCCGTTGATGAATGGCATAGGCGATGAATCGGCAAAGCGCGTCAGGGCCGGCGCCGCCTCATGGGCGAAACGGAACGCGGCATACTTGGAATGGCGGATCGAGATTTCCTGAAAGTCCTCGACGCCCCACAAATTGCGGTTCTGGCACACAGCCCGCAGATAGAAGCTCGCGATGCCGAGTGTCTTGGCGCCCACTTCGGAATTCCAGCAGTAGAAGCCGCGAAAGAACAGGTCCGGGGATCCGTCGGGCAGCTTGCCCGCCTCAATCGGGTTCAAATCGTCGACAAGGAACAGGAAGATGTCGCGGTCCGAGGCGTAAAGCGTGGTCGTATCGCGGGTCACATCGACATGGGGATTATAGATGCCGGTCGACCAGTCGAGCACGCCGGGCACCTTCCAGCGCGTATCGCCAGTGCCGTTGCCGGCGATGCGCTGCACGGCGGATACCAGTTCGTGGTCGAAAATGCGCCCG